>JAPPNV010000414.1 GCA_028818565.1 Rhodospirillales bacterium | reverse complement strand
TCAACATCACCTCCCTGCTGTCCATGGAAGAGATCAAATCGACGACCGAGCTGCCTCTCTGAGCGCACGATGCCGGCAGGCGACCGTCTGCGCTGCGTCCGCCGCCACGATCGCACCCTTCAGGCTCTGTCGAGCACATTCTGTGTGTCGAGCACATTCTGAGTTGACCGGTATCCGACTCTGCCCCACTATTGCTGCTGCAGCGCCGATTTGAGCGACAGCTTGCGGGCGCTTTACAAATGCGGCTAAAGCGTTGGGGCCCGCCCGGCTTCAGCCGCGGCGGGTATTTTCGTGCGGCGGGCCACGGAGTCCGGGCGTGGCGGCAGCACAGCGGCAGACGCAAGAGCCACGAACCACGAAGCGCGGGGAAAGCCGGCGCGCATCCCGATTGGCCGCGCTCGAAGCGGCGGTAGCCGCGCGCGTGCTGGTGCTGGACGGGGCCATGGGCACCATGATCCAGCGCCACGAGCTGGGCGAGGCGGACTTTCGCGGCTCGCTATACGCCGATCACGACCACGAACTCGCCGGCAACAACGACCTGCTCTCCCTCACCCGGCCGGAGGTCATCCGCGACATCCATGCGGGCTTCCTCGAAGCCGGCGCCGACATCGTCACCACCAACACCTTCAACGCGAACCGGGTGTCGCAGGAGGACTACGGCCTCGGCGCCGCGGTGCGCGCCCTCAATCTCGCCAGCGCCCGGATCGCGCGCGCGGCCGCCGATGCCGCAGCCACCGCCGAGCGGCCCCGCTTCGTCGCCGGCGTGCTCGGCCCCACGAACAAGACCCTCTCGGTCTCGCCGGACGTGAACGACCCGGGCAAGCGCACGATCGACTTCGCCACCCTCGGCGCCGCTTACCGCGAGGCGGCCGAGGCCCTGATCGAAGGCGGGGTCGATCTCATCCTGCTGGAGACGATCTTCGATTCGCTGAACGCCAAGGCCGCGCTGGTCGCTCTCGACGAGATGTTCGAGGCGAGCGGGTTGCGACTGCCCATCCTGATCTCGGGCACGGTCACCGACCGCGCGGGTCGCATGCTCAACGGCCAGACCGTCGAGGCGTTCTGGCTGACGCTCGCCCATGCGGTGCCCTTCAGCATCGGGCTCAACTGCTCCTTCGGGGCGGCGGACATGCGCCCCCACTTGGCGGATCTCTCGCGGATCGCCGAGACGCGCATCAGCGCCTATCCCAATGCCGGGCTCCCCAACGAGTTCGGCGGCTATGACGAGACACCGGACGAGACCGCCGCGCAGCTGGGCGAGTGGGCCGAGGCCGGCCTGGTCAATCTGGTCGGCGGCTGCTGCGGCACCACGCCAGCACACATCGCCGCCATCGCCGATGCCGTCGCGGGCCATCCGCCGCGCGCTGTTTGCGCGAACAGACCCAGGCTCCGCCTCGCCGGCCTCGAGCCATTCGAGAGCGGGGACGACGGCAGCACCTTCGTCAATGTCGGCGAGCGCACCAACGTCACGGGCTCGGCCAGGTTCCGCAAGCTGATCACCGCCGGGGACTACCCGGCCGCGCTCGAGGTCGCGCGCCAGCAAGTCGAGAACGGCGCCCAGATCATCGACGTCAACATGGACGAGGGGATGCTGGACGGCGAGGCCGCCATGGCCCGCTTCCTCAACCTGATCGCGGCCGAGCCGGACATTTCGCGGGTGCCGGTGATGATCGATTCATCCCACTGGCCCGCCATCGAGGCTGGCTTGCGGGCGGTCGTCGGCAAGCCGGTGGTCAACTCCATCAGCCTCAAGGAGGGCGAAGAGCCCTTCCTCGAGCAGGCCCGGCTGGTGAGGCGCTACGGCGCGGCCGTGGTGGTCATGGCCTTCGACGAGCAGGGGCAGGCCGAGACGCCAGAGCGCAAGCTCGCGATCTGCGAGCGCGCCTACCGCCTGCTTACCGAGCGTGTCGGCCTCGCTGCGGCCGACATCATTTTCGACCCAAACATCTTCGCCGTCGCCACCGGCATCGCCGAGCACGACGACTACGCCCGCGCCTTCATCGAGGCCGCACGCCAGATCAAGGCCAGGTGGCCAGAGGTCCACGTCTCGGGCGGGGTCTCGAACATCTCGTTCGCGTTCCGCGGCAACAACACCGTCCGCGAGGCAATGCACGCGGCCTTCCTCTATCACGCGACCCAAGCCGGCATGGATATGGGTATCGTCAATGCCGGCCAGCTCGCGGTCTACGAGGACATTCCGGACGCGCTGAGAGACGCGGTCGAGGACGTTCTGCTCAACCGCCGATCCGACGCCACCGAGCGCCTGCTGGAGATCGCCGAGCGCTACCGCGACGCGGGCGCCGGCTCCGTGCGGGACGAGCGCGCGGACGCCTGGCGCGAACAGGACGTGGACGGCAGGCTTCGCTACGCGCTGGTGCACGGCATCGCCGATCACATCGTCGACGACACCGAGGAAGCGCGGCAGGCGGCCGACCGCGCGCTCGCGGTGATCGAGGGGCCGCTGATGGACGGCATGAACGTGGTCGGCGACCTCTTCGGCGCCGGCAAGATGTTCCTGCCGCAGGTGGTCAAGAGCGCCCGCGTGATGAAGCAGGCGGTCGCCCATCTCGTGCCCTTCATCGAGGAGGAGAAGCGCGAGGGCGGCGCTGCGCCTCGGGCTGCGGGCAAGATCGTCACGGCCACGGTCAAAGGCGACGTGCATGACATCGGCAAGAACATCGTGGGCGTCGTGCTACGCTGCAACAACTTCGAGGTGATCGACCTCGGAGTCATGGTGCCGGCGGCGCAGATTCTCGACACCGCGCGCGAGGAGAAAGCCGACCTGATCGGGGTCTCGGGACTGATCACGCCGAGCCTCGGCCAGATGTGCCTGCTCGCCGCCGAGATGGAGCGCCAGGGCCTCGATATCCCGCTCTTGATCGGCGGCGCCACCACCAGCCGCATGCACACAGCGGTCAAGATCGCTCCTGCCTACAGCGGTGCCGTGGTCCATGTGACAGACGCGTCGAAGGCGGTGGGCGTCGCCGGCGCGCTCAACAGTACGGAGCGCCGCCAGGCCTTCGCAGCCGAGGTTCGCGAACGCTACGACGCGATGCGGGCCGCGCACGGGCGGGGCCAGTCGGGAAAGCGGCTGCTCTCGCTCGCCGAGGCGCGCGCCAACCGGGCGCGGCCCGACTGGCGGCGTTACCAGGCGCCTGTGCCGCGGTTCACAGGCGTGCGCACCGTCGCTGACGTGACGGTCGCCGATCTCGTCCCCTATATTGACTGGACGCCCTTCTTCCGAAGCTGGGAGCTTGCCGGCACGTACCCGGCGATCCTCGATGACGAGACGGTTGGCGCAGCGGCGCGCTCCCTCTTCGACGACGCCCACGCCATGCTGGAGAGCATCGTTGCCGAAGGTGCATTCTCACCGCGCGCTGCCGTCGGCTTCTGGCCCGCCTGGAGCGTGGACGACGACATCGAGCTGTTCACCAACTGTGGGCACGAGAGCCGCATCGCTACTCTGCACACGCTGCGCCAGCAGATGGCGCGCCAGCGCGAGCGACCCAACTGTGCGCTCGCAGACTTCGTGGCCCCGCAAGGTTCAGGCGTCAACGATCACGTGGGCGGATTCGCGGTCACCATCGGCGACGGCGTGGAGCGGTTGGCGGACGCCCATGAGAGGGCCCATGACGATTATAGCGCCATCATGGCCAAGGCCCTCGGCGATCGGTTGGCGGAGGCCTTCGCGGAGTTCCTGCACGAGCGCACGCGCAAGGAGCTGTGGGGCTATGCGCCGAACGAAGCCTTGGCCAACGACGAGCTGATCGGGGAGCGCTACCGCGGCATCAGGCCGGCTCCGGGCTATCCCGCCTGCCCCGACCACAGCGAGAAGCGCACCATCTTCGCGCTGTTGGAGGCCGAAGCCCGCACCGGCCTGCAGCTCACCGAGAGCTGCGCCATGTGGCCGGCGTCTTCGGTCTGCGGCCTCTACTTCAGCCACCCGGAAAGCAGCTATTTCGGCGTCGGCAAGCTAGGCCGCGATCAGGTCGAGGACTATGCGCGGCGCAAGGGAATCTCCGTCCGCGAGACCGAGGCATGGCTCTTGCCGAATCTTGCCTACGACCCGGGGGCGGATCCCCAATCCGGGAGGGACCAATAGGCGAGAGTCGTCCGCGCCTGAAAGGTTGCAGGCTTAGGCGGCGGTTAGGGGTGCCGTCGCGGCGCGAAGCCAGGCGAGCGTTTCTGTGTCGTCCGCGAGCAGGGGCGTGAGGGTCTCCGCGACGCGCGCGTGGTACGCATCGAGCCAGGCGCGCTCATCCGCCGTCAGCATGGCGGGGTCGATGAGGGCGCGGTCGATGGGCGCGAGCGTCAGCGTCTCGAAGCCAAGGAAACCCCCGTTGGCCTCGTCAGCCTCCTTCACCGCCACCAGGTTCTCGATCCGGATGCCGTAGGCGCCGGTCTTGTAGTAGCCGGGCTCGTTGGAGACCACCATGCCTGGCGCGAGCGCCGCGCCCGAACCCATGCGAGAGATGCGCTGCGGTCCTTCGTGCACGTTGAGGTAGTGGCCCACGCCGTGCCCGGTGCCGTGGTCGTAGTCGAGGCCCGCTCGCCACAGAAACTGGCGCGCTAGCGTGTCGAGCTGCGCGCCGGTGGTGCCGCGCGGGAAGCGTGCCGTCGCCAGCGCGATATGGCCGCGCAGAACGCGGGTGAAGCGGTCCCGGTGCTCCGGCTCGGGCCGGCCGATCGCGACCGTGCGGGTCACGTCGGTGGTGCCGTCCAGGTACTGCCCGCCGGAATCGACGAGGTAGAGGGTGCCGGGCTCCAGCGAACGGTTGCTTTCAGCCGTCACCCGGTAGTGGACGATGGCGCCGTTGGGGCCGGCACCCGAGATTGTATCGAAGCTCGAGCTTCGGTAGTGCTCGCCGCCCGCGCGCATGGCCGCCAGCCGGTCGACCGCGTCCAGCTCGGTGATCGAGCCGGGCGGTGCGGCGGCGAGCCAGGCCAGGAAGCGGGTCAAGGCCGCACCGTCCCGGCGATGGGCGGCTCGGATGCCATCGAGCTCGACCGCGTTCTTGCAGGCCTTGGGCAGCGCACAGGGATCAGCGCCGCGAATCACGTCCGCGCCGCCGTCCGTCAGCCGATCGACCATCCAAACCGGCGTCGCCGCCTCGTCGATGAGCACCGCCTTGCCCGCGTCGGCAAGCGCGTCGAGCACGTCCGCCATGGTCTCCGGCGCCTGCACGTGCACGGCATTGCCGAGGTGCGCCGGAATCTCGGGGAGCAGCTTGCGGCGGTCCACGAACCAGTCCACGTCGCCGTCGCCGTGGAGGATGGCGAAGGAGTGGGGGAGGGGGCTGTTGGCGACGTCGGCGCCGCGCACGTTGAGCAGCCAGGCGATGGAATCCGGTGCGCTCAGCAGCGCGGCGGCCGCGCTCTTCTCCGCAAGTCGGGCGGCGACGATCTCTCGCTTTTCGCCCGCTTCGGTGCCGGTGAAGCGCAGCGGCAGCGGCGCGATGGGGCCGAGCGGGGCCGGCGGCTGGTTCGCCCACAGCGCGTCGATGGGGTTGTCCTCGCACGCGACCAGGCAGGCGCCGACGGCGCGGCAGGGCGCCGCCAGCCGGTCTCTCTGGCTCGTGCCGTGAAGCCGGGGGTCGTAGCCGAGCGCGGCATCCGCCGCGAGATGCTCTCTGAGCCACGCACCGGGCGGCTCCTCGGTGATGTGACGGTGCTCATAGAGGCTGCCGTCCACCTGCGCCGCTGCCTGCAGGGTATAGCGCCCGTCCACGAAGAGCGCGGCCCGCTCGGCGAGCACGATCGCCAGCCCGGCGGAGCCCGTGAAGCCGGTGAGCCACGCCAGCCGCTGCGAACGACGCGCCACGTACTCGCCCTGATGCTCGTCGCTGAGCGGCACCACGAAGCCGTCGAGGCCGCGCTCGGCAAGCTCGGCCCTGAGCGCAGCCAGCCGGGACTCCTGCTGCGGGTTGTCGATCCCGTCTGCTGCCTCGGCATAGCTCCGGCGCAGAGCCTCGAAGCTCTCGGCGAAGGCGGCCTCGGCGTCGACTTGCGGGTGGATCAGGCGGAGCCAGTCCCGGTCCTGCACAGCCGACGCGGCGACTCCCCGCACAAGTGCTTCGACCTCATGGATCGGCGTGTCGATACCGGCCTCGGCGAGGGCCCGCGCCAGCGCGCCGGTTGTCTCAGTTATCTCGGACATGTTGGTGGTTCTGCCAGTGCGCCGCTTACCGCGTCAATATCAGCGTGACCCAGGCTCCGAGCCGCATGCGCTGCCGGAGCCGGAGCCCGCGCGTGCAGAAGGCCGCGAGCACCAGCCGCTCCTCGGTTGCGATCAGGCCGGAGAGCACCGCGGCGCCGCCAGGCCGCAGATGCCGGGCGAAGGCCGGTGCCATCGCGGCGATGGGCTTCGCCCTGAGGTTGGCGACGATCAGGTCCGACCGGCCGATCCGCCCTGCGGAGCCCACGCGAGAACCCTCGCCCCGCATCACCGTCACCCGGCGGGAGAGCCCGTTTTGCCGCACGGTCTCCCGCGCCGCGGCAACCGCCGCAGGGTCGCTGTCGAGGGCGAGCACCCGTGTCGGCCAGAGCCGTGCCGCCGCCACCGCAAGGATGCCGGAGCCTGTGCCGATATCGAACGCGCGGGTGACCTGTCGGCGGCGGGCGAGCCAGTCGAGGGCAAACAGGCAGCCTTGGGTCGATTCGTGGCGGCCGGAGCCAAAGGCCGCGCCGGCATCGACGCAGAGGTCGAAACGTTGGCGGGGAGGGGACTGGTGCGCGCCCAGGATCCTGAAACGCCCAACCGAGACGGGTGGGAAGGAGGCGAGGGACCGTGCTCGCCAATCGACAGGGCGTACCGGCTCGACCGCCGTGTCGTCGGGCTCGACGCCGGCCGCACTCAGCAAATCGCGCAAGTGGTTTGGTCTGGGGTCTTCGTCTGCCGAGGCTGCGCCGAACAAGGTCACGCGCAAAACGTCCGCCGGGGCTTCCTGCATTAAGTGCGCTGCCTCTATCGTCTCGGCCACCACGGCATCGGCGTGGTCTTCGAGCGCCGCCTCCAGCGCCTCGAAGGCGACCCGACTGAGCGTCACCTGGAGCCGCCAGCCATGGGCTTCGGGGCGGGTCCCGCTCACAACCGCCCCCGGCGCGGGCCAATTCCGGCTAAGATGGGGTCCCCGCAACGCACGGTCGGAGGCCCGCGATGCCTGAAATGCCGGACTGGCAACGCTTCCTGAGCGCGGATGACAGGGAGACCATCGAGCGCGGCCGCTGGGCCAAGCGCGTCGGCTTTGGCGCGCGCCCGGCCGTCATCCTCATCGACGTGCAGAACTACATGGTGGGGGAAGAGGGCAATCACGATCTCGCCGCCTATCCCTACAGCTGCGCCGCCGGCTGGGCTGCCGTTTGGCAGACCAAGCGCATCGTCGGCGCGGCTCGCGCCGCCCAGGCACCGGTGATCTACACCCGCTTCGCCATCGACCGCATCGTTGGCGATGCCGGGCTCTTCGACTCCAAGATCGGCGCGGAGGCGGGCGAGAACGTCTACTTCGAGGGCACCCACGGCAGCGTGATCGTGGACGCGGTGGCGCCCGAGCCCGGCGATCTGGTCTTCACCAAGAAGAAGCCGAGCTCCTTCCACGGCACGCCCCTCCTGCCCTATCTGATCGATCGCGCCATCGATACGCTGATCGTCACTGGCGGCGCCACCTGCAACTGCGTCCGCGCTACGGTCTTCGACGCATTTTCGTACAATTACCGCACCATCGTACCGGCGGACGCGGTGTTCGACCGCCTGCCGATCAGCCACGCGATCAATCTGTTCGACATGAACCGCTGCTCGGCCGACGTGACGGATACCGAGGCCGTGCTCGCCTATTTCGCCGATCTGGCCCAGCGCGCGGCTTAAAAGTCGCTCACAGCACCTGCTATAGTGGGTGCGGGAGATCGGCGGCGGACGGCTAACTCGCCAACCCGGTCAGGTCCGGAAGGAAGCAGCCGTAACGAGCTTCAAGCTGGGTCGTCTGCCGGTCTCCTGCCGCCAACTCCACGCGTCGCCTCCGCGAGACGCGGATCGAAGGACGCCATGCACCGATGAGCGAGGACGCCGCCGCCTATCGCGTGCTCGCGCGCAAGTACAGGCCGGCGAGCTTCGCCGGGCTGATCGGCCAG
>JAPPNV010000429.1:5689-8149 GCA_028818565.1 Rhodospirillales bacterium | reverse complement strand
TTCGCGCCCAGCGGCAGGCCGGCTCCTACGGTCATCGCTTGGACCTCCCGGGACGGTCGGAGCGATCGGGGCGGTCATCGTCCTCGTCCTCCGCCCCGTCATTCTCCTCGTCCTCGCCCCCGTCATTCTCCTCGTCCTCGTCTTCCGGGACCGGACTCCCCAGCCCGTCGTCGGAGGTCGAGTTCCTTCGCCGCGTCGACGCCCACTTCAAGACATCGGACAGCAGATAGCGCACCACGCTGCCCATGACATAGAAAGGCGGGCCCCCGCCGCGCGAGCGGTAGCTCTCCAGCGTGCGCTGGCTCAGGCCCAGGTACGCCGCAACCTGCGCCGTTTTCATGAAACCGGTGTTGTCGTTCATCTCCCGTTTCTCCTCATGCAATGCCGTATCGACCGGGACGGCCGCAGCGCCGTCCTCGACCGCGGCCCGCACCGCCTCAAGCTCCGCCGGGCTCGCATTGTCCGCCATCCAGTCGCTCACCTTGTCGACGGTGCCGAGCACAGGCGACCGTCCCTTACCCAGCCCGAGCACGAAGCTGGGATCGTTCAGCGCGCCTCTGCCCAAGACGTGCGCCTTGATGCCGGTCACCTTCAGGAAGGCCTCGACCCTCCGCAGGAAGCGGGGGCCGATCGCCTCCAGGTTCATGCAGGCCAGCACCTTGTCGGCGGTGCCGAGGCGCACGTCCGAGCCCCGGCCGAGCCGGCCGAGGAAGGACGCGTTATTGAGCGCCGCCTTGCCGAAACCGCTGCGCGAGAGCTGCTCGCGTGCGACATGGGTCTCGATGGCTTGCGTGAGCGCCCGGAGGCTGCTTGTGGTGGTGCGGTGGTTTTGCTGTGCTGTGCTCATGGAGAGAACATATAGAGATCAAAGGACACCGAGCAACTGACTTGCCAAGGAGAAATCATGTAGCATTTGGAGCTATTTAGCGACATATGGGGACATGTGACGACATGGGCCGACAGGAGTGTCGCTTTCAGCACCCCGATCACATTTTCGTGATCAGCCCGAGACGGGGGCTCGGCGCGCCCGATGCTCCTCCCGCCATTGGCTGCGGACCGCTCCTGCGACTATGGTCAGGGGAATTCGGGAGGTGGATGCCACCGCCATGGGCATCGTGATGACCGCCGAGCTTCGCGACGGTCAGGTCGAGAAACACCTCGCGCCCCGAGCCGTTGCCGAGGCGGGGCGCCAGGAGAAGAGGCCGCCTTTCCATGCTCCGGTTCCGGGCAGCCCGCACTCCGCATTCCGAAGATGCAAATACGGACCGGTAGCCTGGATTTCTCACGAGGGCCTATCGTTGGGCTAATTGGATAGGCGGGTGAGTTTCGCGGGGCCTTGCTGCGTTCCGGTGTGAGAACCACACGCCGAAGGGCGTCTTGATCCTGCTTACCTGACGCCCAAGCACTCGGGACATGAAAGCCGCTTTGTCATCGGCGTTTAGCCCGAGCGGCGCTTGAGCGGCAGCGCCCGCCGCGCATGAGAGGAAACGGTCTGCCGATCCCGTCGCGCGGCATCCGACTTGTAGTGTAGGAAGCACGAGGCAGCGATGCAATGCGGTCGGACATGCAGGCGAAGACGCCCACCGGCGGCGTCACGAGATCGGGTCGAACTGTCGGCGACGGTGCAGGTTCAAGCGCGCACAACACGACGCATCTGTCCTTCTGGAAGGAGATTGGTCCGCCCACAATTTTGACATTGACGTTAACTCTTGTTATTTTTCGTGAAAGTCTCACAAAGTGAGGTTCAGCCATGCCAACATTCTCGATCAGTCTCACCGACGAGGAAAACGGTCGCGTTGATGAAGTACGTGAGCAGATGCGGAAGATGCTTGTCGGCGTGTCGATCTCCAAGAATGAAACCGTCAAGTACCTCATGTTCGGGCGCAGCGACAAGCACGAGGCGCGCTTGTGGGATCTCCGTCTTGAGTCCCTGACGGCGGATGTGGCGGAAGCCCTACACGCGCTGAACGTGGATGGCGATGAAGTCACCTCGGTGCTGCTGCGGCTCAGTGAGGCTCACGCCAAGTCCCGCGATCTGCGCTTGCCGAAGGTGGTTGCCAAGAACATCGTGCCAGGCGTGATGCAAGGGGGTGACCATGAAGCACGTCGATGACTTCATCCACGAGGAAACCGGCTGGGACCCCGCCGATCACTGGATGCGGATGCAGGCGAGCTACGAGCTTGCACGGGCGCGCCAGGAGAGGATCACCGCCGAACAGCGTGCGGGCGCGCTGCACGCATGATCGAGCCTCGCGCCAGCGCGGACGGACGGGGCACTATCCGGGCGGCTGTCCTCCATCCGCTTTCGGCCAACGGCAGGCCGTCCGACGCGCGGCGCGGGTCGAGCGTCGTCACCTGATGCGCCTGTCGTGGAACGAGGTTCGCGCCCGCGCCGCCGTCTTCGCGGAAGACTGGAAGGACGCGGCCTACGAGAAGGGCGAGACGCAGAGCTTCTACAAC
>JAPPNV010000429.1:0-5679 GCA_028818565.1 Rhodospirillales bacterium | reverse complement strand
GTTCTGGCCGGGCGTGCTGCTCGTCGAACAGAAGAGCGCCGGGCGCGATCTCCGTAGAGCGTACGAACAGGCCGGGGAGTATTTCGACGCGCTGCCCGAACGCGAGCGCCCGCGCTTCATCCTGGTGAGCGACTTTCAGACCTTCGAGCTGCACGATCTCGACGAGCGGGAGACCGTCGCCTTCCCGCTTGCAGATCTGCCCGCCCATGTCGAGTCGTTCGGCTTCATCCTCGGGGTGCAGCGCCGGACGTTCCGCGACCAGGATCCGGCGAACATCGAGGCCGCCGAGCTGGTCGGGCGGCTGCACGATGCGCTCGCCGATGCCGGGCACCGGGGCCACGATCTGGAACGCTTCCTCGTGCGCGTCGTGTTTTGCATGTTCGCTGACGACACGGGGGTATTCGAGCCGCGCGACATCTTCCTCGACTTCATAGAGACGCGCACCAGCGAGGACGGGGCCGACCTCGGACCGTGGCTCGCGCAACTGTTCGAGGTGCTCGACACGCCGGAGGACGAGCGCGCCGCGACGCTCGACGAGGACCTTGCGCGGTTCCCCTACGTCAACGGTGATCTCTTCAAGGGGCACCTGCGGACGTTTTCATTCGACGCCGCGATGCGCGGGGCGTTGCTCGATGCTTGCCGCTTCGACTGGTCGAATATCTCGCCCGCGATCTTCGGCGCGCTGTTCCAGTCGGTGATGGACCCGGCGGAGCGCCGCGCCCAGGGTGCGCACTACACGACTGAGAAGAACATCCTCAAGGTGATTGAGCCGCTGTTCATGGACGACCTGCGGGACGAGTTCGACCGGGTGCGCAAGCGGCGTGGCCGTGGCCGGCTCGCGGCGCTCCGCCAATTCCAGACGAAGCTCGGTAGCCTGACATTCTTCGACCCGGCCTGCGGCTGCGGCAACTTCCTGATCATTGCCTACCGGGAGCTGCGGCTTCTGGAGATCGAGGTCATCCGGGAGATACGGAACGCGACCGCCGCAACTGATCAGGCGGTACTCGATGCGGCGTGGCAGTCGGTGGTGGACGTGGACCAGTTCTACGGGATCGAGCTTGGCGAGTTCCCGGCCCGCATCGCGGAGACCGCGCTGTGGATGATGGACCACATCATGAATAACCGGCTCAGCCTCGAGTTCGGCCAGACCTTCGTCCGCATCCCGCTCGAGAAGTCTCCGCATATTGCGGTTGGCAATGCGTTGGACATGGACTGGCAGGCGTTCCTGCCAGCCGAAGACTGTTCATACATCTTCGGCAATCCGCCTTTTGTTGGCCATCAGTGGCGCACGCCATCACAAAAGGACGACATGGCGCGCATTTGGGGAACTAAGGGGCAGGTCAACCGGTTGGATTATGTCACTTGCTGGTTCAACAAGGCGTCGGGCTATGCAGCGGTTAACCGATCGCTGGAGATTGCGTTCGTCTCGACGAACTCAATTGCGCAGGGCGAGCAGTGCGGGATTCTGTGGCCAATCCTTTTAGGCCGCGACCTGTCGATCCGCTTTGCGCACCGGACCTTCCAGTGGAACAGCGACGCACGCGGGAAGGCTGCGGTCCACTGCGTGATCGTTGGCCTGACTTTCTCAAAGAATGGGCCGCGGTGCATTTTCGACTACGACCATGTGCGCGACGAGCCGCACGCTTCCGACGTTGCGCGCATCAACGGTTATCTGATCAATGGTCCGCAGTATGCCGTGCCTGCCCGCTCTTCGCCACCAGAAGGCCGGCTAAAATTGCACAAGGGCAGTCAGCCGACCGACGGCGCCCGCCTGAAGAAGCCGGACGGCGGCTACCTCAAATTCAGTAACCTTATCCTGGAAGAAAGCGACCGCCAGAACCTCCTGTATGCTGACCCGGACTGCGAAAAGTGGCTGAAACCTTATGTCGGCGGCGATGAAATGATTTCTGGCAAGTGGCGCTGGTGCCTCTGGCTGAAAGATGTGAACCCGGCGGAACTGAAGGCGTCGAAACCGATTATGGAGCGACTTGAGCGTGTTCGCAGCGGGCGACTACAAAGCCCGACCTTCAGCGTTCGGGACTTTGCAAAATATCCGACCCTGTTCACACAGGACCGGCAGCCGGACACCGATTACCTCGCCATCCCGGAAGTGTCGTCGGAGACTCGGGAGTACATTCCCATCGCGATGCTGCCGCCGAGCGTGATTGCATCCAATAAACTTCAGATTATTCCCGGCGCGCCGTTGCACTACTTAGGCATCCTCACGTCGGCGATGCACATGGCCTGGATGCGGACTGTCGCCGGGCGGCTCAAGAGCGACTACAGCTATTCGCCCGCCGTCTACAACTCGTTCCCATGGCCGGACATGAGTGACGCGCAGCGCGAGCGGGTCACAGAACTCTCCCAAGCCATTCTCGACGCGCGGGCCGCGTTTCCCGATACTCCGCTGGATGCGCTCTATAGCGCGGATACAATGCCGCCGAACCTTCGCCGGGCGCATGAAGCGCTCGACCGCGCGGTGGACCGGCTCTACAGGCGCGGCGGATTCGCCTCCGAACGCGAGCGGGTCGAGCACCTGTTCATGCTTTACGAGAAGATGCACGCGCCGCTCGCGGCGGCGACCAAGCGCAGGAAACGCCGAACGCGGTGAGTGAACGCACAGGGGAGAACGTGTCTTGGAAGCGGTGACAAAGTTGTTTTTTGAGCGGCTCACGGATGAGGCCGCAGCCATCCTTTTGCTCACAGGTGCCGATCACGTTGAGCAATCTAACCCGGCCGGATTCTAGGGTAGCCATATGCGTCCCACCGCGTACATCGAGACTTCGGTCGTGAGCTATCTCACGGCGCGGCCGTCACGGGACGTTGTTATCGCGGCTTACCAAGAGATCACCCGGCTGTGGTGGCGCGAAGCCGCAGACCGGTTCGATCTGGTTGCATCGGCGCTCGTTGTCGCGGAAGCCCGAGCGGGCGACCCCAAGGCCGCGCGTATCCGGCTCGAAGCGCTGGAAGCAATCGCGCTTCTCGACGCGACACTCGATGCGGAGTCTCTCGCGCATGCGCTGGTCGAAACCGGTGCAGCTCCACGCCAAGCGGCGGACGATGCAGCGCATATCGCCATCTCCGCTACCAATGGCGTCGATTTTCTGGTGACGTGGAATTTCCGCCATATTGCCAATGCAGCGATGCGCGCTCGCATCGAGCGGGTATGTCGGCAGGAGGGTTTTGAGCCGCCCATAATCTGCACACCGAACGAACTCACGGAGGCAAGCAATGGAAACGCACCCGATTGATCCAATCATCTCCGAAGTGCGGGCGGTGCGCGACGCGCACGCGGCCCGCTTCAATTACGACGTAGCTGCCATCTTCCGGGACATCCGGGCGATGCAGGAAGAATCCGGCCGAGATTACATCCGACTTCCCTCTCGCCCGGTTGTCGCTTCCGTTGCTCCATCAGCGAACCTCACCCCAAGGCCGTGATGCTGGATTCGGGCACCCATCTTGCGCGCGATGGACATGTTCGCAGTCCGTCTCAAAACCAGCGCCCGCGCATGCTTCGACCTAATCCATTGGGCGGCTTTTCGACTGGACCAAGACTGGCCCAAGCATGGAATACCTGATCGCGCAACATCAATTTCCGCGGGCAACCTGAAGAATGATGGACTTCTGCGCAGTTGAATTGGTAGAAGCGGCGGCCACGCCAGTCGTCGGTCTCTTCGCAGTCTTGGTCGCTTGGAAGCAAGTGCGGCCAGCCATCCAACAATTTAAGGTGGCCAACAGGACTCGACTGGAGAAACAGTTTGTAGATGGTGCCAATCTATTGGATCATCGTGAAGTCGCGTACTCTGGCCGGACCGCAGGGGCTGTCACCTTGGCTGATCTTGCGCTGAACCATCCTGATGAATACGACGAGCGCGTCATGCGCGTATTCCAACCCTTCTTGGACTTTCCGCCCCGCTACGGAAAGAACCATAGAAAAGAAGGCCAGGTGGACTATACAAGCCACGATACCGTTGCTATCGTCGACGCGATCAACAGACGGAGGGATAGAGAAAGGCGTCGATACAGAATATCTCTGGGTGAGGGTCGACCTTTCCGTGTTAATCCAGATGGGAGTGTGGAGCAGAATCCTGAATACGACGATCCAGCGACGCGCACAGCGACGCCCACCCCGACACCGCCACCTGCGAGTACGCCGCCCTGATTACAACAGCGGCGTGACTCGCCCGTGGGCTGATTCAAGAAAAGTCGCATAGCCCAAGAGTAAAAAGGGACTGAAGTACATGTCGAAAAGCGTTACAGAATCAATCACTTCAACATTCGTTATCTGGCGCGGACGAGACGAAGTAATCCACATTAATGCCGAGTATGTGGCCGACCCTACCGCCGATGGACGACTCGTGCAGTGCATGATCGGCGACCAGGTCGTGGGCGAGGTTGTTGGTCCCATCAGCGGCTGGTGGATGAAGTGCGTGGTGCCTTCAGCTATGGGCCGCAAGTATCACTTGGAGTTTGCGAATGGTTTCAAAGCAGACGTCGTGGCGGATCAGAAGGACAGTCATTCTGATCCAAGGCATCAAGACGTCTTTTGGTTGAACAAAATATGTGTCGCAACGTTCTACGAGCCGCGGTATTCAGCGTGGTGGATCGATGAATAGGCCAAAATGCGAAATCGTCCGCACAATATAGGAATTGCCCAGCTAGTCGGGACCGCGATCTCCCGTCGACCACTACTCACTCGCGGCCGGCGTGGTCAACGAAGCGTTAGTGCCGATCTTCACCGCCTCCAGCACCAGCGGCGAGGTCGGTGGCGCGCTCTTGCTGCGCCTCTTGACGGCCAGCGAAGCCGACCAACTCGCAAAGCTGCGCCTGCCATGACTCGAAAGATGTTGGCCGCAAAGTCTTTGGAGCCATCAGCGCCGTGCCTCTACCGAGGCTGCGACCGGCCAGAAACAGCCGGCGCAATGGTGCCAAGAATGGATCGAGTGGATCACAGAAGTCATCCGACGGAACGAGGGGCGGCTGCAGCATTACGAACCCAGGCCGCAAACGCCAGACGACGGCGTTCAGTTGGAAGACCAAGTCCGGATCTTCGCGGGGAGTGCGCAGCAATGCGCATTCCTACCGCAACTGCGGGGAGGGGCTCGGCAACGACCCCTCCTACCCGGCTGTAACCGATGGAGTGGACGCCCCTTTCCTCTCATGGCGGTTACGACACCGCCAACATGGCACATCGCGATGCCGTCGGGGGGGGCGTCCACTCCATCGGTTACAGTTGCCTCACGGCTTCAGCGAACGCTCGCCGACAAATGCACGCGGAAGCACGCATGCGTACGTATGACTCTGCTGACCATATGCTTACGCGGGTCAAATTCACTCCTCCGTGTCATTCCTTATCATGCTGAAAGAACGTTATTTTCCAATCAAGTTGACGAAGTATGGGCCGGGGTGAGGTGGGGGTTTTTCTGGCCGCACTGCACGCTCAATGAGGGACTGTGTGGCAAGACAGCGCGATTCCTTGCGGCCGGATAGCGCTCTACCCGGCGGCGCTGCGGGGCGAGGCGGCGAGCGCGTCCTGCGCCGTGTCGCCTTCGCGTCCGTCGTCGAACTGGAGCGCGGCGAGCCTCGCGTAGAGCCCGCCGCGCGCCATCAGCGCCCGGTGCGTGCCCTCGGCGACCACGCGGCCCTCGTCCATCACCACGATGCGGTCCGCCTTCTGCA
>JAPPNV010000426.1 GCA_028818565.1 Rhodospirillales bacterium | reverse complement strand
GGTATGTCGGCGCCAACCGAGAGCGAACCCGCGCATGGAGGCGACCCATGAAGCTCGAAGGGATCAGGGTGCTGGACCTCTCCCGCTTTCTGCCCGGCCCTCATCTCGCGATGATGATGGCAGACCACGGCGCCGACGTGATCAAGGTGGAGGATACGAAGAGCGGTGATCCCGCGCGCGTCATCGGGCCGGTCCAGGCGGGCCACACGGTCTATTTCCGCAACGCGAACCGGGGCAAGCGAAGCCTCGCGGTCGATCTCAAGAGTGAGGCCGGGTGCGAGGCCTTCATGCGCCTTGCGGAGACCGCCGACGTGGTGCTCGAGACCTTCCGCCCCGGCGTGGTCGATCGCTTAGGCGTCGGATACGAGGCCGTGCGCCCACGCGCGCCACAGGTGGTCTACGCCTCTATCTCCGCCTTCGGCCAATCCGGGCCCTACCGCGACCGCCCGGCCCACGACCTGAGCGTCAACGCGCTCGCCGGCGTCGCCAGCCTCAGCGTCGATGACGACGGCAAGCCCGCCATGGCCTGCCTGCCGCCGTCGGACATGGGAGGCTCGCTCATGGCGCTCGCCGGCATCCTCATGGCCCTGCTGCGCCGCCAGACCACCGGGCGCGGCGACTACCTCGACCTCTCCATGTTCGACACGGTGGTGTCCTGGACGTCGCACGTGGCCGGCCGCGTGTTCGCCGACGGCCGCGCGCCGGAGCCCTCAGCCGAGCGCACGCAAGGCGGCGCTGCCTTCTATCGCCCCTACCGCACCAAGGACGGCCGCTACATCACGCTCGGCGGCGGCGAGATGAAGTTCGTCGTCAACTTCCTGGAGGGGGTGGGGCGGCCAGACCTGATCCCGCTCGGCCGCGAGCCTGCGGGTCCCGCGCAGGCGCCGCTTCACGCCTTTCTCGAAGAGACCTTCGCCGAGCGCACCCAGGCCGAGTGGGTCGACTGGTTTGCCGGCCGCGACATCTGCTTCGCGCCGGTCCTCGACCTCAAGGAGGCCTTCGACGACCCCCACCTTGCCGCGAGGGGCATGGTGGTGCGGGCAGATGACGATGCGGCCCATCTCGGCATCCCGATCAAGTTCCAGGAGGAGCCGGGGCGCGTCGAAACGGACGTGCCCGCCCTGGGCCAGCACAGCACCGCGATCCTGCGCGAGCTCGGTTACGGCGAGGACGAATGCGTGGCACTCGCCCGCGAAGGTGTTATCCGACAGGCGGAGTAACGTCAGGCGGCGGCCGCGTCGGCTCCCGCGCCCAGCAGGCGGATGATCTCCGCCGTGGGCTTCACGTGGCAGAAGTTGCCGTCGAGGTACTCGACCGCGTTGGCATGACCGCTTGGCGACATGGCGGCGCAGGCGTCCTCGGGCATCAGGCAACGGAAATCGAGATCGCCCGCGAGCCGGATCGTGCCTTCGACACAGCTGTTGGTGAAGATGCCGCTCACCACGATGGTGGTGATTCCCTTCACGCGCAGCAGATGCTCGCAGTTGGTCGAGGGAAAAACCGCCGAGCCCGACTTGGTCAGCATGATGTCGCCCTCCTCCGGCTCAAGCGGCGCAAGGATTTGCGCATCCTTGGAGTCGACGGTCGTGACCACGCCGAAGTGCCGGTGGCGCCAGGTCTGGTCCGAGCCGTCGCCCACCAGCGAGGCGCAACGCGTGTAGATCACCGGCGCGCCCACGTCGCGGAACGCCGCAATGAGCTGCACCAGATTCGGCACCACCACGCGGTCGATGCGGTCAAGGTAGTAGGAAAGGTCGTCCTCCAGCCCCGCCTCGATGATCCGCTTGCAGAGCCCGTAATCGCGGTGGGCCTGCTGGTAGGTCATGTCGATCACGATGAGCGCGGTCTTCTCCGCCTCCACCGGGAACTCGGGGATGCGCGCGAAGCTCCACCAGGCGCTCCACCCCTCCTTGACGTTGCCCCTATCGCTGTCGCCCATGGCGCACCTCATCGTCCAAGCCCGAAAAACGGTCTAAACCGGGATACTCCGTGATGAGGCCCACCCACTCAAGAACTTAGAGGCGCTCCGGCCGGTGGGCGGCGAGAGCCTGCCAGTCGAACGCGATGCCGTGACCCGGCCGGTCCGGCGCGCGCGCATAGCCGTCTTCGACGGTCAGCGGGTCCGCCATGAACTTGTCGAGGCCGAAGGCATGCCACTCCAGATAGGCCGCGTTCGGAGCCGCCGCCAGCACGTGGATATGCAGGTCGTGCGCGCCGTGGCTCATCACCGGCAGGCCGTGCGCCTCGGCGAGATGCGCGATCTTCATGAAGGGCGTGATGCCGCCGCAGGTGGTGAGGTCCGGCTCCGGGAAATCGACTCCGCCGGCTCCGATCAGCGCCGCAAACTCCGCGAGCGTGTGGTGGTTCTCGCCCGCCGCCAGTGGCACCTTGCTGAGCGAGCGCAGATGGGCATAGCCGGCGGTATTGTCGGGCGCGATGGGCTCCTCCAGCCAGACGAGGTCGAAGGGCTCGAGCAGCGTCATGGCGCGCACCGCCTGATCCACCCGCCAGGCCTCGTTCGCGTCCGCCATCAGCTCGATGTCGTCGGGCAGGCGGTTGCGCATCGCGTCGACGCGGGCGATGTCCTCGGCGATGGTCGGGCGGCCGAGCCGCATCTTGACCGAACGAAACCCCTGCTCGACGCTCGCCATGCCGCCTTCGAGCAGCTTGTCCATCGGGAAGTTCAGGTCGATGTTGCCGGCATAGGCCCTGACGGAGGGGTTGGCGCCGCCGAGCAGCCGCCAAAGCGGCGTACCGAGCCGGTTGCCCTTCAAATCCCACAGCGCGACATCCACCGCCGCCAGCGCGAAGCCCACGGGCCCGCCCCGGCCGGCATAGTGGTGGCGCTTGTAGATGTCCCGCCAGATCGTCTCGATCAGGTCCGGGTCGCGGCCCTCGACGCTCGACCGGAAGGTCCCGTCGCATATCGCCGCGATCGGGCCGCCCTGCCCCTCGTGCATCACCGTGTAGCCCACGCCCGTGACGCCGTCGCTGTCCGTGATCCGCGCCGTCACCATGTCGAAGGCGGTCATCACACCCGCGGCCGCGGCCCCCATCGCCTCCGGCAACGGCAGGCGGAACAGGTCGACTTCCAGCTTGTCGATTTTCGGCACTGGGTCCCCCTTTTGTGCGTCCGGCGGCCGTGTTGCGGGGACAATTCACCATGCGTCAACGGCAAGCAACCGCGGTCGCTAACGGATCAATTGCGCGAGCCGGATGCGTCAGGCCTCGGACACGGGACGACACTGCGCGCTGTCCGAATACCCGGCACACGTCACGCGTCGGTTGCTTCTTCGCAGGACAGTCGCTCTTCGAAAGCGGCGGGAGACAGTATGGGCACGGAAAATGCCTTCGCGAGCGCGAGGATGTCGGCGTCACCGGTCACCAGCGCATCGGCCCGTCCGGCGAGCGCTAGCTCCAGGAATGGCCGATCGAAAGGGTCACGGCACTCGGGAACCGTCGGCGGGGGCTCCGGCACGGCGACGGTCTCGCAGAAAGGAAGATAGTCGTCGAGAAGGTCCTGGCGCTCTTCGTCGCTCAGCGCGAACTTCGGATAGGCGAGGACACGGATCAACTCGGCCGTGGTCTGCCGGCCGGCGAGCGGCCGGATGCGGCCGGAGCGCCAGGCGCCGCGCAACCACGACAGCACACTGAAGTGGAACAGCAGCGCCGAGACCAGGACGTTCGTGTCAAGGACCGGGCGAACCGGCGTCATTCGTGCGACCGGGCCCAGGCAACCGCGTCAAAGACATCGGTCTCCGAGAGCCCGAGCTCGGCCAGCTTCGCACGCACGCCATCGGAGCGGTTGACGCGAACCGGCGTGAGCACGATTCGGCCGTTCTCCGTGGTCACATCAAAATACTCGGTGGCTTCTACGGCGGCCGTGACCGCCTTGGGTAGGGTCAACTGGTTCTTGGAGGTCAGCTTGGCGAGCACGATCATCCCCGGCATGTATGGCCCGAAGTAAGGAAATCGTACTTCCTTGTTAATGCATTGGCAAGGACCATACAGGCCAATGCGACGCCGAGTTAGGTTTAAGCCGTTGGTACTAGCCTCACATCCGCCCATGGGTCCACGACGTCGACACCCATACCAGCGAAATCGCGCACGTTGCGCGTCGCTACCGCAAAGCCGTGCGCTTGCGCAATTGCCGCAATCTGACAATCGGCGTGGCAGACCGGTCGTCCGGCTCTGCGGCGTGTGGCGGCGATCTCCGCGTAGGTACGCGCCGCCGCGCTGTCGAACGGCAGAACCCGACCGGCGAAGTCCTCTCGTATCAGTCCATCGACCGCTTCGGCGAGCGTCTTCCGTCGTCGGCCTGCCGGCAGGATCGCGATCCCGTAACGGAGCTCCGCTTCGCTGACGGCCGAGAAATACATGTCCCCCGGCCGGCGCGAAGCTACCCATGCCTCGACAGCCAGCTCGGGTGCCGGGCGCATCAGTTCGGAAACGATATTGGTGTCCAAGACGAACATCGACAGCCGTCAATCGAAGCTGGGCGGATCGCGCATGGGCTGGCGCGGCGGGAGATCAAGCTCCACCCCACCGAACGGGGCGAAGCGCGCGCGGATGGCACTGGCGAGGTTGTCTGATCCGGCCTTCGCCCCAACCGCATCCCGCAAGATGACCCGCGCCTCCTCCTCCATCGAACGTCCGTGCTCGGCCGCGCGTACCCGTAGCCGCGTCTTCACGCTGTCGTCGAGGTTGCGGATCGTAATGCTGGCCATTGCGTCCACTCCATCCATGTCAACCAGCACTGTAATCGTTGATTTCAATGCGATCAATGCTTCCGAAGCCAGAATGCGCGCCAAACCGCGCCCGCCGGACCACTATCCCCCAATCCGCACCGGTTCGTGTCATAGTGGCGCCGGGCCGGCGCCTTCGAAGCCGCGCGCTCCATTGCCCGACCGGGCCACCGACTGGTTCTCTATCCACTTAACCCCACCGCCCAACGCGAGTCGCCATCGATGATCCTGCCGCGACGGCTGACCGAGCTCCTGGGCGACCGCCTCTATTTGCGCCTTTGGCTCATCGGCCTCCTCAGCATGGGCTCCCGCTGGCTGGAGCTGCTGGTGGTGGGCGTTTTCGCCGTCGAGACGACGGGGTCGCCGGTGCTGGTGGCGCTTCTCGTCATCCTTCGCATGCTGCCGCTCGCCGCGTTCGGCCCCATCGTCGGCACCTTCGCCGATCGCCTGGCCCCGCGAATTCTGCTCTATAGCTCGTTGGGGCTCGCGGCGTTGGTCTCTCTCGCCGTCCTCGGCCTCGCGCTCTCGGGCATCGCTGCCTATTGGCACATTGCGCTCGCGACCTTCCTCTCCGGCGTCGTCTGGACCACGGACATGCCGGTCAGGCGGCGGATGATCGGCGATGCTGCCGGGGCGGAGCGGATCGCCGCCGGCATGAGCCTCGACAGCGCCACCAGCAACGCCATGCGGCTCATCGGTCCGTTGTTCGGCGGGCTGCTCTATCAGTGGCTGGGCCTCGGCGGCGCCTTTGGCCTGGCGGCAGCGCTCTATGCGCTCTGCCTGATGCTGACTCCGGGCCTGCCCAAGGCCTTCGCTGCCTCCGGCGTCGGGCAGCGCTCCGCGAGGATGCTGGGCGATTTTCGTGAGGGTTTCCGCTTTCTGGCGCAGGAGCCCGAGGTTCGCCGAATCCTCTATGTCACGGTGATCTTCAACATCTGGGGCTTCCCCTTCGTCGCGATGATCCCGGTCATCGGCACGGAGAACCTGGGCCTGAACGCTGCCGCCATCGGCGGCCTCGCCGCGCTGGAGGGCGGCGGCGCCTTTGCTGGCGCGCTCCTGATCGCCGCCCTCGGCGTACGGCCGGGGGCGTACCGGCGGCTCTACTTCTTCGGGACCGCGAGTTACTCCGCGCTTGCCTTCGTCGCGAGCTGGATGACGGAGACGGCGCCGATGGCGATCGTGATCTTCTTCGTGGGCCTCGGCGCGGCCGGGTTCTCCACCATGCAAACCGTTTTGATTTACGGGATGGCACCTCCGGAAATGCGTGGCCGCCTGCTCGGCATCCTCTCGCTCACGATCGGCGCAGGCGTGATCGGCTTCACCAACATCGGCCTCATGGGCGAGCTTTTCGGCGGCGCCAATGCCGTGCGTATCGTGGCGGCGGAGGGTCTGGTCGCCGCCACTCTCCTCGGCCTGACTTGGCCGCGACTTTGGCGCGACGGCGGCGGCGTGTAGCCCGCTTGGCTCACCATTGCAGAGACCGACTCGAACAGCGTATCTTTGTCCCGCGTGCCGCCGAGCGCGGGTAACCCAAAGCGGAGAGCGAGGCCGCGATGGACATTGCTGAAAGGACGGAGGGAGCCGCTGTCGTCGTCTCCCTTAACGGCCGCCTGGACGGAGTGACTGCGCCGAACCTGGAGGCCACGATTGCCGGGATTGTGGAGCGCGGAGACGTTCGTGTGGCACTGGATTGCGCGGAGATGGGCTACGTGAGCAGCGCGGGGCTGCGGGTATTGCTGGTCAGCGCGAGGAAATGCCAGCAAGGCGGCGGGAAACTGACCGTGGCCGCCCTGCAACCCGACTGTCGATCAGTCATGGAAATGAGCGGATTTCTGGCGATCATCGAGTGCCATGATACGAGTGAAGCTGCGATTGCTGCGCTTGCATGAGGCGCCGTCCTCGCAGTCTCCAGCCCTGACCTGACCCCGGAATTCGGTGCCATGCTGACATTCTATGAAGAAATCATGGTGCTGCTTCTCCACGACGAGAACGGCACCTTCCTCCCGGTGAGCGAGCACACGCTCAACCGAGCGTTGACGGGCGCGGTCCTGATGGACCTGGCGTTCGCGAACCGGATCGATACCGACCCCGAGCAACTGGTGATCATCGATACCACCCCGACGGGCGATTCCCTGCTCGACCGCACCCTGGCCCGGATTGCAGGCGAAAAGGGGACGGCAGACAGCAGGGCGTGGATCGAGACCCTCTCCGCCGAGGAAGCGTCCGCCAGTCACGACGCGACGATTCGGGCGACCGCGCTCGAAAAACTGGTGGAACGCGGCGTCTTGAAGCGTCAGGAGGAGAAATTCCTTTGGGTCTTTCGCTCCCGCCGCTATCCGACCATCGACGGCAAGGTGGAGCAGGAGGCGAAGAAGCGTATCTCGGACGTGCTGTTCTCGGACGAGATTCCCGACCCGCGCGATGTCGCCCTCATCTGCCTCGTCGATAGCTGCAACATCCTGCGGACGATCTACTCGAAAAGGGAAATCGACCGGGTGGAGCCTCGCATAGAGCAGCTCCGAAAGATGGACCTGATCGGGCGCGAGATGGCCGGCGCAATCGCCGATATCGAGCGGGCCATCGCGATCGCAGCAGCGCACACGTTCTGATCTCGGGGCCGGGTCAAACCGGCCCCGACAGCCATCAACCGTCTGACAATGCAGTGCGGCGCACGAGGCCGCCGCGCCAGCGCTCACCCAGGCCCACCTTCAAGCTGAACTGGTCCAACGCTCTGGCGACGGTGTAGTCGACGATCTCGCCGATCGATCCAGGCTCGTTGTAGAAGGCCGGAACGGGAGGCAGGATCGTCACGCCGAGCCGCGCCAGCTTGAGCATGTTCTCCAGGTGAACGGCGCTGAGCGGCGTCTCGCGCACCATGAGGACGAGCGGCCGGCGCTCCTTTATCATGACGTCGGCCGCGCGGTGGATCAGGTTCTCGCTGAGCCCGCAAGCGATCGCCGCAAGGCTACGGGCCGAGCAAGGCGCGACCACCATGCCGTCGATGGCGGCGGAGCCCGACGACATCAGCGCCGCCATGTCGCCCGCGCCATAATGATGGTCCGCGAGCGTGCGCAGGTCGCCGAGGCTGCGGCCGGTCTCGTGCTCCAGCGTCCGCTGTCCCCACTTGCTGACGACGAGGTGGGTCTCGACCGGCGTCTCGTGCAGCACCTCGAGCAGGCGCACGCCGTAGACGGCGCCGCTCGCGCCGGTCACGCCGACGATCAGGCTGTTGACCACGTCACCGCTCCGCGCTGGCGAGCCAGAGCGCGAGGAAGCGCCCGAGCCAGTTGTGCATCGCCAATTGATGGCGCGCGTGCCTGGCGCGCTGCACCGCCACCGTCTGCGCGCCGTTGCGCTCTAGGTCTTCGGGCGGCGGATCGCGGTCGAGCCAACGCCCGAGCACCGCATCGTCGACCTCGGGATGAAACTGCACGCCCCAAGTCGTCGCCCCGTAGCGAAACGCCTGGTTCTCGAACACGTCGCGCCGCGCAAGCCGGCG
>JAPPNV010000173.1 GCA_028818565.1 Rhodospirillales bacterium | reverse complement strand
GGCCATGACGTGTGGGGGGCAATTGGATAGAAACTTCGCAAACGGGACACTAGCCAGACGCGCTCCCGGCCGCCGGCGACCGCGCTGGCGCGTCGGTGCGCTTCGCCATGCGCTCTCCCTCCCTGTTGTCCGAACCGTTGCCTCACGGCGCCTGCCGGCTCACCCTATCGCGGAGCGGGTCTCGAATTGTAGGGCGGGCCGGGAGAAGCCGATGCGCGTTGTGAGCTGGAACGTCAACGGGATCAGGGCCTGCGTGAAGAAGGGGTTTGCGGGCTTTCTGGAGAGCGCGCAGGCCGACATCGTCGGCGTGCAGGAGGTCCGCGCGCTCTACGACGAGATCCCCGACGAGGCGCGAGCGCCGGCCGGCTGGCACACGGCGTTCGTCGCGGCCGAGCGCCGGGGCTACAGCGGCGTCGGCATCTATTCGAGGCTCGCGCCCGAGCGGGTGGAGACCGCCCTGGGCGAGGCCCGGTTCGACATCGAGGGCCGCTACATCGCCGCCCACTTCCGCACCGGGCGCGGGCGCTTCGCGGTGGTCAACGCCTACTTCCCCAAGGGGGACGGCAAGAACCGGGACAACAGCCGGGTGCCCTACAAGCTCGACTTCTACCGCGCGGTCTTCGAGCGGGTGCAGCGCATGCGCCGCCGCTGCCCGGTGCTGGTGATCGGCGACTACAACACCGCGCACCGGGAGATCGACCTTGCCCGCCCCAAGGCCAACGTCAAGAACAGCGGCTTCCTGCCCATAGAGCGGGCCGAGATCGACCGCTGGCTGGAGGCCGGCTGGGTGGACGCCTTCCGTGCGCTGCACCCCGACGAGCCGGACCACTACAGCTGGTGGACGCAGCGTGGCGGTGCGCGGGAGCGGAACGTCGGCTGGCGGATCGACTACGTGCTCGCCTCGCCGGCGGCCATGAAGCGGGTGGAGGGCGCCTTCATCTGGCCGGAGCAGATGGGCTCCGATCACTGCCCGGTGGGCATCGATATCGGCCTCTAACGTTCGGACCGATTAGGGTAGAACCGTAGCGGCGTTTCGATTCGCATGTCGGAGCGCCCTGCCCCGACCTTCGGCCTCGCAACGGTGCGGTCCCATGAAGCTGCCACTCACATATCTCGGCCTGGGCGTCGCGCTGACGCTCGCCGCATGCATTCACGAAAGCGAAGACGCGCCCTCCCCCGACGTTTCCGCGCTGCCGCTGCAGACGCCGCTTCAGGCGGGACAGGCGCCGATCGTGGCTTTCGGGGACCGGGTCCACGTGGGCGCCGACGTCGCGCCGCCGGCCGGCGCGCTGGCGGAAGCCGGCCTTCACGGCGACATCGGGGTTTCGTTTGGCTCGGTGCAGGACGGCATCGGCGCCGCCGAGTTGGTCGCCTACCTGGAAGCGGACTCCGCCCCGCCTCAGACCGAGGAAGAAGACGGCATGCCCGCCGATACGATTCTCGAGGCCCCGCTCCTGCGCTTCCGCTCCGATCCACCAACCGTTTACGTGGCGGATGGCACCCCGCCCGCGCTGGTCGACGAGACGGTGCGCGCGGTGCAGGCGATCAACGCGGCGCTGCCCCAGGATTGGCAACTGGCGTTCAGTCCGGACCCCGCGCCCGCCGGAGCGCTTGAACCCGCGGACGGCGTCATTCTGGTCACGTTCGCGCCGCAGGAGGACTGGCAGACGGAGGCCGTGCCACCGGACGGCGAGGACATCGGGCTGGCGGAACCGAAGTATTCGATCGAGCAGACCGGCGACCCGGCGGCGCCCTTCAGGATCGAGATCGCCGCCGGCAGGGTCTTCGTGGATCATACCCGGACGGAGGGGCTCGAGCGGCTGGGCGTCATCGCGCACGAGCTCATTCACCTGCTTGGCCGGAACCACGTGGACGCAAGCCGCTTTCCGGAAACGATCATGGTGTCGGGCGGCAGCGAGGAGCTGACGGCGCACATCCTGCACCCGCTGGATCGCGAAGCCCTGCTCGCGGTCTACGGACGCCTGGAGCCCGGAACCGTGCCGGGCGACATCGCGGCCGAGCTGGGCGACTGGGCCGCCTCCTCCCTCCACGTGCGCGGCACGTTTGACCTGGAGGACGGCGAGGTCGCGTTCGGCGCCGCGCTCAGGAACGGCCTGGTGCAGCCCTGGGCCTCCGGGCCAGCGCCCCACGCCGCGCTCGCGGACAACGCCGAACTCTCCGGCAGCGTCGGCTGGTCGGGCCGCCTGCTCGGCCTCACGCCGGACGCCGAGACCGTCGCCGGCGCCGCCGCTCTCTCGGTCGATCTGGCGACGCTGGCCGGCTCGGCGGACTTCACAGGGCTCGAGCAGTGGGCGGCCGATGCGCCGCCGGGTGCGCTCGGCACCGGCACCGTGTGGCACGACGGCGACCTGAGCTACACCATCGAGGTGCGCGGCAACACCTTCGTGCAGACCGGCGGCGACGACGGCACCGTGACGGGCGCGTTCTTCGGCCCAGCCCACGAGGGCATGGGCGGCGTGCTGGAACGCGACGACCTGAGCGCGGGCTTCGGCGGGAAACGGTAGGGCCGCTATTCGACGGAGCGGGATCGCACCCACTTGCTACACAGTCCCTCAATTTGCATGCGGTGCGGTCCGGAAAACCCCCACCTCACCCCGACCCTCTCCGCCCCCAGGGGCGGAGAGGGAGAACGGGCGGCGCCGTCTACGTCCCCTCTCCGCCCTTCAAGGGGGGAGAGGGTCAGGGAGAGGTGGGTTTCGTTCGGGCCGTGCTGATCCGCTAAGGTCGGAAAGCGTTCTAGCTTGTATCGCCGCCCTCGAAGGCCTGCAGCTTCTCCACCAGCTCGGGCGGCAGCGGCGCCGGGCGATGCGTGGTCTGATCGGTGTTGACCCACACCACCTCGCCCGAGGCGAGGCGGTCGTCCCGCCCCTTCGGGTGAATCTCCAGGCCGAAGGTCAGGCTCGAGCGGCCGATCCGCGCCGAGCGCACGCCGACCTCGATCTCGTCGTCGAAGCGGATCGGCGCGTAGTACTCCACCAGGGTCTTGACCGTGTGGTAGTCCTCGCCCCGGCGTTCCACCTGCCCCTGGTAGTCGTAGGGGAGCGCACGGAAAAACTCGGTGATCGCGGTGTCGAAATAGGTCAGGTAATGGGCGTTGAAGACCAGCATCTGCCCATCGATCTCGGAGTACCGCACCCTGAACGGGAAGAAAAACGAAAAGTCTGCCCTTGCCATACCCGCTTCCCTTTGTCGTTGCCGCGTGCCCGCGCCACCGGCCGGCGGACCGCCAGCCCGGCCCCTGCCCGGGCGGTGAGAGCAGACGTTACGTCTGGACTGCCCCGTACGGAGCGGTCATCCTCGCGGCCCCGCACCGCCCAGAGACGCCGCGGCCGCGAGACTATGCCATGACCGCCCCCCTCACCTAGCCCGGAGGCGCCCAGGACCGCCATGTCCACCCTGTTCGATCTCACCGGCAAGACCGCCGTCGTCACCGGCTCCACCAAGGGCATCGGCAAGGCCATCGCGCGGGCGCTGGCGCAGCACGGGGCAAGGGTGGTCGTCTCCAGCCGGGACGAAGGCCGGGTCGCGGCGGCCGAGCGGGAGCTAAGCGACGAGGGGCTCGCCGTCCTCGGCCTCCCCTGCAACGTGGGGCGCAAGCCAGAGCTGGAGCGCCTGGTCGACGAGACCCGCCGGGCCTGGGGGCGTATCGACATCGTCGTCGCCAACGCCGCCATCAATCCGCACTACGGCTCGTTCGCCGACATCTCGGACGAGGCCTTCGCCAAGATCATGGCGACCAACGTGCAGTCCAACCTCTGGCTCGCGCAGCTGGTGGCGGACGAGATGCGGGAGCGGAAGGACGGCGCGATCGTCTACGTCTCCTCGATCGGGGGCACCATCGGCTCCGCCATCATCGGCGCCTACTGCATCTCCAAGGCGGCGGACCTTCAGCTCGTGCGCAACCTCGCGGTGGAGCTGGGCCCGCACAACATCCGGGTCAACGCCATCACGCCGGGGCTGGTGCGCACGGACTTCGCGCGGGCGCTCTGGGAGGACGAGGCGCGCGCGGCGGAGCGCATCGCGCGCACGCCGCTGAGACGGCTGGGCGAGCCCGAGGACGTCGCCGGCATCGCGGTCTACCTGGCGTCGGACGCCGGCCGCTGGACCACGGGCCAGAGCTTCGTGGTGGACGGGGGCACGTCGATTTCGGGGTAGCGTCTCGTTAGGAACGTTTGTGTCCGCATGCGCGGCGCCCCGAACACGTCATGCCCGGACTTGATCCGGGCATCCAGCCACGCTGGGCCAAGCCTGGGGCGCTCGTGGATGGCCGGGACAAGCCCGGCCATGACGTGATGAAGTGGCTGGAAAGCGGATACGCACGTCGGCAACAGGACATCAGGCCGTAGTTTCCGACCCCAACGCAGCACTCACGTCCGGTAGTCCGGACATTCGCGCTCCAGCTTGCGTATGAGGGCGGCCCACTCGGTGCTGCCGTCGTAGTGGTGGTGGGCGGAGGCGCGCATCTGGTCCTCGATCATCGCGACGCGCTGCGGGTCCATCTCGTTGAGGCGTTCGCCCGCGCCCACCGCTGTCGCCGCCGCCTTGACCTGCACCGAACACGCCTGGCGCAGGTAGAACGCCCGGAAGAAGGCCTCCGCCGCCGAGCGGCCGAGGGCGTAACAGCCGTGGTGGTGGGAGACGACGATGTCGTGACCCGCGATCGCCGCGCGGAACAGCCCCGCGTACTCGTCGTCCTCGGCGAAGTCGTAGCCGAGATACGTGATCTGCTCCCGCAGGTAGATGTAGGCCTGGCTCACCGGGCGCAGCCCTCCCTCAGTCGCGGAGACCGCCATCACGTCCTCGCAGTGCGCGTGGATGAAGACGTCGCAGTCGGGGCGCGTCCCGAAGATCCACTTGCCGAGGTTCACGCCGCCGTCGCTCACCCAGCGCTCGCCCGCGTGCGCGACGAAGCTCTCGCGCCCGCTGCCGGCCCAGATGCCGGGGCCGTCGATCACCGTGCCGTCCAGCCTCACCTTGACGAGGTCCGAGGCGCGGACCTCCTCGAACAGGAGCCCGTAGGGGTGGATCAGGAAGCAATCGGGCTCGCCCCGCACGCGGGCGCCGACCTCCTGGTTGGCGATGTCGGTCATGCCGTAGAGGTGCATGACCCGGTAGAGGGCGGCGAGCTCGACACGCGTGGCCCACTCCGCCTCGGCGTGGCTGGAGGGGGCCTCGGCGACGGCGGGAGAGGACATGGCGGGAGCCCTTCGACGCGGCGGATTCGAGCCGAGGATACACCGCCGCGCCACCCCGACGCTGCGGGAATTTGCGCGGGCGGAGCGCCCCCGTGCGGTCTGCCCCCAGTACTTATGGGGTATGCAGGAAAAGCTTATTGGCAATCGTCCCCGCCTGGCCCGACCTCCATGGGAGACTCTGCGAACACGCGACAGGAGGGCACGGTGGCCAAGACTTTGGACCCATTGACCGGGCGGTCCGTCATCGGCACCGGCGGCAGCCGCAACGATGCCTTCAACGGCAGCGCCGACCACGACATCCTCGAAGGCGGGAGCGGCAACGACAGGATTTCGGCCGGCGGCGGCCGCGATCATGTCCTCGGCGGCTCGGGCAACGATATCGTCGACGGCGGCGACGGGCGCGACATCGTGCGGGGCGGCAGCGGCGACGACTACGTCAGAGGGGGTGCGGGGGACGACTTCCTCTGCGGCGACAGCGGCAACGACCACATCGTGGGCAACGAAGGGTGGGATCGTCTCTTCGGCGGCAGCGGCAACGACTTCCTCGAAGGCGGCGGCGGCGAGGACGTCATCCTCGGCGGCAAGGGCGACGACCTCCTGAGCGGTGGCGCGCGCGAGGATCACTTCGTCTACCTCGGGAATGACGGCAACGACGTGATCCTCGACTTCAAGCCGGGGGAAGACTTCATCGACCTGCGCCTGCTGCCCGAGGCGATCAGGTTCTCCGACCTCAACATCGCCGACGTGGAGGGCGAGTGCGGGGTCATGATCACCCACGAGGCCCTGGGCGGCTCCATCGAGCTCAGGGGCTGCACGGCATCGGAGCTCTCTGCATCCGACTTCAAGATGCCGGACGGAGAGACGACCAAGATCACCATCGACGGCGCCTGGATCGTCCGACCGTCCGATACGTACGACGGGACGGACGCCGCCGTGCTCTACATCAACGGCGAGGGCGACGGCACCGCCTTCGCCAAGGGCGGACAAGACCGTGTCTTCGGCGGCGAGGGAGACGATCACCTCGACGGCGGAAGCGGGGCGGACGCCATCTACGGCGAGGAAGGCGACGACACCATCGACGGCGGATACGGTGCCGACCGGCTGTTCGGCGGCGAGGGCGACGACGAAATCAGGGGCGGCGCCGGCGGCTACAGCGATCTGCTGGTCGGCGGCGAGGGCAACGACCAGCTTTACGGCGGCGGCGGCGCCGACACCTTCGTCTACGGCCGGGGTCACGGGTCGGACTGGATCGGCGATTTCGGCGACGGCGCAGACGTGATCGACCTCTCGGCGTTCAAGGGAATCTCGGGTTTCGAGGACCTGCACGTCTGGGCCCTGGGGACCGCGGCGGTCGTCGATCTCACCGACCACGGCAGCGGCAGAATCTGGCTTAGCGAGACGGCCGTGAGCGACCTCAGCGCCGAGGACTTCGTGTTCTACGAACCGCCCGCCGATGGGGCGTCCGTCGACGGGATGTGAGGCGCGCGGAGCCGGTGGGACGTGCAGGGAACGCAGAACTGACGAAAGGAGGGCCCGATGGCCAACCTGAATGAGGCGACGGAGCGGGCCGACATCCTCATCGGTGGAACCGGCGACGACATCATCGAGGGCGGTGGGGGCAACGACATCATCGAGGGCGGGAGCCATATCGACCGTCTCGATGGCGGCGCCGGTAACGATGTCGTGCTCGGCGGGTCCGGCGACGATGTCATTGGCGGCGGAGCCGGCCGGAACATCCTGCGCGGCGGATCAGGCAACGATGTCGTGAGCGGCGGCGCGGACCGGGACTTCCTGCTTGGGGACACCGGCTCCGACGCCCTCCACGGCCACGGCGGCAACGATCGGCTGTGGGGCGACGAGGGCAACGACACCCTCTCCGGAGGCGATGGCGACGACATCCTCGTCGGCGGGGCAGGCGACGACCAGATGATCGGCGGCGCGGGCGCCGATTGCTTCATCTACTACGAGAACGCGGGCAACGACATCATCCAGCACTTCGAGGTGGAGCACGACGTGATCGACCTGCGCCTGCTGCCCCAGGCGATCGAATTCGAAGAGCTGACGATCGTGGAGACGGATGACGGCGGCGGGGTCATCGTCAAGCACGATGCTCTCGACGGCTCGATCGAGATCAGGGGGATCGCCAAGTCGGAGCTGACCAAGTCCAACTTCGACATGCCGGACGGAACGACGACCTCGATCACCATCGGCGGCACCACGATCAGCCGCCCTGCCGATCCGTTCATGGGATCGGATGGCTCAGCGCTCATGCTGGACGGTGCGGAGGACAACACCACCAAGGGCATGGGCGGATACGACCGAATCTTCGGCGGCGAGGGCAACGATCGCCTTGAGGGCGGCAGCGAGGCCGACGACCTCTACGGCGAGGAGGGCGACGACAGCCTCTTCGGCGAAGCGGGTCACGACCGGCTCTTCGCTGGCGAGGGCGACGACACGCTCGACGGCGGCACCGGGCGCGACCTGCTCCTCGGCGGCGAAGGCAACGACCGGCTGACGGGCGGTGCCGGCGCCGACACCTTCGTGTTCGGGCCGGATCACGGCGACGACACGATCACCGACTTCGCCGATGGCGAAGACCTGATCGACCTGTCGAGCCTGGAGGGGATCGCAGGCTTCGAAGACCTGAACATCGAGACCTACGGGACCACGACGGTGATCGAGCTGGCGTGCTGCGGCGGCGGCCTCATCCGGCTCGAGAACACGGACGCGAGCGACTTCGACGCGTCGGACTTCGTGTTCTACGAGCCTGCGGCCGACGCCGCCCCGATCGACGGGATGTAAGGCTGGAAGAGCGCGGCCGTCTTTGACGGACGCGCGACAGGCCGCGACCGCGGCCCGCCGCTCCTGCGGCGCCCTCGCGGAGGCGCCGGCCGGTCGCGTCGGTAGACGCGCGGAATCGCAGGACGGCCGGCTGCCGTGAGCGACAAATAACAAGAGCGTTTCCGCGTGAAGCGGAAACGCTTTAATCGCGGCGGCGGGAGACGATGAAGGATTCGTCGTAGAACCAGAGCCCGCCGTATTCGCTCAGCACATCGCGCGTGGCTTCCAGATAGGAGCCGTCGGCGACCACGCCCTCCAGCCGCGCGTCCTCGATCTGGGCGACGTAGATCGCCGCGTTCCACGCCGCGAACAGCGTGGACGTGCCGATGCTGGAGCCTTCGATCTCGGTCGGCAGCGTGT
>JAPPNV010000085.1 GCA_028818565.1 Rhodospirillales bacterium | reverse complement strand
AATCATCGACTCAGTGAACAGTGTACTTCAATCAATTAATCGGACAGTACACTAGGCCACATTAAGCATAATGGGCTATGATGTTGCCAAGAGCCTCGCTCGCCGCCGGTGACCGCGGGCTCCGCACCTATCGTGATTCGACACGACGCGGATAGGGGCGTTATGCCAGGTGAACCCTTGGCGACTTACGCTCTCGACTGACTTTGCTATGCAGAATCCTCTTCTCAGACAGAATACTCCGCCGAACGTGGAAGAGATTTTCGGCGAGGGCGGTAACGAGTTCTCTCTCCATCCGTTTCCGGAGGGGTGGTACTATGTCGCCGATCGCCGCTCGATTCTGAAGAGCAAGTTGATCCAAAAGCAGTGGCTTGGGAAGGATATTGTCGTTTGGTGCGACGATGGCGGGGCAATTTGCGTCGCCGAGTCGGTATGCCCTCACCTGGGCTCCTCCTTGGGTCCCGAAGCTGGTGGATGCGTGCGCGACGGCCATCTCGTCTGTCCCTTTCACGGCTTCACCTACAATGTCGCCGGCACCTGTGTCGCAACGCCTTTTTCTGAACCGCCCAAAACCGCGAGGCTGAAGGTCTTGCAGACGCGGGAAATTCTCGGCCTCGTGTTTGCATGGTGGGGTATCGATGGACGCCCACCACAATGGAGCCTTCCCGAAGAGCCGTCGCTCGAGAGCGAGTGGAGCGACCTGCAGTTGCGGACACTCCGATTTCCCGGCCATCCTCAAGAGACGACGGAAAACTCGGTTGATCTTGCCCACTTCCGCTATGTGCACGGCTACGACAACGTGAAGGCCGTCGGAACGGCGACGGTGGACGGCTCGTGCCTCGTTAGTCGTTTCGACCTCAAACGTCGCCGGCGCATCGCCGGAGTCGCCGACCTGACTTTCGACGTTTCCGCCACCGCCTACGTCCATGGGCTGGGTTATTCGTTCGTCGATATCCACGAGCACACCATTGGAATGGACATTCGCCTGTGGGTTTTAGCCACGCCGGTCGATGGCATGGTCATCGATTTGGTTCTGGTCGGACAGACGCGGGAAATACGAAAGCCCAAGCGACCACTCTCCGGCCTCGGATTCTTGCCCGTGAAGCTGCGCACCAGAATCATGAACAAGATTCTGATTTCTGTGCAGAAGCAGGATGTTCTCCAGGATGTCGAGATCTGGAGCCGAAAGAAGTACCGACCTCATCCGCGTTTGTGCCGCTCCGACGGTCCCATCGGCAGATACCGACGCTATTGCAGACAGTTCTATCAATTTGATGGCGATCATGACCGCACTTAGCCGCAGGGCGAATCGACTGGATTTGTCGAGCCAAGATGCCTGGTTAGCGGTGCGGAAACAGGAAATAGCACGAGAATGTCGACCAGATGGGGACGTATCTGACGTCTTCGCTCGACGACAGCGATCCACATTATCCAGCCGAAAGCAGTCGAGTCCTCCTTGAGATCGCCTTTGTGATATCTACGAGGCTTCGGCACTCCCCTCTCATTTATCGGGATTGGATGCCAGTAATGTTGACGACGTCGAACCTGAAGAGGCTCAGCCGCCTGTCTCGACGCACCTTGATGGCTACCGCCTTGATCGCTGCCCTCGTGGTCGCGGTCGGAGGACAGCGAACGGCCGCATCCGACGACCAGGCGATCGCGTTCGTCCAGGGTGTTGGCGACGACGTCGTGGCCATCCTCGGGAACAAGGACAACAGCACGTTTGCGGAGCGCGAGGCCGCGTTCCGTGACGTGATGGTCCGGGGCTTCGACGTTCCGCTCGTCACCCGCTTCGTGATCGGGAAGCACTGGAAGTCGGCAACCGATGAGCAGCGCGCTGAATTCTCAGCGATCTTCCTCGAATTCCTCGCGCGCGTGTACGCGAGCCGGTTCGATTCCTATTCATACGGGGGCGAGCAGTTCACGGTGCGCTCCGCCATCGCCGACGAGAGTGGCGACACGATCGTTCGCGCGCGGGTCGCCCGGCCCTCCGGCGCCGATCCCGTCGAGCTCGACTTCCGCGTACGCACGAGAGACGGGAACCACAAGGTCGTGGACCTCTATGTCGAGGGCATCAGCATGCTGCTCACTCACCGGGTCGAGTTCAGCTCGGTCATCAATCGCAAAGGCATCGATGGTCTGTTGCACGACATCCGGGCGCGTATCGAGGCGCCCATCGGGGACGCGGCAGACTAAAGCGTGTCCGTCATTGACGGACACGCGACAGGCCGCGACTGCGGCCCGCCGCTAATGCGGCGCACCCGCGCAGGCGCCGGCCGGTCGCGCCAGTAGGCGCGCGGAATCGCAGGACGGCCGGCTACCGTGAGCGACAAAGAGCGATAGCAGCCAAGGCCGGGGCGCGGAGGTCTCGAGCAGGCCTCTCACCAACATTGAGGCGACAGCCGCCGCCTGTACATTTACGGACGATCGAAGGCCGCCGTCTACCGGATTGGCTAGAAGGACACGCAGGCCGCGGTCACCACGCGGAGCACGCTGGATTGGCCGAAGGCGCGCTTGTACGCGTCCGCGATTTCATCCGTGCGCTTCATGGCGTCCTCCCCGGGAGGAGCCAGGACGAGCAAGAGCTTGGTACGCTCCTGCACGATGGTGCCCGAGCCCTCGCGCCACTGCCCCGCGGCATCGAGCGCGGTGAGGCCGTCCGGAAATCGCGGCGTGACTTCGTCCGCAAGGAAGGCGCGCCACGCTGCCTCGCTCACCACCTCAGCCTCGCCCTGGCTGCGCCCGAAGAAGAGCCTGTATTCAGCAAAAGGCTCGGTGCCGGGCGGGCAGGACGCAGCATTGGCCCCGAGCGTGGGCGCGGCGGTGTATGCGAGGCCCGCGATAGCCGCAGCCAGGACAAGGCGGCGACCCAGCGCGGCCATCGAGCGCAAGCCCCAATGTTTCCGCGCGCCTACTCGGCGGGAACGGAGACCTGCTCCTCTTCCACCGCTACGGCGTCGCCGATCGCCTCACCTGTCGCATCGCCGAAATCGTCGCCGGAGTCCTCGATGGCAGCGGCTTCGGCTTCGGCCTCATCCTCCTCGGCCTGCCTGAGCAGCTCGCGCTCCACCGCCTGCTTCTGGATGCGGTTGACGACGCTGCCGGTGCCGGCCGGGATCAGGCGGCCCACGATCACGTTTTCCTTGAGGCCGAGCAGGTTGTCGGACTTGCCGGAGACCGCCGCCTCAGTGAGCACCCGCGTGGTTTCCTGGAACGACGCGGCGGAGATGAAGGACCGGGTCTGCAGCGATGCCTTCGTGATGCCCTGGAGCACGGGAATGCTGGAGGCAGAATCGCCCTCGACGCGCTCGTTGACCTCGTCGTACTCGACCCGGTCGACCTGCTCGCCGACCAGGAAGGTGGTCTCGCCCGGCTCGACGATCTCGACCTTCTGCATCATCTGGCGGCAGATCACCTCGATGTGCTTGTCGTTGATCTTCACTCCCTGCAGCCGATAGACCTCCTGAATCTCGTCGATCAGGTAGGTCGCAAGCGCCTCCACACCGAGCACGCGCAGGATGTCGTGCGGAGCGCGGTTGCCGTCCATCAGCGGGTCGCCCTTGCGCACGATGTCCCCTTCCTGGACGCTGATGTGCTTGCCCTTGGGGATGAAGTACTCGGCCGGCTTGGCGTCGCCGTCGTCGGGCACGACCACGATCCGCCGCTTGGCCTTGTAGTCCTTGCCGAACTCGACCCGGCCGGTGATGTCGGTGATGACCGCGTGGTCCTTGGGCTTGCGTGCCTCGAACAGCTCTGCCACCCGCGGCAGGCCGCCGGTGATGTCGCGGGTCTTGGTCGATTCACGCGGGATGCGGGCGAGCACGTCGCCGGCGTGCACCGTTTCGCCGTCTTCGACATTGAGGATGGCATCGACCGAGAGGAAGTACTGGGCCTCGCGCCCGTTGGGGAGCGTGATGATCTCGCCCGACTCGTCGGTGAGGCCCACGCGTGGCTTGAGGTCGCTGCCGCGTGGCTGCTGGCGCCAGTCCACCACCACCTTGTTGGAGACCCCGGTGCGCTCGTCCACCACCTCGCGGAAGGAGAGGCCCTCCACCATGTCGGAGAAGCGCACCGCGCCCGCTCGCTCGGAAATCAGCGGCAGCGTGAACGGATCCCACGACGCGACGGTGTGTCCGCGCTCGATGTTCTGGCCCTGGGAAATGTAGAGCTTGGCACCGTAGGGGATGCGGTGGCGCGCACGCTCCCTGCCCTGCTCGTCGCGCAAGGCGACCTCGAGATTGCGGCCCATCACCACCGACGTGCCGGTGCTGTCGCTCACGACGTTCTCATTCTCGATCTCGACCGTCGCACCGATCGGCGCCTCGACGCTCGACTGCTCCGCTCCCCGCTGGGCCGCGCCGCCGATGTGGAAGGTGCGCATGGTGAGCTGCGTGCCGGGTTCGCCGATGGACTGCGCCGCGATGACGCCGACCGCCTCGCCGATGTTGGCGAGCGTGCCGCGCGCGAGATCGCGCCCGTAGCAGAGGCTGCACACGCCGTCGTCGCTCTCGCAAGTGAGCACCGAGCGGATCTTGACCACTTCGATATTGGCCCGCTCGATCTGATCGACGGTGCGCTCGTCGATCATCTCACCGGCGTCCATGATCGTCTCGCCCGAGAGCGGATCCAGGATCGGCTCCGACGCGACCCGCCCCAGCGCCCGCTCGCCGAGCGCCGCGATGGTCTCGCCGCCTTCGATCACCGCCTTGATCGTAAGGCCGGCGGTGGTGCCGCAATCGTCCTCGACGATGATGCAGTCCTGAGCGACATCAACGAGGCGGCGGGTGAGATAGCCCGAGTTGGCGGTCTTGAGCGCGGTGTCTGCAAGGCCCTTGCGCGCCCCATGCGTGGAGTTGAAATACTCGAGCACCGTCAGCCCTTCCTTGAAGTTGGACTTGATCGGCGTCTCGATGATCTCGCCCGAGGGCTTGGCCATGAGGCCGCGCATGCCGGCGAGCTGCTTCATCTGCGCTTCCGAGCCGCGCGCGCCGGAATCAGCCATGATGTAGATCGAGTTGAGCGCAGGCCCACCCCGCCGGTCCTCACCCACGGTGAGGTCCGACATGCCTTTCATCATCGCCGACGCCACCTTGTCCGTGCACTGCGACCAGGCGTCGATGACCTTGTTGTACTTCTCGCCCTGGGTGATGAGGCCGTCGGAGTACTGGCGCTCGTAGCGGCTCACCTCGCGGTCGGTGAATTCCACCAGCTTGGCCTTGTCGCGCGGCACCACCATGTCGTCCTTGCCGAAGGAGATGCCGGCCCGCGTGGCGTAGCGGAATCCGAGATTCATCACCTGGTCGGCGAAGATCACCGTCTCCTTCTGCCCGCAATGGCGGTAGACGGAATCGAACACGGCGCTGAGCTCGCGCTTGGTGAGCAGCTGATTGATCGCCTCGAAGCGGACGTTGGCGTTCTCCGGCAGCACCTCGGAGAGAATCAGACGGCCCGGCGTGGTCTCGACCCGGACAGAGTCCGCTCCATTCTCACCCGCCCTGCGGCAGGTGATCTTGGCATGAAGCGAGATCACGCCCGAATCCAGCGCCTTCTGCACCTCGCCGATGTCGGAGAACGCCATGCCCTCGCCGCGCTCTCCGTCACGAGTGTAGGTCAGATAGTAGATGCCGAGCACGATGTCCTGGCTCGGCACGATGATCGGCTTACCGTTGGCGGGGCTCAGGATGTTGTTGGTGGACATCATCAGGACCCGCGCCTCGAGCTGCGCCTCCGGCGAGAGCGGCACGTGCACCGCCATCTGGTCGCCGTCGAAATCCGCGTTGAAGGCGGCGCAGACCAGCGGGTGAAGCTGGATCGCCTTGCCCTCGATCAGCACCGGCTCGAAGGCCTGGATGCCGAGGCGATGCAGCGTCGGGGCCCGGTTGAGCAGCACCGGATGCTCGCGGATCACCTCCTCCAGGTAGTCCCAGACCTCGGGCCGCTCCTTCTCGACCATACGCTTGGCGGCCTTGAGCGTGGTGGCCATGCCGTAGAGCTCGAGCTTGGAATAGATGAAGGGCTTGAAGAGCTCGAGCGCCATCTTCTTCGGCAGGCCGCACTCGTGCAGCTTGAGCTCGGGTCCCACGACGATCACCGAGCGGCCCGAATAGTCGACGCGCTTGCCGAGGAGATTCTGCCGGAAGCGCCCCTGCTTGCCCTTCAGCATGTCGCTGAGCGACTTCAGCGGGCGCTTGTTGGCGCCGGTCATCACCCGGCCGCGGCGGCCGTTGTCGAACAGCGCGTCCACCGCCTCCTGCAGCATGCGCTTCTCGTTGCGGACGATGATGTCCGGCGCGCGCAGCTCGATCAGCCGCTTCAAGCGGTTGTTGCGGTTGATCACCCGGCGGTAGAGGTCGTTGAGATCGGAGGTGGCGAAGCGCCCGCCGTCCAGCGGCACCAGGGGGCGGAGCTCGGGCGGGATGACCGGCACGACCTCGAGGATCATCCATTCCGGCCGGTTGCCCGAGAGGATGAAGGATTCGACCAGCTTCAGGCGCTTGACGAGCTTCTTGCGCTTGGCTTCGGAGTTGGTGGTGGCGAGCTCGCCCCGCAGCGTGTCCCGCTCCTCTTCGAGATCGAGCTTGGTCAGCATCTTGCGGATCACTTCGGCCCCGATACCGGCCTCGAAGGCATCGGCTCCGAAATCGTCCTGCGCCTGGCGGAACTGATCTTCGGTAAGAAGCTGGAACTGGTTGAACGAGGTAAAGCCGGGCTCGGTGACGACATAGCTCTCGAAGTAGAGGACTCGCTCCATCTCCTTGAGCGTCATGTCGAACAGGAGTCCGATGCGCGACGGCACCGACTTCAGAAACCAGATATGGGCGACCGGCGAGGCCAGCTCGATATGGCCCATGCGCTCGCGCCGGACCTTTGACTGGATCACTTCGACGCCGCATTTCTCGCAGACAATGCCGCGATATTTCATGCGCTTGTACTTGCCGCACAAGCACTCGTAGTCCTTGATCGGCCCGAAAATACGGGCACAGAACAGCCCGTCGCGCTCAGGCTTGAAGGTCCGGTAATTGATGGTTTCCGGCTTCTTGATCTCGCCGTAAGACCAGGAGCGAATCTTCTCCGGGCTCGCGATTGAGATCTTGATCTGGTTGAATTGTTGGGCCGTGCTTGCCGGACCAAAGGGATTGATCAACTCGTTCATCGAGTGTCCTCCGAATCTGCCGCGACGCCGGGTGGCCGTGCCGGCTCTGCGTCAGCTCGTTGTCCTGAGATCGATATCGAGGCCGAGGGACTGCATCTCCTTGACCAGGACGTTGAACGATTCAGGGATTCCGACTTCGAAGTTCTCATCGCCGCGCACGATCGATTCGTACACCTTGGTGCGGCCCGAGACGTCGTCCGACTTGACGGTCAGCATTTCCTGCAAGGTGTAGGAGGCACCGTAGGCCTGCAGCGCCCACACCTCCATCTCGCCGAAGCGCTGGCCGCCGAACTGCGCCTTGCCGCCCAGCGGCTGCTGGGTGACGAGGCTGTAAGGCCCGATCGAGCGGGCGTGGATCTTGTCGTCCACCAGGTGGTGCAGCTTCAGCATGTAGATGTAGCCGACCGTCACCTGGCGGTCGAAAGGCTCGCCGGTGTGCCCATCGATCAGCGTGACCTGGCCGCTAGACTCGAGGCCTGCAAGTTCGAGCATCTTCACGATATCGACCTCGTGGGCGCCGTCGAACACCGGGCTCGCCATGGGGATGCCGTTCCTGCTGGTCTCGCCGACTTCGGCGAGGTCTTCATCGGACATCGTCGCAACCTGGTCGTCGGCCTCACGGTCGCCGTCGTAGACCTCGCCGAGCAGGCTCCGTAGCTCCCCGTTGGCCGTGCCGCCTGCGGCCTGGGCCTGGTCGAGAATCTCGCCGATCTTGCGCCCAAGCCCGTGCGAGGCCCAGCCCAGATGGGTCTCCAGGATCTGACCGACATTCATCCGGGACGGCACGCCGAGAGGATTGAGCACGATATCGACGCTGGTTCCGTCCTCCAGATAGGGCATGTCCTCGACCGGCACGATGTTCGAGACCACGCCCTTGTTGCCGTGGCGGCCGGCCATCTTGTCGCCGGGCTGCATCTTGCGCTTCACCGCGACGAACACCTTGACCATCTTGAGCACGCCGGGCGGCAGCTCGTCGCCGCGCTGCAGCTTCTCCACCTTGCTCTCGAAGCGTTCCTGAATCCGGCCGATGTTCTCGTCGAACTCCTCCTTGAGCGCTTCCAGGCGGGTGAGGATCGGCTCGCTGGCAGGCACGATCTGCCACCACTGCCCCCGTGAGAGGGAGTCGAGAACCCGGCCGGTGATCTTGCTGTTGGCGGCGACGTCCTTGGGGCCGCGCGCTGCGATGCGGTTCAGCAGTAGCGCACGCACGCGGTCGTACATGTTGCGCTCGATGATCGCGCGCTCGTCGTCGCGATCCTTGGCGAGCCGCTCGATCTCCTCGCGCTCGATCGCGAGCGCACGCTCGTCCTTGTCGAC
>JAPPNV010000004.1:1801-8499 GCA_028818565.1 Rhodospirillales bacterium | reverse complement strand
CAGGCGAAGGCGAGGCGGCCCGGCTGCCCGGGTGCGGGCACCATGCCGCCCATGGCTGCCATCGCCCGCATCACGAACGCCAGCCGCTCGGCGGTGCCCTCCTTCCCGCTGTAGCTGTGCGCGAGATAGCCAGAGCCGCCGCCCTCCCCGGTTTCCCGATAGAGGGAGATGCTGATGTCGTGGAAGTGCGGATCCATGGAGACGAGCTCCATCCGCTCCCCGAGTTCCAACAGGCGGCCCATCGCCCCCTCGCTGCGCCGGCCCGGTGCTGGCCGGGCCTTTCCGTTTGCTCCGCCAGAATTTCAGATCGGGTGCACGGAAACAAGACTACAGCCCCGATAAGAATTGGGGACTATCCCCAGAAATCGGGCTCCGGCGGCGCCATCACCGCGCCGTCGTAGCTGAGTCCGGGCGAGCGGTCGCGGGCCAGCAGCAGCGGGCCGTCGAGGTCGACGTAGTCGGCGAAGCCGGCGAGCAGGGCCGCCGGCGCCATGCCGAGCGAGGTGCCGACCATGCTGCCCACCATGATGTCGAACCCCATGGCCCGCGCCTCCCTCGCGAGCGCCAGCGCCTCCGTCAGCCCCCCGGTCTTGTCCAGCTTGATGTTGACCATCGGGTAGCGGCCCGCGAGCCGCGTCAGGTCCTCCCGCGTGTGGCAGCTCTCGTCGGCGCAGAGCGGGATCGCGAATCGCCGGCCTTCCAGCGCCGCATCGTCGGTCGCCGGCAGTGGCTGCTCCACCATCTCCACGCCCAGGTCGGCGAAGGCCGGCAGGAACTCCTCCAGCATCGGCACGGTCCAGCCCTCGTTGGCATCCACGATCAGCCTCGCGCCAGGAGCGCTGGCGCGGACGGCACGGATGCGCTCGAGGTCGCCCTCGCCGGTGACCTTGAGCTTGAGCAGGGGGAGCGCAGCATGGCGGGCCGCAGCCTCGCCCATGTTCGCCGGCGTATCGAGGCTGAGGGTCACGGCGGTGACGCAAGGCTGCGGCGCTTCCAGGCCGGCCAGTACCCAGACCGGCCGGCCCGCCTGCTTCGCCTCCAGATCCCAGAGCGCGCAGTCGAGCGCGTTGCGGGCGGCGCCCGGCGGCAATGCCTCCAGCAGGCCCTCGCGCGTAATTCCGCCTTCCACCGCCTCGCGTGCGGCTTCGATCTCCGCGCGCGTGCCCTCGGGCGTCTCGTCATAACGGGGGTAGGGGACTGCCTCGCCCCGGCCGGTGTGGGGGCCGTCGGCGATCTCGGCGACGACGACGTGGGCCTCGGTCTTGGCGCCGCGGGAGATGCGAAAGGCGCTCGCGAGCGGCCACGTCTCCAGGCGCACGGTGAGGCGCCGGCTCACGAGGCTCGGCCCTTACAGAACGCGGTCGGCGATCGGGCCCACGCCGGTGCGGATCGGGTCGACGCAGGGCAAGCCGTGGGTCGCCCCCATCTCCTCCAACAACGCCTCCGCCTCCGCCTCGCCGAGCGCCTCGGTGTTGACGCAGATACCGGCACAGACGACGTCGGGATTGGTGAGTCGCGCCGCTTGCAGGTTGGCCTCGATGCAGGCGCCGAGCTCGGGCAGCGGCCAGTGCGGCAGGCCCCGCATGTTGGTCCGCGTCGGCTCGTGGCAAACCACGATGGCGTCCGGCTGGGCACCGTGGATCAAGCCGAGCGTCACGCCCGCGTAGGAGGGGTGGTGGAGCGAGCCCTGCCCCTCGACCAGGTCCCAGTGATTCGGGTCGTTCTCGGGCGTGAGCCACTCGGTGGCGCCTGAAATGAAGTCGGCCACCACCGCATCGACCGAGACTCCGCGGCCGGCGACGAAGATGCCGGTCTGCCCGGTCGCGCGGAAGGTGCAGGGGACGCCGCGCCGGCGCCACTCGGCTTCGAGCGCGAGCGTGGCGTACATCTTGCCGACCGAGGCGTCGGTGCCCACCGTGAGCAGGCGCTTGCCGGCTCTGCGCACGCCCGACCCTACCTTGAACTCCTGCGACGGGTGGCGCACATCGAAGAGATGCCGGCCGTTGGCCTCGGCCGCATCGCGCACCGCCGGCAGGTCGCTGAGCCGCACGTGAAGCCCGCTCGCCACGTCGAGGCCCGCTTCGAGCGCTGCCACGAGGGTGGCGGTCCAGGTCTCGCTGACCACGCCGCCCGCGTTGGCGACGCCGACGATGAGACACTTCGCGCCCTTGGCCGCTGCTTCCTCCACCGTCATCTCGGGCAGGTCGAGGCGGGGTTTGCAGCCCGGCAGCCTGAGCTGGCCGAGGCACCACTCCGGCCGGAAGACGAACACCCCGCGCGCAGTCTTGGCGGCGAGCGCGTCGCGCGCATCGCCAAGGAAGAGCAAGTAGGGCGGGTCGATCTGTGGGCGCTCGCTCATGCCTGTTTCTCACCAGTGCCGGGCGCGAGTCTGGCGAATAGCGCCCAGCGCCGCAAGGAACGGTCTCCAGCGAGGTGGGATATGCGTAGGGCCGGGCCGCCAGGCCCGGAACGCGCGACTGCGCGCCGCGCCGAATGGCGCGTAGCCCAGTGAGCGGAGTGAGCGCCCGGCGCTTGAGGGAACTTAAGCGCGAACGGCAATTAGACCAGCGGGTTTTCGTCGGTCATGTATATCGTCACGCGCTTGAAGCGGTCGTCCTCGATCCGGAAGAAGTTGCAGTTGCGCATCTCCACGTGGCGGCCGTCGTCGTAATCGTTGCGGGCGACGAACTGCGAGGCGATCCACTGGTTCTCCACGTCGACGACATGGCTGAAATCGCCGTGGTAGATAATCTTGGTCGAGGCCATGAAGTCCTGGAACATGCGCCTGATCTGATCGTGCCCGACGTGGCTCACGTGCGCGGACTGGATGCGGAGCTCGGCATCTTCCGCGAAACACGCAACTGCAGGCTCCAGGTTCTTGCTGTCGACGTTGGCGAAGTACGCGTCCTCGACCAGGGCGATCAGTTCCTCGCGGTTGAGCATGAGCGTCCGTCCATCCGTGGGTCAAAAGGGCGCCGACTGTAGCGGACAAGTTGGCTGTTGCAACCGCAGCAGGGCCGTCGCAGGGTTCGATGCTTCAGGCGCGATGAGGAAGCCGTAATGTTCAGTTGGTGGCGATGGTCGGCTGTCGCGAGGTGTAGATGCGCGTGTTGATCTGCGGCGGCGGCGTGATCGGGACGTCCATCGCCTACTTCCTCGGCCAGCGCGGCATCGAGCCAATGGTGATCGAGCGCACCGGCATCGCCAGCGCGGCGTCGGGCAAGTCGGGCGGCTTCCTGGCGCTCGACTGGTGCGACGGCTCGCCGGCGGAGCCGCTGGCGCGGCGCAGCTTCGCCTTGCATGCCGAGCTTGCCGAGACGATCGATGACGAGTGGGGCTACCGCAGGCTCGACACGCTCGGCGTGGTTGCCAGCGCGCGCCGGGACGTGCGCTCTTTCCGGCGGCTCGACGGGCCCGGCTGGCTGGCGCAGGACGCAGCCGTCCACCGTCGTCTCGGCACCAGCGAAACCACGGCCCAGGTAAACCCGGCGGACTTCACCGGGGCCATGATGCGCGCTGCGATCGGCGTGGGCGCGCGCCTGCTCTTGGGCACCGTCACCGGCCTTGTATCCGGCGAGGGGGGTGCCGTGCGCGGCGCCGTGGTGGACGGGCAGGAGGTCGCGGGCGACGCCGTCGTCATCGCCATGGGCCCCTGGTCGGTGCTGGCCAGTCGCTGGCTGCCGCTGCCGGCGATCTACGGCCTGAAGGGCCACAGCGTCGTCTTTCGCTACACGCCCGAGCCCGTGCCCCACGCGCTCTTCGTGGAGCTCGAGACGGCGACGGGCGACTTCGCCTCGCCGGAGGTCTATCCGCGGCCCGACGGCACGACCTATGTCTGCGGCCTTTCCAGCGAGGCGCCGCTGCCGGTGGACCCCGCCGCGGTGACGCCGGACGAAGGCGGCGCGGCCCGTCTCCGTGCCATGACGGCGCAGGTCGCGCCGGCGCTCGGCGATGCGGAGGTGCTGGCGGAACAGGCCTGCTACCGCCCCGTGGTGGAGGACGGGCTGCCGCTTATCGGCGCCGTCCCCGGCATGGACGGCGCCTACGTGGCGACCGCTCACTCGGTCTGGGGGATGCTGAACGCCCCGGCCACGGGCGAGGCAGTGGCCGAGTTGATCGCTGACGGCGCGAGCAGCCGCGTAGACCTCGCGCCCTTCGACCCGGCGCGGCTCACGCCGCTCGCGGCGGACGCCGTGCGGACGGAGGTCTGACGCCGCGACCGACTGGGCCCATGCGTGCATCCCTTGGCGTGGTAGGGAGTAGTCGCCCCCCGGATTCTCCGGTTCGTCCAGTTGTGGGTCGCGATGAGCGCTCGCCGCCTGTTCGCCTGGTCGTCCTCCGGCCATTTCGCCTTGTCGGTCTCCACCCCATCTGCTAAGCCTAATAACGTGCCGCCGATCCACATCGAATGCGATGTGCGCGCCGTGGTTTTTGCCGATCTGTTGAGTTGAGGGCAGGCAGAACGCGAGTGGGGGGATCGCGCTACATTTCTCACTAATCATTCGACGCGCGCTTGCGCATGGCAACTCGCCATGCCGCAGGAATGGCAGGCTCGGGTCGCGGCAAAGGCGTGGGAACTAATTCTCGACGCCGCAAAAAACTAACTAGAAATTCAGGGGAGGCTAACAATGGACTTTCTTAAACCGAAGAGGATAGCCGCCGTCGGTCTGCTCGCGGCATCCGTGGCGTTGGTGGGGTTTTCGTCGAATGGCACGGCGGAAGAATCCAGCCTGACGCCCGAACTCAGGGCTGAACTCGAAGAGTTGATCAAGAGCTACCGGGGCGAGCCGGACTTCGTGGCCCCGGGAGACCCCATCGACATCAAGGCGGCGCTCGGCGGCAAGTTGATCTACGGCATCTCGGTGACGAGCGCCAATCCGTTTACCGAGGGCATCTACTCCAGCATTCGCAAGCTCGAGCCGATCATCGGCTTCCAGTTCAAGGACTGGCAGAATCAGGGATCGCTGGCCGAACATCAGCGGGGGATCGCGCAAGCCATCACCGACGGCGCTGCGGTCATCGACCTGACGGGTGGCTCGGACCCGCGTCTGCTGGGCCCGCAACTCGCGGAAGCCAAGGCCGCTGGAATCAGGGTGATGGATTCCCACGCGTCCGGGCTCACGCAGGGCATCTCAGCCAATGTCGAGGCGACGGTGGGGGCGCCCTACGAGATTTGCGGCCTCCTGCAGGCGGCCTATACCGCGCTGCACTCCGAGGGCAACGCGCATGTGCTGATCATCAAGTCCGACGAAATCACCGGTTCGCCGGTTCAGACCAAGGCGATCGTGGACGGGCTGGAAAAGTACTGTCCGAACTGTGAAGTCTCGATTGCAAATGCGACCGTGGCGCAGTGGGCGACCACGGTGCCCGCCGCGGTGCGGGGCGCGATGCTGGCCGATCCGGAGCTCAACTACATCCTGCCGCTCTATGACCCGGAAACGCCCTACATCGTGCCGGTGCTCAGGCAATTGGCGGATCCCGGCACGGTTCACGTCGTCACTTACGCTGGCACGCCATCGGTCCTCGATGAGATTGCCAAGGGCGACTACGTCCTGATGGATGTGGGCGAGAGCAACGAACACATCGGACTGTCACTCATTGACCTTGCCGCTCGGCTCCTGCTCGGCGAAGAGAATCCCCCGGTCGATCGGAAGATACCGATGCGCATTTGGGACGCTTCGAACGTGGCCGAAGGCGGCACTCCCGCGGCCTACGGCGTGGGCTATGGGGATAAGGTCAGGCAAGGGTTCTTCAAGCTTTGGGGCCTCGAGGAATAGGCCTCGGATTTTAGTGGGAAGCTCGACCGCGAACATCGGTCGTGACGTCGGCTTCTAAAGTAGCGCTGGGGATTGAGAGTCTATCCAAGACCTTTGGTAACAACACGGTTCTGAAGGACGTTGGTTTAGACCTCATCCCCGGCCAAATTCACGGCTTGCTCGGCGCGAATGGGTCGGGCAAGTCGACCCTCATCAAGATTCTTTCAGGCTACCACGAGCCGGATCCCGGTGCGGCCGCGACGTTGTGGGGTTCGCCGCTCAGCTTCCCGCTCAAACCAGGGGAAGCGCGCGGCCTTGGTCTGAGCTTCGTTCATCAGGACAAGGCCCTCATTCCGGAAATATCGATTCTGGAGAATCTCTTCGTCTCCGAGATTGCTTCGGGAAGGCGGAAGCAGTCGCGGAAGCAGATGGCCCGCGCGACAAGGGAAATCCTGGAGCGATACGCGATCGACAGGCGACCGGAAGATCCGGTCTCGACCCTCAGTTTGGGAGACCGCGCGCTGGTCGCCATTGCCAGGGCCGTCAGGGAGGTATCCGGATCCGATTCCGGAGGCCGCCGCGTCGATTCCGATGGCCGCCGGGTATTGATTCTCGACGAGCCGACCGCGGCGATGAGCCTGGACGAAAAGCAGGATCTGTACCGCACATTTGCCTCGCTTGCCGAGGCCGGCCATGCGCTGATGCTCGTCTCCCACGACCTGGACGAAATCATGGAGGTCACGACCGTCGCGACAATCCTGCGCGATGGCGAAGTGGCCGGCAGGGTCGAGACGGCGTCGACGGAGCCCTCCGAGATCGTACGGATGATCGTAGGGCACAGTCTCGACAAGGCCGGACCGAGAGAAGCACGTTCGGCCGGGGAGCCCCGCCTGAGCGCGACCGATCTGAGCGCGTCCGGACTCGATGGCGTTTCCTTCGAGG
>JAPPNV010000004.1:0-1701 GCA_028818565.1 Rhodospirillales bacterium | reverse complement strand
CGCCTGAGCGCGACCGATCTGAGCGCGTCCGGACTCGATGGCGTTTCCTTCGAGGCGAGGGCCGGCGAAATCGTGGGCTTCGCCGGGCTCGTCGGCTCTGGCTATGCCGATGTCAATCAAGCTCTCTTCGGGCTCAAGGAGAACGCATCCGGGGAGATCAGGGTCGAAGGCGAGGGTGCCACTCTCAAGCGCCACAATCCCGAGAACGCGGTCAGGATGGGGATCGGCCTGGTTCCCCTCGAACGGGACAAGGCCGGCATAGCGCTCGAGCTCTCGGTCACGGACAATCTCACGGTCCAGCTGCTCAAGCCGCGTGCCCGCCTCAATCCGTGGGTCTCGCGGCCCAGGCTCGGGGCGGCCGCCCGGGACACGGTGGCCCGGTACGGCATCATCACGCCGGCCATGAACGCTCTGCTCAAGACGCTGAGCGGCGGCAACCGCCAGAAGGTGCTGGTCGCGAAGTGGCTGGCGGCAGGGAAGCGCGTGCTCCTGCTCGACGAGCCGACGCAAGCGGTCGACATCGCGGCCCACGAGGACATTCTGGAACTGCTCGACCAGTTCGCGAGGGCAGGCGGCACCGTCCTCATCGCGAGCTCGGATTGGGAACAGTTGGCCGAAATTTGCGACCGGGTGCTCGTGTTCGGCGGAGGCTTCATACGGGCGGAACTGAGCGGAGCGGAGGTCAACAAGCGCTCCATTGGCGAGGCTTGCTATGAATGGGGCTCGCGCCTGGCCTCGATGAACCGGCCGGTCGAAGCGAGGGTTTGAGCGTGGCAGGCCAAACCGCCCTTCGCACGCTGGTGTGACCGTGGAGCTGTCGCGCCTCGATTACGGTCAACTCCTGCGGCGGCTTTCCGTGCCGCTGTGTTTTATCGCGATCATCATATTTTTCGGCATCATGGCCCCCAACGCGTTTCTCGTTCCGAGAACGATGACCTCCATTCTGGCGTCTGCGGCACCGATTGTTGTCCTGACAATCGCGACGGTGGTCACGCTGAGGGGCGGCGATTACGATTTGTCGGTGGCTGCAGTCATGACGCTATCGAGCAATATCGTTGGCGTGCTCAACATCAAGTACGGCATGGATATCGGGCCGGCGATCGGGATTGCCATTGGCATGGCAATCACGGTCGGGCTGGTCAACGCTTTCTTCTGCATCCTCGTCGGCATCGACAGTTTCATCATGACGCTGGGCATGGGGACAATATTGGCCGGCATTGTCTTATGGATCAGTAACTCGAACTCCTACACCGGCCTGTCCGACTGGCTGGTGGTCCTGATAACAAATCGCGATATCGGTGGTCTTCCGTTCAGCTTCTACATTGCGGTCGGAATTTGCTTGGTAGTCTGGCTCGTCTTCGAATTTACGCCCATCGGGCGCCAGCATTTGTTTGTGGGTAAATCGAGGGAAGTCTCGAAACTCAATGGCATTGCGGTCGGGCGGGTTCGGACGCTGTCGTTCGTGTCCTGCAGCGTGTTGGCCGCCGTTGCCGGCATCATGTACGCGGGCGCAGCCGGCGGCGTCGACCCCACGTCGGCGCTCACGATGCTGCTCCCGGCGTTTGCGGCGGCCTTTCTCGGCTCCACCACGATCATGCCCGGTCAGTTCAATCCGTGGGGCGCGTTCCTCTCCGTGTACTTCCTCGTCACCGGCATAACGGGGCTCGCCATCCTCGGACTGCCCACGTTTGTGCAGAGCTT
>JAPPNV010000364.1 GCA_028818565.1 Rhodospirillales bacterium | reverse complement strand
GAAGGCTATTCGATGCCGCTCGCGGCGCCGACCTTCACGAAGCCGCCGTTCTACGCGACGCCCGACAGCAAGATCCTGATGATGGCCTACCGCGCCGACCCCGACGCCGTCGCGTTCGAGGTGCCGGAGCCGCTGGAGCCGGTCGAGCCCAACCTCGTGCTCGCCTGGCTCGGCGACATGGGCCAGCCGACCCACTCGGTCGAGCTCTATCACGAGTGCCTGACCGGCATCATGGTCCGCTACAAGGAGTGGACGGGCTGGTACATCAACTACATCTGGGTCGACAACGACATGGCGCTCACCTTCGAGCGCGAGATCTACGGCTGGCCCGCCAACCTGTGCGACACCACGCCGCTCAAGTTCTACGGCAGCCAGGTGATCGCCCACTGCGACCGCGCCAGCGAGTGCCTCATGCGGCTCAGCATGAACGTCACCAGCCCGCCGCCGATCCGCCGCGCCGACAGCGCCATCGAGGACCGCTTCGCCGAACTGGTCGACGCCGACTTCCTGCAGATCCGCAAGATCCCCAACCCCGAGGAAGGCGGCAAGCCGATCAAGCAGCTGCTCCTGATCCGGCCCGAGGACTTCGCCCTGCACGAGATCTGGACCGGCAACGGCCATCTGGAGCTCGGGCGTTCCGGCCTCTACCCGCACCTCCACAAGCTCGCGCCGGTGGAGATCCTGGAGACCTGGTACCTCAAGGCCTCCTGGGTCGTGCCCTACCCCAAGGTGATCTGGGACAACGGCTAGGCGGTCGCGGGCCAAGTCAGGTCGAGATCATCTTCTTCTCGATGCCGACGCCGGCCTCGACCGCGCGCTGATACTCGAGCGGCACGGTCGCCGAATCCTGGATCGCGATTCCGGTCGAATCGAAGAGCGTGATCTCGGCGTCGTCCCGCCGGCCCTCCAGCCGGCCGCAGATGACCGCGCCGATCTCGCCGGCCACGCCGTCGGCCGCGATGACGCCTTCCTTGATCGGCACGTTGATCTCGCCGTCGGGCACGCACTGCCGGATGTCGTCCACGAAGATGCGCGCCCGCCCCGCGATCGCGCTTTCCAGCTCCTGATTGCCGGCGAGGTCGGAGCCCAAGGCCGCGATGTGGGTGCCTGGCGCAATCCATTCGTCGCGAACCACGGGATCGGCGCCGGTTGTGGTGGTCACGACCGCATCCGCACCCCGCACCACCCCTTCCAGATCGGTCGACGGCACCAGGTTGAGCCCCGGATGGCGCAGCGCCTCGCTCTCCATGAATGCATCCAGTGTGGCCCGGGTGCGGCTCCACACGCGCACCTCGGACCAGTCGCGCTCGGCCGCGCAGGTCCGGAGCGAGCCGATGCCCACGTCGCCCGCGCCCACCAGCGCCAGCACCGAAGCATCCTTGCGCGCGAGCCAGCGGATCGAGACCGCCGCAGACGCCCCGGTGCGCATCATGGTGTGGTAGCTGCCGTCCACGATGGCGAGCGGAAAGCCTGTCTCGGGCTCGGTGTAGACCAGGATCGAGAACACCGTCGGCAGGTCGAACTTCGCCCGGTTGTGCTCGCGGATCGAGACCCACTTGCAGGCGGCGGCCTCGGTCACGCCCGCGCCCGCCGGCTCCTCGATGTAGGACGGCATGACCTCCCACTCGCCCGGATACTTGTCGAGCACGATGTGGCCCTTGGGCTCCAGGTAGCAGCGCCCCTCGCCGTGCCGGCGGAACGCGGTCTCGACGCAATCGACGTACTCGCCGGGCTCCAGCAGGCCCATCATGTCGGTGCGGCTGAGGATCAGGGTCTTGCGGTTGCGCCAGCTGGTCATGTTGCGTCGGTTCCTTCCTTTGGCCCGGGTGGCGATTGCCCGCGCAGGATGCGCCAGATGGCCTCGGGCGTCGCCGGCATCGCGACCTTGTCGTGGCCGCCGTGGTCGCGGAGCGCATCGGCCACCGCGTTCATCACCGCCGCGGGCGACACGATCGAGCCGGCCTCCCCGCACCCCTTCACGCCGAGCGGGTTGGTCAGGCACGGTACCACGGCGAAGTGTCCGTCGAAGAGCGGCAGGTCGTCGGCGCGCGGCAGCGTGTAGTCCATGAACGAGCCGGCGAGGAGCTGCCCGCTCGCCGCGTCGTAGACCGCATGTTCGGTAAGGGCCTGCCCGATCCCCTGGGCGACGGCGCCGTGGTTCTGGCCCTCCGCCAGGAGCGGATTGAGGATCCGCCCGAAGTCGTCCACGGTGGTGTAGCGCACGATCCGCACCCGGCCCGTGGCCCGCTCGATCTCCACCTCGCAGACGTGGCAGCCGTTGGCGAAGGTCGCGGCGCGGCCCACGTGATTGAGCTCGCAATCGAGGCCGAGCGTCTCGGCTTCCGGCCGGAGCGTCGGGTCGAACGAGGCGCGCACGATCTCGGCAAAGCCGAGCGATCGGTCGGTGCCTGCAATGCGGTAGCGCCCTTCTTCGAAGCGCACGTCCGCCTCCCGCGCCTCCAGCAGCGCGGCCGCAACGGCGCGGCCCTTGGCGCTTGCCTCCTCCGCCGCGCGAAGGACGGCGTTGCCGCCGTATGGGAGGCTGCGCGAGCCGCTGGAGCCGCTGCCGTGGGCGACGAGGTCGGTATCGCCCTGGCGCACGCGCACGTGGCCGACGGGCATGCCGAGATGATCGGCGACGATCTGGGCGAAAGCCGTCTCGTGTCCCTGCCCCGTCGACTGGCTGCCGATCAGCAGCGTCGCCGCGCCCCCCGCATCGAAGCGCAGTGCCACCCACTGGTTGCGGTTCGCGCCACAGGGATCGACGTAGAAAGCCAATCCAATGCCGCGCAGACAAGCCCTCTCCCCCGCTCCGGCCTTCCGCCCGTACGCCGCGCGCCAGCCGCTCGCATGGCACGCCTTGTCCAGAATGGCGGGGAAGTCGCCTGAATCGTAGGTGTGCCCCAGCGGCGTGCGGTAGGGCATGGCGTCGGCGGGGAGCAGGTTGCGGCGGCGCAGCTCAGCGGGATCGAGCCCCAGCGCGTGCGCCGCCTTGTCGATCAGGCGCTCCAGCAGATAGACGTTCTCCGGCCGGCCCGCGCCGCGATAGGCGTCGGTCGGCGCCGTGTTGGTGTAGGCGGCGCGCACGCGGACGTGGAGAGCCGGTGTCCGATAGGGGCCGATCAGCGCGCGAGTGCCGCCCACGGTGGCGACCGACGGCCCGTAGTTTGAGGCGTAGGCGCCGAGATTGGCAACGCTCTCGATGGCCAGCGCGAGGAAATGCCCGTCTGCGTCCAGCGCGAGCGTCGCCCGCGAACGCAGGTCCCGGCCCTGGTGATCGCTTGCCATGGCCTCGCCCCGCTCCGCCACCCACTTGACCGGGCGCCCGAGCCTGCGCGCCGCGAACAGCACCAGCGCGTATTCGGGATAGACCCAGAGCTTGACCCCGAAGGCCCCGCCCACATCCGGCGTCACCACGCGAACCCGCTGCGCCGGCACCTTCAGCACGTGCTTGGCCAGGACGTTCCGCACCAGGTGGACGCCCTGCGTGCCCGCAGTCAGCGTGTAGGTGCCGCTGCCGGGATCGTACGCGCCGAACGCGGCCCGCGGCTCCATGGGGCAGACGATGACCCGCTGGTTGCGGATCTCCAGGCTGATGCGGTGGGCCGCCGCGGCCAGCGCCTCCTCCGCCTCTGCGCGATCGCCCAGCTCCCAGTCCAGGCACAGATTGCCCGGCGCGTCCTCGTGCAGCAGCGGCGCACCGGGCCGCAGCGCGGCCTCCGCATCGGTCACCGGCGCGAGCGGCCGATAATCGATCGCGACAGCCTCGGCCGCGGCGCGGGCCTCTTCGGCGCTCTCGGCCACGACGAAGGCGACCGGGTCGCCGACCACGCGCACCCGCGCCGCCGCGAGCACCGGGCGGGTCGGCGTCGCGCTCTCGCCGCCGTCCGCGCCCTTGGGCGCCATCACGCAGGGGATCGCGCCGAGCCCGGCCTCGGCCAGATCGGCGGCGGCGTAGACCGCGAGCACACCCGGCATCGCCAGCGCGGCACTCGTATCGATGGTCTCAAACTCGGCATGGGCGTGGGGCGAGCGCACCACCGAGCCCCACGCCTGGCGCGGCAGCGCGAGGTCGTCGAGATAGCGCCCGCGGCCGGTGAGGAAGCGCTCGTCCTCTAACCGCCGCTCCGCCGCGCCGATACCGTCCGTCATCCCGCCCCCGCATTGCCGTGCGTGCGCGCGCACGTTAGATAGCCGGGCGCTCCGCCGCAAACGGGGCGGGATGCGGCAGGACGAAGCGGCACAGGGCGGGAGACGCGGAGGCGTGGCGAGCTTGGGAGACGGCTACGACGTGATCGTGGTGGGCTGCGGCATCGCCGGCCTCTCCGCGGCCGTTAGCGCCCAGCAGGCCGGCGCTCGCGTGGCGCTGCTGGAACGCGCGCCGAAGGAGGAGCGCGGCGGCAACACCCGCTACACCGAGTCCTTCTGGCGCATGCAGAGCCACGACGAGGTCTCCGAGGATTTCCTGGAGCGCTTCGCCGAGAACGCCGGCGGCCACCTCGACCCCGCCGTGATCGAAGCGAGCGTCAGGCCCTACGACCAATGGCCGAGGCTCCTGCGCGGGCTCGGCTTCGTCGATCCCGAGCTGGTCACGACCCTCGCCGACAATGCCGGACCCACGCTCCGCTGGCTCACCGGCTTCGGCGTCGCGTTCGACTTCCTGCCCAACTACTTCATCACCGAGAGCACGACCCGCATGGCCCCGGCGGGCGGCGGCCTCGCCCTGGTGGAGGCGCTCGCCACCTACGCCGAAGCCGTGCCGGACAGCATCGCCATCCACTACGAGACCACGGCACGGCGCCTCACCCAGGACGACACGGGCCGCGTGACAGGCGTCGAGGCGACCGGCGGCAACAACCGCACCGCGCGCTTGCCGGCCCGCGCCGTGGTGCTCGCCTCCGGCGGCTTCGAGGGCAACCCCGAGATGCTGAGCCGCTACCTCGGCCCGCAGAGCCAGTTCATCCGCCCGGTCGCGCGCGGCGGCTACTACAACCGGGGCGAAGGCATCCGCATGGCGCTGGAGATCGGCGCGGCTCCCTGCGGCGACTACGGCAGCTTCCACGCCCAGCCGGTCGATCCGCGCTCGGGCCAGCACGAGCCGGTGGTGCTCAACTACCCTTACGGCATCCTGGTGAATCGCGAGGGCCGCCGCTTCGTCGACGAGGCGCCGGCCACGGTGGACGCGAGCTACGAGGCCGCATCGCGGTGCATGATGGCGCAGACCGAGGGCATCGCCTTCGCCATCACCGACGCGCGGCTCGACGACGTGCCCAACTGGCAGAAGTCGGTGCGCACCGATCGGCCGCCGGTTCAGGCGGAGAGCCCGGCCGACCTGGCCCAGGCGCTCGGCATCGACAGCGAAGGGCTCGCGCAGACGCTGGCAGCCTACAACGCCGCCTGCCGCAGCGAGGACGGCTTCACCCCTCTCGCCCTCGACGGGCTCGGCACGGACGGCCTCGTGCCCCGGAAATCCAACTGGGCGCGCCCCGTGAACCGGCCGCCCTTCCGTGCCTGGCCGATCATCGCCGCCAACTGCTTCACCTTCGGCGGGCTGAAGATCAACCCGGCAGCGCAGGTGCTCAACACCGACGGCGAGACCATCCCCGGCCTCTACGCCGCGGGTGAGACCGCCGGCCTCTACTACCGCACCTACACCGGTTCCACCTCGGTGATGCGGGGCGCCGTCTTCGGCCGGATCGCCGGCCTCGACGCGGCGGCGCGCAAGAACCGGCCTTAGCCGGCGGGGTCGGAGTGAGCCAGATCGCTCTCCCCGCCGTCTTCATGCGGGGCGGCACCAGCAAGGGCCTCTTCTTCCACCGCCGCGACCTGCCGGCGGAGCGCACCGAATGGGACGCGCTCTTCCTCGCCGCCCTCGGCAGCCCCGACCCGCACGGCCGCCAGCTCGACGGCATGGGCGGCGGAATCTCCTCGCTCAGCAAGGTGGTGGTGGCGAGCCCGAGTGAACGTCCCGGCGTCGACATCGACTATCTCTTCGGCCAGGTGGCGGTCGACCGCGCGCTGGTCGACTACGGCAGCAACTGCGGCAACCTCACTGCCGCCGTGGGGCCCTTCGCGGTGGACGAGGGGCTGGTGCAGGCGGCGGACGGCGAGGCCGCCCTCACCCTCCACAACTGCAACCTGGACCAGTCCATCGAGACGCGCTTCGCGGTCGCGAACGGCCGCGCGGCGGTGGAGGGCGAGACGGTGCTCGACGGCGTCGCCGGCCAGGGCGCCTCCATCCGCCTTTCCTTCCTGGAGCCGGGCGGCGCCGTCACCAGCCGCCTGCTGCCCACAGGGCATGCGCGGGACGTGCTCGGCGTGTCCGGCCTTGGCGAGATCGAAGCCACGCTGATCGACGCATCGACCGCCCTGGTCATCGTCCGCGCCGAGAATGTGGGTGCGACGGGAATCGAATTGCCGGAAAAAATCGAGGCCGACCCTGCCCTTACCGCGCGGCTGGAGGCGATCCGCCGCGCCGGCGCCGCCGCCATGGGGCTCGCGCCAGAGACCGCGAGCGTGCCCAAGGTGGGCTTCGTCGTCCCGCCCGCCGACGCGCCGACCCTGAGCGGCGAGCCCCTCAAGGCGGCCTGGGTCGATCTCACGGTGCGGGCGATCTCCATGGGCCGGCCGCACCGGGCGCTGCCGCTGACCGCCGCGCTCGCGCTTGCCGCAGCCGCGCGCATCCCCGGCACCATCGCCGCCGAAGCTGCTCGACCCGCCGACGGCAGCATCGTCCGCCTCGGCCATCCCTCTGGCGTGGCCGAGGTCGCGGTCGACCTCGCCGCCTCTGACCCGCCCCACATCGCCCGCCTTACCGTGACCCGCACCGCGCGCCGCCTGATGGAGGGCCGCGTCCTCGTTCCCTCCGCCCGCCTCGCCGCCGGGGTGGGTCCCGACTAAGGCCTGTTCACACTAACGCACTGCATCGTAGATGAGTGTGAAGTGGACGAAGCCCAGGAACAGCGCATCGAGTTTCTCGAAGCGCGAGAAGATGCGCCGGAAGCCCTTGAGCCTCCTGAACAGGCGCTCGATCTCGTTGCGCCGCTTGTACATCTCCCGGTCGTATACCCAAGGGTTCCGCCGGGTTTTGAGTGGTGGAACCACTGGTGTGAAGCCGAGGTCGAGCGCCAGTTGGCGTGTCTCGTCGCCCTCGTAGGCTCGATCCATCACTAGGGCCGGGCTGGCGCGCTGGCGGCCGAGACGGCGCAGCAGCTTGCGCCCCTCTGGTGCGTCGTGCGCCTGTCCGGGGGAGAGCGAGAAGGTCACGGCCGTCCTGGCATCCGCGGCAACCATATGAAGCTTGGTGGTCCAGCCGCCTCGTGATCTGCCGATCGACTGGGGGCCGTTTTTTTTAGTGCCCCCGTCCCGTCGGGATGCACCTTGACGATGGTGCTGTCCAGCGACACCGCCTCCAGCTTGAGGCGAACGATCTGTTGCCGTTGCAGCTGTTCGAACACCCGATCGAGGACCCCGCTCTTCGACCAGCGGTTCATGCGCATGTAGATGGTGTGCCAGTTGCCGAACCGGGCAGGCAGACCTCGCCATTTGCAGCCGTGTTCGGCTACGTAAAGGATGGCGTTCAGCACTTGCAGGTTCGACAAGCGGACGTTGCCGCGTTGCACCGGAAGGTACGGGGCAATGCGGGCGTATTGAGCTTCCGTGATCTCCATCCGAGAATGATAACACGATTCGCATAATTAGTGTGAACAGACCCTAGGGCGCAGGCCACTACCAGCAGCATCAAACAGGAGTCCCAGCCATGCGCGTCGGCTTCATCGGTCTCGGCACCATGGGCGCCCCTGCCGCCCGCAACATCATGCGCCGGGGCTTCCCCCTGGTCGTCCACGACATCCGCGCCGACGCCGCGCAACCCCTGATCGAGGCGGGTGCGGAGTGGGCGGCCTCTCCCGCCGACGTTCTCGCCCGCGTGGACGCCGTGGTGACCATGGTCTTCGGGCCGAAGGAGGTCGAGCAGGTCGCGCGCGGCGAGCACGGGCTGTTCTCCGCCCCATGCGAAGGCAAGACCTGGATCGACCTCACCACCAGCAGCCCCTCGCTCATGCGCGCGCTCGGCCGGGAGTTCGCCGCGAAAGGCGGCCACCCCGTCGATGCGCCCGTGACCGGCGCGGTCGACGGCGCAATCCGGGGCGACATGCTCATGTTCGTCGGCGGCGAGGACGCGGCGGTCGAGCGGGTGCGCCCGGTGATCGAGGCCATGGGCGAAATCCGCCGGGTCGGCAAGCACGGCAACGCCTACGTCGCCAAGCTCGTCAACAACATGCTCTGGAAGGTCCACGCCGCCGCGATCGCCGAGGCCATGGTCGCGGCCAAGGTCGCAGGGCTGGAGCCGCAGGTCTGGTGGGAGGCGATGAAGGGCGGCGCTGCGGACAGCTACGTCATGCACCACGACGTGCCTGCCGTGTTCGCGGGGCACTACGATCCTTCGTTTCCCATCGCGCTCTGCCTCAAGGACCTGGACCTGATCGCCGATCTCATGCGCGAGACCGGCGTCCGCAACGACCTCATCGCCGCCGC
>JAPPNV010000243.1 GCA_028818565.1 Rhodospirillales bacterium | reverse complement strand
GTCGCCGTCATCGACGACGACGATGCGGTGCGCGATTCCCTGAGCGCGCTGCTGGAGGCCGCCGGCTACGACGTCGACACTTACGCCTCAGGCCGGGCCTTCCTGGATGCCCTGTCCCGGGCCTCGCCTGCCTGCGCCCTCGTCGACGTGCGGATGCCGGAAATGGACGGGCTGGAGTTGCAACGGCGGCTGACGGATGCGGCCCCGTCGTTACCCGTCATCATCATCACCGGCCACGGCGATATCGCCATGGCGGTGAGAGCGATCAAGGCCGGCGCCGTCGATTTCGTCGAGAAGCCGTTTACGGATCGCACCATTCTCGACGGCATCGCGCAGGCCCTGGCATTGCGCGAGAAGGCGCTGAGCCGCGAGGCGCAACGCCTCGACGTCGACCGGCGCCTCGACCGGCTGACAACACGTGAGCGCGAGGTCTTCGAGCGGCTCGCCAGCGGTAGCTCCAACAAGGTCGTCGCCCGCGAGTTGGGCATAAGCCCACGCACGGTCGAGGTTCACCGCGCGCGGGTGATGGAGAAACTGGAAGCACCCAGCCTCTCGCATCTGGTTCGCATGGCCATGATCGCCCAGGTGGACATGGGCGACATCTGATCGCCCGCGGCGCTTCGCCGCCTGACGCCATTTGCGCCGCCCCGTAGGGAGAATCCCTTACGCAACCGCCCCAATTGCGCGGCAAGGCGAAATCCACGACATACCCGTCCGGGAAGCCCGCGACAGCTGCGGGAAGGAAAGATCACCATGAGCGTTGCCGCTAGGAATTGGGCGGTGCGTCCGGCCACTGCCGGAGAGCCGCCTGCCGGGTTCGACCGGCTCGACGGAATTGGCGTCATCAAGCATCTGGCGCCGCATGAATCGCTGGCACTCGAGGGCGATTCCGCCGATCGCTTCCATCGGGTGCTGAACGGTACCATCGCTGGCTACAAGGCCACGGCGGACGGGCGGCGGCAGATCGTCGCGTTCTTCTTTCCGGGCGATCTGGTGGGGCTCACGCTTGGCGAGCATTACGCCTACAGCGCCGAGGCGGTCGATCGGGCCAGCGTCCGTTCCGTCCCGCAAGCCCGGCTGAGAGAACTGGCGGCTTCGGCGCAGGCTCTACACGAAAGCCTGCTCGACGCCTTGCACCGGGAGCTGACAGCCGCACAGGAACGGCTCCTCTGGCTCGGGCGGAAGACGGCGCGGGAGCGGCTCGCCGGCTTCCTCCTGGAATGTGACGGTCGCATCGGGCAGCACGGCAACGACGGGCAGCGGATCGTTCCGCTGCCAATGAGCCAGTTGGAGATCGGCGATTACCTGGGTCTGGCCTCCGAGACGGTGAGCCGGGCCCTCGCCGAGCTGGTGCGGGATGGCACCATCGAGATCGTGCGTCCCTTCGCCGGCGTCATTGTCCGTGACCGCCGGTGCCTGGAGCGCGCAGCGGACGAGGGCGGCCCTCCCCTTTACTCTGCCCCGCTCTTCTCAGGTTCGAAGCCGTAGCGCGCCGCCGACTCGCACGAGACATAGCCCTCGCGGAGATCTTCCGCGACCATCCCGGGCTCTCTCGTGCCCGGGTCGCCGTACCCACCGCCACCGCAGGTCGTGAGTCGCACCCGGTCGCCGCGCCGGATCGCCACATTGCTGAACTTCGACGGCGAGACCTTGCCCCAGGCCGCGCACGCGTCGTGCCAGCCGTCGGTATTCGCTCGCCGGACGAGGAGCGACGCGGCTCCTCCCTCTCCCCCACCCAGCAGCCCCCACGGCCCGGCCCGATGGCGGTCCCCCATGTGGCTGATCGTGATTTCGTCGGCCTGGCAGACGAGGGTCTTGGTGCTGCCGAGGCCGCCCCTGTAGCGGCCGGGACCGCCGGAATCTTCGACCAGGGAAAGGGTCTCCACCAGCCAGGGAAAGCGAGTCTCGTAGACCTCGACCGGGACCGTGCGGCAGTTGCCGTTGATGCAATTGCAGGTGTCATGGCCATCGGCGAACGGGCGCCCGCCCCAACCGCCGATCATGAAGTCGTAGCAAACGTAGTACTCGCCGGTCGTGGGATGCTGACCGCCGAACAGGAAGTTGCAGTGGGTGCCCGCGTCGGGAGCGAACGTCCGCTCGGGCACGCGCTCCGACAGCGCGGCAATGACGGCGTAGCAGAGCCTGAGATGGGTCTCGGTGTTGCCGCCGACCTCAGGCGCGGGATAGTCCACATTGGCAACACTACCGGGAGGCGCGAGAACGCGGATGGGGCGATAGCACCCTGCGTTGCGCGGAATCGACGGATCGGTGACGTGGAGCATCGCGTTGAAGGTGGCCGACCAGGTGACTCCCAGGGTGGCGTTGATCGCACCGCGCGCCTGCGGGTCGCTGCGTGCGAAATCGGCGACCAGCTCGTCTCCCTGCACGAAGACATCGACGGCGACCCGGTGCGGCCGGTCCTCGATTCCGTCGTCCTCCATGTGGTCCTCGAAGCTGTAGCGCCCGTCCGGGATGGCCGCGATCTCCGCGCGCATGCGGCCTTCGGAATAACGGATGAGCGCATCGGTCAGCGCGGAGAAGCTCTGCTTGCCGTATTTCTCGATCAGCGCGCTCATGCGGCTCGCGCCGGTCTCGCAGGCGCCGATCATCGCGCGGTAATCGCCGTAGTTGTGGCGTGGCGTGCGCACGTTCGCGAGGACGAGCTTCCAGACTTCCTCGACATCCTCGCCACGCCGCTTGATGTGGACCGGCGGCACGCGCATGCCCTCGTGAAAGATTTCCGTGCCTTCGCTGGCGAAGCTGCCGGGCACCATGCCGCCGATTTCGGCCACGTGACCGATGGAGACGGCGTAGCCCATCAATTCGCCGCCCACGAAGAACGGCATGAAGAAAGTGTGGTCCGGCGTGTGCAGGCCGCCCCGATAAGGGTCGTTGTGCATGATGACATCGCCCTCGGCCAGCCTCTCGCGCGCCATCTCGCGCACGCAGCTCTTGATGACGACTGGCATGCCGCCGATATGCGCCGGGCAGAAGTCCGCCGCCGCGATCATGTCGCCCTTCGCGTCGGCGAGGACACAGGTGAAGTCCAGAGCCTCATTGAAGATCGTCGAGTACGACGTCTTCATCAGGGTGATGCCCATTTCCCGGCAAATGGAGAGCATCGTGCCCTCGAGGATGCTCATCGCCACGACATCCTCGGTCGGCCGCTCACTCATGATGGGGCCCCTTCACGCGTCGTCCCAATCCCTGCCGGGGCTCATGCACCCCGAAGGTCTCGGAATGGTTCACGACCGTGTGCAGGCCGTCAAATGGCCAGAGCGTGCCGCGCACGCCCGCTCGCCGACTAGAGGCTACGGGACTCAGCCGTCGCGGTGGGTGCGCTCGTGGCGCTCGTGACGCTCCTGCGCTTCGACGCTGAGGGTCGCGATGGGGCGGGCTTCCAGACGGCGGATGCTGATGGGCTCGGCGGTTTCCTCGCAATAGCCGTAGGAGCCTTCCTCGATCCGCTGCAGCGCCGCCTCGATCTTCGAGATCAGCTTGCGGGCCCGGTCTCGGGTGCGAAGCTGGACCGAGCGTTCCGATTCGACGGCAGCGCGATCCCCCAGGTCGGGCTCCTGGCTGGTGTCGAGCCTGAGCTTCTCGAGAGTCGCATCGGTTTCGTTGAGGATGTCGTGCCGCCACGTTTCCAGCTTGCGCCGGAAATATTCCCGCATCCGCGGCGACATGAACTCTTCCTTGCTCGTCGGCTTGTACCTGGCCGGGAGCTTCATCCGATCTCGCGCCACTGCCCTGCCGCATCCCCCTTGAAATGGGCGCGGAGTATAAAAATGCACCGCCGCCTCGGCAAGGTTTTCTGACTCCCTGCGCCGACCGCGATGCCAATGCGTGTTCGTCATAATTTCATGTTCTGTTACAACGGACTAGGAAGATACCGCGACGCCGCCTGGTGCGCTGCGCCCTCCCGAAATGGTCGACATAGCGTCACGCGGCTATCATGCCGGGGCCGCAGGCGGTGGGCTGCGGGCGAGCGGAGAGAGGAAAGCGATGGTCGAAGGCCTCGCGCCGGGCGACTGGGTCACGAACCCGCACGCACCGGACTGGGGCCTCGGGCAGGTGCAGTCCGTGATCGGCGACCGGGTGACGGCGAATTTCGAAAATGCGGGCAAACGCCTGATCAACGCCGCCGTGGTCAGCCTCACGAAAGTCGATTCGCCCGCACCGCTCGACGAGGATCCGTTCTGACCACGTCCGGTCATCGCCTCGCGATGCGGTGCATCCGGATCGACATCCAAACTAATTCTCGACCGTCGCCCGGCTAGGTGTTAGGCAACGGGGCCAGTTTGTCATACCGCCCGCCGTTCCAGGCGGACCAACATCGTCGGAGACCGTGAGTGGCCCTATCGGCCGGAAATCAGGCACCCAGACACCCCGGCAGCGGGCGGCGCAGGGCGCGCTACACCGAGAAGGGCCGCCAGGTCGAACCCGCAGCGCAGGAAGAGGTTCGCGCGCTGCTGGGGGACGCCCCCCGCCGCCAAGATCTGCTGATCGAGCATCTGCACAGGATCCAGGATCACTACGGCTGCCTCTCCGCGAGGCATCTCGCGGCGCTCGCGGCTGAGATGCGCCTCGCCATGGCCGAGGTCTACGAGGTTGCGACCTTCTATGCCCACTTCGACGTGGTGATGGAGGGCGAGAGCCCGCCCCCGCCGCTCACCGTTCGGGTCTGCGACAGCCTCACTTGCGAATGTCTCGGCGCGCTGGGGCTGTTGGACGCGCTTCCCGCCGCAGCGGGCGGCGATGTGCGGGTGGTGCGGGCGCCCTGCATGGGCCGTTGCGAGGAGGCGCCGGTGGCCGAGGTCGGCCATCGCCACGTGACCGAAGCGAGCGTCGACTCGATCCTCGCCTGCATCGAGGAATCAAATCATTCCCCGGCCGTCCCGGCCTACGTCGACCTCGAGGCTTACGTCGCCGACGGCGGCTACACCGTGCTCAAGGAATGCCTCTCGGGCGCGCGCCGCGTCGACGACGTGATCGGCGCGCTGGAGGAAAGTAACCTCAAGGGCAAGGGCGGCGCGGGCTTCCCCACCGGGCGCAAGTGGCGCTTCGTACGCGCCGAGACCGGCCCCCGGCTGATGGCGGTGAACGCCGACGAAGGCGAGCCCGGCACGATCAAGGACCGGGTCTACATGGAGCAGGACCCGCACCGCTTTCTCGAAGGCACGCTGATCGCCGGTTGGGCGGTGGAAGCCGCCGAATGCTACATCTACCTGCGCGATGAATATCCGGGCATCCGCGAGGTGCTGCTGGAGGAGATCGCGAAGCTCGACGCCGCAGACCTCACGGCCCAGACCAAGCTCATTCTCCGCCGGGGTGCGGGCGCCTATATCTGTGGCGAAGAGTCGGCGATGCTGGAAAGTATCGAGGGCAAGCGGGGCGAGCCCCGGCACAAGCCCCCCTTCCCGTCCCAGGTGGGTCTCTGGGGCAGGCCCACGCTCATCAACAACGTCGAAACGCTCCATTGGGTGCGCGATATCCTGGAGCGCGGCCCGAGCTGGTTCGCGGACGAAGGCCGCAACGGGCGCTCGGGCTTTCACAGCTTCTCCGTGTCGGGCCGGGTGAAGGAGCCCGGCGTCAAGCGTGCGCCTGCGGGCATCACCATGAACGAGCTGCTGGCCGAGTACTGCGGCGGCATGGCCGAGGGCCACAGCTTCCGCGCCTACCTGCCGGGCGGCGCCTCCGGCGGTATCCTGCCCGCCTCGATGGCCGACCTGCCGCTCGACTTCGGCACCCTCGAGGAGCACGGCTGCTTCATTGGCTCGGCTGCGGTCGTGGTGCTCTCCGACAAGGACGACTTGAAGAGCGCGGCCCTCAACCTGATGCGGTTCTTCGAAGACGAGAGCTGCGGGCAATGCACCCCCTGTCGTGTCGGTTGCGAGAAGGCGGCCGGGATGATGAGTGACGGCCACTGGGATGCGCCGCTCCTGCGCGAGCTGAGCGCCGCCATGGCCGACGCCTCGATCTGCGGGCTCGGGCAGGCGGCCCCGAACCCGTTGCTCTCCATCCTGCGCTACTTCCCGGAGGAGCTCGCATGAGCGACGTCATCCGCTTCACCCTCGACGGCCAGGCGGTGACCGCGCAGCCGGACGAGACCATCTGGCAGGTCGCCAAGCGGAACGGGATCGACATTCCCCACCTCTGCTACACGCCCGAGCCCGGCTACCGGGCGGACGGCAACTGCCGGGTCTGCATGGTGGAGATCGAGGGCGAGCGCGTTCTCGCAGCCTCCTGCATCCGCAAGCCGGCGGACGGGATGGTGGTCAACGTCGATGCAGAGCGCGCGGTGCGCTCCCGCGACATGGTGATGGAGCTGCTGCTCGCCGATCAGCCCGCGCCCGATTCCAGCCACGACCCATCCTGCGAGCTTTGGGACTGGGCGGGCACCATGGGGCTTTCGACGAGCCGCTTCGAACCGCGGCAGTCCCCTGCTCCCGACCTCACCCATACGGCGATGGCGGTCAACCTGGACGCCTGCATCCATTGCACGCGCTGCGTGCGTGCGTGCCGCGAGGTGCAGGTCAACGACGTGATCGGCATGGCGGGCCGGGGCGCGCGCAACAAGATCGTGTTCGACTTCGACGACCCCATGGGCGAGAGCACCTGCGTCGCCTGCGGCGAATGCGTCCAGGCCTGCCCCACCGGCGCGCTGATGCCGGCCAAGGAGGTCGGCAAGGAGACGCCGGCCAAGCAGGTCGACAGCGTCTGCCCCTATTGCGGCGTCGGCTGCCAGCTCACCTTCAACGTCAAGGACAACAAGATCCTCTGGGTGGACGGCAAGGACGGCCCGGCCAACCACGGCAGGCTCTGCGTCAAGGGCCGATTCGGCTTCGACTACGTGAATCACCGGCACCGGCTGACGACGCCGCTGATCCGCCGGGAGGACGCGCCGAAATCGGCCGATATCGACATCGACCCGGCGAATCCCTTCACCCATTTCCGTGAGGCCAGTTGGGACGAGGCGCTCGACGCGGCGGCGGCAGGCCTCAAACGAATTCGCGACGAGCACGGCGCGGGGGCGCTCGCCGGTTTCGGCTCCGCCAAGGGATCGAACGAGGAGGCCTATCTCTTCCAGAAGCTCGTGCGCGCGGGCTTCGGCACCAACAACGTCGATCACTGCACCAGGCTCTGCCATGCCTCGTCGGTGGCGGCGTTGCTGGAATGCATCGGCTCCGGCGCGGTCACCGCGAGCTTCAACCAGGTCGAACACTCGGACGTCATCATCGTGATCGGCGCCCAGCCGACCGCGAACCATCCGGTGGCCGCGACCTTCTTCAAGAACGCGGCGAAACGCGGCGCGAAGCTGATCGTGATCGACCCGCGCGGCTCGGCGCTCTCCCGCCACGCGAGCCACTTCCTGCAGTTCAAGCCCGGCACGGACGTGGCCCTGCTCAACGCGCTGATGCACGTCATCGTCGAGGAAGAGCTTTACGACCGGCAATACGTGAGCGCCCACACGGAAGGGTTCGAGCAGCTCCGGAACCACCTCAAGGAGTACGCGCCGGAGGAGATGGGTCCGGTCTGCGGCATCGAGCCCGACGTGCTGCGCGAGGTCGCGCGCCTCTACGGGCGTGCCGAGGCGGCAATCATTTTCTGGGGCATGGGCATCTCCCAGCACATCCACGGCACCGACAATGCGCGCTGCCTGATTTCTCTCTCACTGATCTCCGGTCAGGTAGGCCGCCCCGGCACCGGCCTGCACCCGCTGCGCGGGCAGAACAACGTGCAGGGCGCCTCCGACGCCGGGCTCATTCCCATGATGTACCCGGACTACCAGCGAGTGACCGATTCTACCTTGCGGGCGCAGTTCTCGGATTTCTGGGAGGCCGAGCTCGACCCGAACGCCGGCCTTACCGTGGTCGAGGTGATGAACGCCGCGCACGAGGGCCAAGTCAAGGGCATGTACATCATGGGCGAGAACCCGGCGATGTCGGACCCCAACCTGCGGCACGTGCGCGAAGCGCTCGCTTCGCTCGACCATCTCATCATCCAGGAGCTTTTCCTTACCGAGACCGCGTGGCACGCCGACGTGGTGCTGCCGGCGTCGGCATGGCCGGAGAAGGACGGCACGGTCACCAACACCAACCGCCAGGTCCAGATGGGCCGCGTCGCGCTCACCGCGCCCGACGGCGTGGAGCAGGACTGGTGGATCATCCAGGAGATCGCGCGCCGCATCGGGCTCGACTGGAATTATGGCAGCCCGGCGGATGTCTTCGCCGAGATGAAGGGCTGCATGCCCTCCCTCGACAACATCAGTTGGGAGCGGCTGCGCCGCGAAGGCGGCGTGACCTATCCCTGCGAGGGTGAGGACGAGCCCGGCCGCGACGTGATCTTCGAGGACGGCTATCCGACCCCGAGCAAGCGGGGCAAGCTCGTGCCCGCCGGGATCGTGCCGCCGGACGAGACGCCCGACGACGAGTTCCCCATGGTGCTGACCACAGGGCGGATGCTTGAGCACTGGCACACGGGCGCGATGACCCGGCGCGCCACGGTGCTCGACCACCTGGAGCCCGAAGCGGTCGCCCATCTCGCGCCGGCGGAGCT
>JAPPNV010000152.1 GCA_028818565.1 Rhodospirillales bacterium | reverse complement strand
ACTTGGTGTGCGGGTCGCGGCCGCCGGTCATGGCGATCACCGGCGCGTTGGCGAGCCAGGCGTCGCGCAGACCGGCGGCGAGGTTGAGCGCGCCAACCACCTGCGCCATGCAGATGCCAGGCCGGCCGCACGCGCGCGCATAGCCGTCTGCCATGTAGGCGGCCGATTTCTCGGCGTGGACCTGAATGCGCCGAATCGTCGTGCGCCGCTCCATCTCAACCAGGGCCCGCCTCAGGATCGACGGCACCATGAACACATGCGTGACGCCGTAGCCCTGCAGCATCTCTGCCAGAACTTCCCCACCCGAACGCTTTCTCATCGGCTGACGGTCCCCCTTATGGCTATCGCAAGTCGAGTCTTGGGCGAGGGCGTCGCCGCGCCATCGCGTTCACGCCGCATCCGGCGACACCAGCCGGCCCAGATAGGAGCGGACATCGGTCGCCCGAAGCAACGAGTCGAAATCCGGATACTCGCGCACGCGCCCCGCCAGCACGAAGACGAAGCGCTCGCAGACCTCTTCCATCAGCTCGAGGTGATAAGGTTCGTTCGGGTGGAGGCAGACGAACACCAGTCGCCCTTCGCTCCGCAGCTTGCGAAAGAATTCCAGCATGAAGCCGATGTAGCCGTCCTGAGTGTTGAACTGTGGCTCATCGAATAGATGCACCATCGGGTAGTCGTGGCCCGCTGGCTGCATCAGGAACGACGGCCTGGTGCGGCGGAAGTGACGCACCTGGTAGGACTGGTGGTAGTGGATTGCGAGGCGGTCACGCTGACCGTACTTCACCTCGTGGATGTTCCTGCCCAGGACGCGAACAGTGCCCGCGCTCGGCATGTTCGAGCCGGTGATTAGTTCGAACAGCGTGGTCTTGCCGGACCCGTTCGGCCCCATGACGCCGACAATCGTCGACTCCTCCACGGTCAGGTCCGCCTCCAGTCGGAAGGTCTCGCGCCGGCGGATCAGGCCGCGCGCATAGCGCTTGACCAGGCCGCGCGCTTCGAGGATCGGCGTCGTCACGCTCACACCCCCAGCAGGCCCATGCGAAGGTCTTCGTCGGCGAGCAAAACGGCCGCGGGCCCTTCGTACACGATGCGGCCTCGGTCCATGACGTAGGCGCGGTCGCTGATCCGGAGCGCGGTGGCGGCGTTCTGCTCGACCACCAGGGCGGCGAGTCCTGCGTTCTTGAGGCGCGAGACGGTCGCCATCACGTCCTGCACGACCTTGGGCGCGAGGCCCTGGGAGGGCTCGTCGAACAGCACCAGTCCGGGCGCGCCCAGCAGAGCCCGGCTGATCGCTACCATCTGCATCTCGCCGCCGGACAAGTTCTCGCTCTCGCGTTCCATCAGATGCTCCAGCGCAGAGAAGATCTCGAACATCTCGCTGAGCGACCAGGCGCGGAAGCGGGTGCGCTTGCGTGCGATGGAGAGGTTCCGCGCTACGGTCAACGTGGGAAAGATGCGCCGGTCGTCCGGCACCCAGCCGATACCCAGACGGGCGATCTCGTGGGTGGGCGTTCGCGTGATGTCGCGTCCGTCGAAGCTGATGAAGCCCTGCCGCGCCGGCGTGAGGCCCAGGATCGAGCGCAAGGTCGTGGTCTTGCCGGCACCGCTCGGCCCCAGCAGCGCGACGACCTCGCCCTCTCCCACGGTGAGCGAAACGCCGAAGAGCGCCTGTGTCTCGCCGTAGAAGGTCTCGATGTCGGCGACGTCCAGGATCATGGCGGCGCCCCCAGGGTGGAGCGCTGGACCCACTTGTTCTCGCGCAACGCGTCGGGGGTTCCGGCGGCGACGACCTGCCCCCAGTGGATGACCGAGATCGTGTCGGCGAGCCCGAAGAGGAACTGCATGTCGTGCTCGATCACCACGATCGAGTGGTCGCGCTTCAGATCCTGCACGAGGTCGGCGAGGCGCGCGGTCGCCTCGGTGCCGAGACCCGAGGTGGGCTCGTCGAGGAAGAGGAGGCGGGGCCGCGCGGCCAACGCGACACCCACTTCGAGCGCGCGCCGCTCGCCATAGGCGAGATCGCCGGCGCGGCGGTGCTCCCGCCCGGCGAGGCCCACCCGCGCCAGCACGGCGGCGGCACGGTCGGCGGCCTCGCTGTCCGCGGACAGGCTGTCGATCATGTTGAAGCCGCGCGCCCGCACGTCCGGCAGTGCGATCACGATGTTCTCCAGCGCCGAGTACTCGTCGAAGAGGCTCATGATCTGGAACGAGCGCGCGATGCCCTTGCGCGCGATGGCGCTGGGCGAGAGCCCGGTGATGTCCTCGCCGTCGAACACGACCCGGCCGCGGTCGGGCTTGAAGCGGCCCGTGAGCACGTTGAAGCAGGTGGTCTTGCCAGCACCGTTCGGGCCCATGATCCCGCTCAGCCGCCCGGCCTCGAAGCTGAGGTCGATGCGCTCCAGCACCACCTGCCGGCCGAAGCGCTTGTGTATCCCGCGGGCTTCGAACAGGGCCATGGCTCACTTCCGTCCCGCGGATATGAGGCCCGCCATCGCGCGCCGAGCGAGCGCATGTCGTCCTTTCGCACCGGTGAATTCCTGCCATGCGCCGGCGATGCCCTCGGGCTTGAAGATCACGGCCAGCACGAACACCAGCCCGAACCAGAGGAGCCATGTCTCGGTGAGCGTGCCGAGCACGTCGCGCGCCACGAAATAGACCGCGACCCCGATTACCGGCCCCCAGAAGCTCACGAACCCGCCGCCGATCAGCGTCATCATCACGATGATGCCGGACGCGTGCAGGCTCATCACGTCGGGGTAGGCGCTCTGCTGCGCCATCGAGAAGAGCGAGCCGGCGAGCCCCGCAATCGCCGCCGACAGCGTGAACGCCGCCCACTTGAAGAGCCAGACGTTGTAGCCGACGAAGCGCGCCCGCTCCTCGTTCTGCCGGATTGCCTGCAGCACCTTACCGAAGGGCGAATGGACGAGCCGCCACAGCAGGACGGTCACGACGGCAAGGACGAAGAGCACGAAATAGAAGAAGTCGGCGTTCGTGCTCAGAGCCGGCGATATGACGCCGAGTTCCAGCGCGGGGCGCGGAATGTTCAGGAGCCCGTCCTCGCCGCCCGTGACGGCGTGCCACTTGATGGAGACGAACCAGAACACCTGACCGAAGGCGATGGTCAGCAGCGCGAAGTAGATGCCGCGCCGGTGCGACAGGAAACAGGCCACGAAGGCGCCCGCGACGGCCGCCGCCACGACAGCGCAGACCATGCCGAGCCAGAGGCTCTCGAAGACTCGGAGCTGGAAGAGGCCGAATGCGTAGGCCCCGATCCCGAAGAAGGCGCCGTGGCCGAAGCTCGGCAGGCCTGAATAGCCGAGAAGTAGGTTGTAGCCGAGGCCGTAGATCATCCAGATCGCGATCTCGATACCGAGATACTGGTAGAGCCCGACCGGCCCGATCCAGAGCGGCAGCGTCGCCATGAGGACGAAGAGCAGCGCCATCTCGCCTGGGACCCAGCGGCCTGCGAAGGATTGCCGCGGGGCCATGCTCACGCCTCCAGCACGCTCTTCTTGCCGAAGAGACCGCGCGCCCGGACCGTCACCACCGCGATGAGCAGCAGATACATCGAGAGCAACGACCAGTCCGAGGCGTAGGCCCCGGTGATCCCGACTGCGAGCCCTACCAGAATGCCCCCCGTCACTGCGCCCGAGAAGCTGCCGATCCCGCCGAGGACGATGATCAGGAAGGCGGGGATAACGGCGTCGATGCCGACGTGCGGCCTGAGCCCCCAGATGGGCGTCAGCACGATGCCCGCGAAGCCCGCGAGGCCGGCACCCAGGCCGAATACGAGCAGGCGCAGCCTGGTCAGGTTGATGCCGAGCGCGCGCACCATCTCGCTGTCGTGCGCGCCCGCCTTGATGATGGCGCCGTAGGGCGTGCGCTCCAGGAACAGCCAGACGAGGCCGATGGCGATGGCCGCGAACAGCGCCGCGTAGAGCTTGTACTTGGAGTAGATAAGGCCGCCGAAGAGAAAGGCCCCAGAAATGTCCCGCGGCACCTGGAGGTATTGCTCCGAGGGGCCCCAGAGGACCCGGATGGTTTCCTCGATGACGAGCGCCGCGCCGAAGGTGAGCAGCAGGCCGTATTCCGCCTTCTTGCCATAGGTCCGGCGCATGCAGACTTCCAGACCCATGCCGACGACCGCGACGAGCGCCGGAGCGATGAGGAACGCCAACCCGTAGCGCGCCGGAAGCGGCAGCGCCCGGTATGCCTCCCCGAATGAGCCGAGCCAGGCGAAGTCCGGATCGATGACCACCAGCGCGAAGTAAGCACCCAGCGCGAAGAGCGAGCCGTGCGAGAGGTTGATCACCTCCATCACACTCACGATGAGCATGAAGCCCAGCGCGATCAGCGCGAAGAGAAGACCGAGGCTCAGCCCGTTCAGAAGGTGGGGTAGAATGTGCGACATGGGGCGACGGTCCCGGGCGTGTCGGCACCAACGCGGCGCATCCGAGGCGCGATCGGCTGCTGGCGTCTCGCCGCCGAAACAGGATGCCGCCGGCCTCCGGCCGCCCGGAAGCCGGCGGCAGTACCGGGAGGACCTACATCTCGTAGCTGGGTGTCTCGTCCAGCGACTCCATCATACAGGCCGCGTCGGCCCCGGTATCCCGGATTTCCTCGGGGCTGGACTGGCTCAGCATCCTGAACATGTCGTCTGCGTCCCCGGTGCCGCTGTTGGCGGTCGCGAGATAGATCGTCTGCTGCATCTGGTGCGTCGCAGGGTTCATCCAGGCATCGTGATGCTGCATTCGATCCTGGGCCGAGACCTTGAGCCCCTCCAGCTCCTGGATCACCTTGCGGTTGTTGGTGGAGCCCGCGCGTTCCACCGCGCTCAGCAGCTCACGCGTGGCCATGTAGCCGTTGTAGAAGACGTTCCCCGGCACCCGCATCCGCGTATCGGGATAGGCCGCCTGATAGCGCTGCACGAACTCTGCCACGCCGGGCAGGTCCAGCTTCCAGTACCAGGTGGTGCCGAACACGCCGAAGAGGTTCTCCAGCGGCAGGCCGTAGACGTCGGGCCAGTCCTGCTGGTTGTTGATCCAGGCCATGCTCTCGCCGAGTCCGAGCTCCGCCACCTGCTGTCGCATCGCCTTCTGATCGTCGCCGCCCACCGCTGCCGCGACCACCTGGGGCGAGCCCTGCTGCACCTTCAGGAGCATGGCGCTGAAGTCGCGCGTGCCCTGCGGCACGAGGATCTCGTCGGTGATCTCGCCGCCGTACTGCTCCACCAGCGTGCGGGTGGCGGCCGAGGTGTTGTGGCCCCAGACATAGTCGTTGGTCATCAGCATCCACTTGGTGCCGTAAGCGTTGATCGCGTTCTTGACCGCGGCTTGTGCGAAGTTGGTGCCGTTGCCGTCCCACACGAACTTGACCCGATGGCAGTTCTTGCCGGATTCGGTGGGCGAGCTCGAGTTCGTGTTCAGGTAAACGGTGCCGTACTTCTGGGCGACCTGGGAGATGGCGTTGGCGACGCCTGAGCTGACCGCACCGATCAGGAAGGCGCATTCGTTGCGCGAGATCAGGCGTTCCGCCGCCCGGCTGCCCGTTGCCGGCGTCGTCTCGGTATCGACGTGGAGGGTCTCAACCATGCGCCCGAGCACCCCGCCGCGATCGTTGAACTCGGCGATCGCCATCAGCATGCCCCGCCGGTCGGATGCACCCGAGTTGGCGTACTGCCCCGACGCATCGGAGGTGAGGCCGATGAGGATCGGCTTGTCCGAGGCAGCGGCATAGACGCGGTTATGGCGCCAGGGGCCCATGAAGGTGACTGCGGTGCCCGCCGAGAGCAGGCCCGCTCCCTTGAGCAATGACCGTCTTGTGAGCTTCATCCGTGGCATCGTGGTTCTCCCTCTCGTGACATCACTCTCCTGAATTCGATGGAACGCGGCTCATGCCGCTTCCGTTTCGTCTTCGGCAGGCACGGGTTCCGACGGTTCCCGGTTCAGGATCTCGACTCCGTTGAGCGTCTCCTGGACGTGCAGCAGGTCGCCGACGAGGCCGTCCGCGTAGCCGAGGTTGAGTCCCTGAATGAGCGCGTGCTGGACCGCCCGGCCGAGAAGCCCGGAGAGCGGGATTCCGTCGACCATGCGGTTGTAGTAGCGGAGGTCCTTCTCGGCGTTCGCCAGGCTGAAGTTGAGGCCCGAGCAGTCGCCGTCTTCGATCGCCTTCGGCACGATCAGCTGGAAAATCCCGCTGTTGGCCCCGCCCGCCGACACGAGGTCGGCGAAGCGCCTCAGATCGACCCCGGTGGCCGCGCAGGCGCAGAGCGCCTCGGAGATGAGCGCGGCATAGCCCATGGTGATGAGGTTGTAGACGAGCTTGGTCTTGTGGCCGGCACCGGCCGGCCCCATGTGGACGATGTTCTCGCAGCATGCCGCCAGCACCGGCCGGACCCGCGCGAAGTCGGCCTGCGATGCGCCAACCATGGTGTTGAGACGGCCCGCCTCGGCCTCCACAGGCGTGCGGGCGAGCGGCGCATCGACGAAGGAGGCGCCCCGTTCGGCCAGCGCCCTTGCGATGTGCGCGCTGGAGGCGGGCTCGCTGGTCGAGCAGTCGACCACGATCAGTCCGGCGTGCGCGCCTTCCAGCAGTCCATTCGGCCCGTGGATGACGCTCTCGACCTCTGGCGTCCCGGTCACGCAAATGAGGACCAGATCGCATTCGGCGGCCAGCTGACGATAGTTCGGGAGCTCGGCCGCACCCCGGCTGACCAGGTCCTCGACCGGGGCCCGGCTGCGGTGAGCCACGACGGCGAGCGGGAATCCGGCGGCGAGGATGTTCCTTGCCATGCCGCGCCCCATCAGCCCGGTTCCGGCGAACCCCACGCGCTCTGTCATGGTGACCTTCCTCACGATCTGCATGATCGTTCAAGAAAATCCTCGGGGGCGAACGTACGTTCAAATCCAACGCTGGTTCTCTGGCCGTGTCAAGAGCGAATATTCGTTCGATTGCGAGTTTGGGCAAGTTATTGAATTCTCGTTCAATCCGTGGAAGGCTCTCCTCGCGCATCACCGCTACGGCAATCACGCGCTGGAGGAAGGCATGGCGAGCGATGAACCGCCGCAGGACTTCGACCGGCTCCGCGAAGAGTTCCAACACCGATACGAGGGCTTGAGCCCACACCTGCAGCGCATTGCCCATTTCGCGCTGGGAGACCCCAACCGCTTCGCGCTGCAGACGGTGGCGGAGACCGCGCGGCAGACCGACGTTCAGCCCTCCACCGTCATTCGCTTCGCGAAGGAGTTCGGCTTCTCGGGCTTCTCGGAGATGCAGCGTGTCTTTCGCCTGCGCCTCATCGAAGGCGCATCGTCGTTCAGGGATCAGATCCACGAGCATCGCGGCAAGCTGGAGGAGGCCGCTGCCGACGATCCCTCCGCCATCCTGAACGGGTTCGCCGAGGCATCCGTCCTCGCCCTCCAGCACCTGAAGCGGGACATCGACGGCGAGGCGCTCAGGCAGGCTGTCCGCATGATGGACGGCGCCCAGTCAATCTACGTCATCGGTCAGCGCCGGGCTTTCCCCGTCGCCGCATACCTCTCCTACGGCCTGGTTAGGCTCGAATACCGCTGCCACCTGCTTGATTCGGTCGGCGGCATGCTGCCGCAGCAAGTGGCGACCATCGGTCTCGACGATCTGTTGATCGCCGTCAGCTTCGCCGAATACGCGCAGCAGGTCGTGGACGTGGTCTCCGATGCCCACATCCGCAGGGTTCCCGTGCTCGCCATCACCGATTCGATGGCGAGCCCGCTCGCCCGCAACTCCGGCCTCTACTTCGAGGTCCGCGACGCCGAGGTGCACCGTTTCCGGCCGCTGGCGGCGCCCATCGTGCTGGCGCAGACGCTCATCATTGCGCTCGGCTACTACCGGGACGCGCGCATCGCCCGTGCAGCCGCGGGAACGCGGAAGTCTGGCGGGGCGGAGACGGTGGCGCGTTGATCTTAGAAGGCCTTCGAGACTTTCGTGCTCACGACAGCGACGCGACTGAGTTGAGGCGATCCTTGGCTGACGGGTGGCCACCCCTAAGGTGTTGTTAATCGTCCGAGGCTGACCCCTCGGATTCTAGCGTAATCAATAGGTTAACGCGCCGATCGGCGTCATTCCACCGCGCCGAACAAGAGGCCGGGAGCTATCCCGAGTCAGGATGAGGTTCGTACGTAATCAGGGCCCAATTTGTTGGCCATCACACCATCTGTGCCATTCGCGACATGGCCGTGCAGCACCTGAGCCTGCCGCAATTGGCTGACAATCTCCTCCGGCCTGTACCGCTTCCTTGCCATAGTCGGTCCTCATCACTCCCAAACCTAAGGTTGGACCAATCGAACGGGGGAGATTCAGAGAGCCCTGGCCGCCTGCGCGCGGCGGGGGCTTGATTCGCGCCCGATCACCGCTGCTCGGCAGCCTTCAGGTAGATTCCCGAGCCGACGACGACCTTCTGATCCGAATTGGGGGCGTTGAAACTCACGGCATATCCGAACTTGGGAGCGCCGGTGTCCTCGTCCCCCGTGATCTCCGGGTTGTCGTAGTAGTAGCGAAGGAACTTCCGGCCCTCGCGTAGAGCGCCCCCGATCAACAGCTTGGGAAAGGGGAGGCCGTTCACGTCGACCCGCTCCATGTCGGTCGGCTTGCCTTCCCGATGGGTCTCGAACCCGTGAAAGAGGGTGGTGCCCTTTGTTGTTTCGCAGATCATCTGACCACGGGTTTCCCGGATTGTTTCGAACGATTG
>JAPPNV010000289.1 GCA_028818565.1 Rhodospirillales bacterium | reverse complement strand
TCTCCTGGCCCAAGTCCATGCGCTGGGACGAGAGCGGCGTGCGCTGGGTGCGCCCCATCCGCTCCATCCTCTGCCTGCTGGACGATGCGGTGGTGCCCTTTCGCTTCGGCACTGTGGAAAGCGGGCGCACGACGCTCGGCCACCCCTTCCTCTCGTCGGGGCCGCTCACGATAGAGAACCCTTGCAGCTACGAGGCGACGCTCGAATCCGCCAGGGTGATGCTGGACCCGGAGCAGCGGAAACAGAGGATCGAGGGCGACGCGTTGGCACTCGCAGAGGGAGCGGGTTACTCGCTCGCGCGCGACGCGTGGTTGGTGACGGAAAACGCGGGTCTCGTTGAATGGCCAGTGGTGCTGATGGGCACGATCGACGAACCCTTTATGGAACTGCCGGACCTAATCCTGCGGTCCGCCATGCGCACCCATCAGCGGTATTTCAGCGTGCTTGGCCGTCGCAAAGGCGGCCGGCTGGCTCCCCGCTTCGTCATGGTTTCCGACGCCGACATTATAGGCGGAGGCGCCGTCGTTGCCGGCAACGAGCGGGTCTTGCGTGCCCGTCTCGCCGATGCCCGCTTTTTTTGGAATCAAGACGGTCTGCGTAGGCTGGATGATCGCGTGGGGGAGCTGAAGGGCATGGTCTTCCACGCCCGCCTCGGCTCCATGTATGAAAAGGCCAAGCGCATCGAGAATTTGGCGCGCGTGCTCTGCCAGTGGGTCGAGGATGCCGACCCTGACGATGCGGCGCGCGCCGGACTCTTATGCAAGGCCGATCTCGTCACCGAGACGGTGGGTGAGTTCCCCGACCTCCAGGGGATTATGGGCGGAAATTTGGGGGAGGCGGATGGGGAGCCGACGTCGGTCTGGATTGCCATCCTCCAACACCATAGACCGGAAGGGCCAGATGCGATCTGCCCGGAGCGTCCGGTGAGCGTGGCGGTGGCACTCGCGGACAAGCTCGATACCCTCGTTGGCTTCTTCGCGATCGACGAGCGGCCGACCGGCTCCAAGGACCCCTTCGCATTGCGCCGCACTGCGCTCGGCGCGATCCGCATCATCATCGAGAACGATTTGCGACTGCCGCTTGGTGACGCGTTCGGGGAGGCGATCAGTGGCTACGGCGGTTTGCTGCCGGCCGAACCGGGGCCGGAGGCCACTCGCGCCGCTCTGCTCGCCTTCCTTGCTGATCGGGTCAGGGTTCACCTGCGCGAGAAGGGATACCGACACGATTTGGTAAGCGCCGTCTTTGGCGCAAGCGGCGAGGACGATCTCGTGCGCTTGGTGGCAAGAGTCAAAGCGCTCGGGCGCTTTCTTGAGTCGGAAGACGGCGCCAACCTTCTCACCGCCTACCGCCGGGCCGCTAACATCCTCCGCATCGAAGAAAAGAAGGACGGAACTCGCTATGACGGCGAGGCCGACACGGACCTCTTCGGTGACCCCGACGACGAGGAGTATGCGCTCCACAGTAGCATCGCCGTAGCCAACACAATCGTGGAGCCAGCCCTGGAGCGAGGATCCTTTGAGGAAGCCATGGAAGCAATGGCGGCGCTGCGGGCGCCGGTCGACGCCTTCTTCGATCAGGTCACGGTCAACTGCGATGAGCCTGACCTACGCCACAATCGCTTGCTGATGCTCTCGCAGATCCGCAGCACGCTCGACCGCGTCGCCGACTTCTCGAAGATCGAGGGCTGAGCCGTGGCCCGGCGATCAGACTGCTTCCGGTATCCCCCTATTCGTCATGGCCGGGCTTGTCCCGGCCATCCACGGCTTGTTTGTGCGGTCGGTACAAAGAACGTGGATGCCCGGAACAAGTCCGGGCATGACGGTGGGGGGCTGGGGCTATTCGTGCGTATGTCCGGGGCAGAGGGCTGAGCCGTGGCCGAGTGGGTCTACCGCTTCGGCGGGGGTGAGGCGGACGGCAACGCCGGGATGCGCGCGCTGCTCGGCGGCAAGGGCGCCAACCTCGCCGAGATGGCGTCCATCGGCCTCCCCGTCCCGCCCGGCTTCACCATCACGACTGCGCTCTGCAACGCCTACTACGCCGAGGGCCGGGCGTTGCCGCCGGGTCTCGATGCCGAGATCGACGCGGGCCTCGCCCATATCGAGCGGATCGCAGGCGCGGGCTTCGGCGATCCGGACCACACGCTGCTGGTCTCCGTCCGCTCGGGCGCCCGCGCCTCCATGCCGGGCATGATGGACACCGTCCTCAACCTCGGCCTCAACGACGAGACCGCCGACGGCCTCGCGCGCGCCAGCGGCGACGCCCGCTTCGCCTACGACAGCTACCGCCGCCTGATCCAGATGTACGGCGATGTCGTCCTCGGCGTCGGGCACCGCGCCTTCGAGGAGCTGCTGGAGCGGGAGAAGGAAGCGCATGGCTACCGCCTCGACACCGACATGGAGGCGGGCGACTGGTCCCGCCTGATCGAGGACTACAAGGCGCTGGTCCGGGCCGAGACCGGCAGCGATTTTCCGCAAGCGCCCAGGGAGCAGCTCAGGGGCGCGATCCGCGCGGTCCTCGATTCATGGATGAATGCGCGCGCCGTCACCTACCGCAGGCTGCACGGCATCCCGGCCGAATGGGGCACGGCGGTCACCGTGCAGGCCATGGTCTTCGGCAACATGGGCGGGGATTGCGCCACCGGCGTCGCCTTCACCCGCAATCCGTCGACCGGCGACGCGGCGCTCTACGGCGAGTATCTGGTCAACGCCCAGGGCGAGGACGTGGTCGCCGGCATCCGCACGCCCCGCGCCGTGAGCGAGGCCGCGCGCCCGGCGAGCGGCACCGAGGGCCCCTCGATGGAGCGGGCGATGCCCGAGGCCTTCGGCGCGCTCAAGGCGGCGCTCGGCCGGCTCGAAGGCCACTACCGCGACATGCAGGACGTCGAGTTCACGGTGCAGCAGGGCACGCTCTGGATCCTCCAGACCCGCGCCGGCAAGCGCACCGCCAGGGCGGCGCTCAAGATTGCCGTCGACATGGCAGGCGCGGGCCTGGTGAGCGAGGCGGAGGCGCTCGCACGGGTGAACCCGCTCGCGCTCGAGCAGCTGCTCCATCCCACCCTCGACCCCGCCGCGCCGCGCCGGGTGCTGGCGCGCGGCTTGCCGGCATCGCCGGGCGCTGCCTGCGGCAAGGTCGTCTTCGACGCCGACGAGGCCGAGGACCGTGCCGCGCGTGGCGAGGCGGTGATCCTGCTGCGCACCGAGACCAGCCCCGAGGACATCCACGGCATGCACGCAGCACGCGGGATCGTCACCAGCCGGGGCGGCATGACCAGCCACGCCGCCGTCGTCGCCCGCGGCATGGGGCGCCCCTGCATCACCGGCGCCGGCGAGCTGCGCATCGACGAGGCGGCGCGGGAATGCCGGGCCGGCGGCGCGGTGATCGCCGCAGGCGATGTCGTCACCATCGACGGCACCAGCGGCGAGCTGCTGGAGGGCGCGGTGCCCACCATCGAGCCCGTGCTCTCCGACGACTTCACGACGCTGATGGGCTGGGCGGACCACGCGCGGCGCCTGCGCATCCGCGCCAACGCCGAGACGACCGAGGATGCCGGGACCGCGCTCCGGTTCGGCGCGGAGGGGATCGGCCTCTGTCGCACCGAGCACATGTTCTTCGACGACGAACGCATCGTCGCGGTGCGCGAGATGATCGTGGCGGCGGACGCGGACGGCCGCCGCGCCGCGCTCGCCAAGCTGCTGCCGGCGCAGCGCAGCGACTTCGCCGCGCTCTTCCGGATCATGGCGGGCCTTCCGGTGACGATCCGCCTGCTCGATCCCCCGCTGCACGAGTTCCTGCCCCGCACCGATGCCGAGATCGCGGTCGTCGCCCAGGCCGCCGGGGTCACGTTCGAGGCCCTGCGCGCGCGCATCGCGCAGCTTCACGAGACCAACCCCATGCTGGGGCATCGCGGCTGCCGCCTCGGCATCTCGTACCCCGAGATCTACGAGATGCAGGCGCGCGCCATCTTCGAAGCGGCGGCCGAGGCCGGCGGCGCGCACCCGGTCGAGCTCGAAATCATGATCCCGCTGGTGGCGACCAGGCGCGAGCTCGACATCCTCAAGGCCGCGATCGAGCGCGTTCACAGTGCCGTGGAGCAGGAAACCGGCAGCGACATCGCCTATGCGGTCGGCTCCATGATCGAGCTGCCGCGCGCTGCGCTGCGTGCCGGCGAGATCGCCGAGAGCGCGTCCTTCTTCAGCTTCGGCACCAACGACCTGACTCAGACCGCCTTCGGCATCTCACGCGACGATGCGGCGAGCTTCGTCGGCGACTACGAGCGGGCCGGCGTCCTGCCGCGCGATCCCTTCGCGAGCCTCGACCGCGAGGGTGTCGGCGAGCTCATCCAGATCGCCGCAGACCGCGGCCGCCAGACCCGCGCCGACCTCAAGCTCGGCATCTGCGGCGAACACGGCGGCGACCCGGACTCCATCGCCTTCTTCGAGGAGGTCGGCCTCGACTACGTCTCCTGCTCGCCTTACCGCGTGCCGGTGGCGCGCCTCGCCGCAGCCCAGGCCGCCATCGCGCAGGGTGGAGACGCCGATTCCCTCAAGGAAGATCGGGAGGGATAACCCGCGCTTCGCCCGCGGTGAGCGGCTCTCCCGCCTCGGCGGCCGCGGCGATCCTCTCCAGGCGCAGCACCGCCAGCGCGGCATCGTCCAGCCCTGAGCGGATCTCGCCCACCTCCCGCTCGCCCGCCATGATCGGCGTGCCGGCCGGCGGCAGCGGCCCGTCCAGCGCAACCGGCGCGAGATGCCGGCGCACCAGGCCGCGATGCTTGGTGCGTGCCGTCAGCTCCTGGCCGACGTAGCAGCCCTTCTCGAAATCGACGCCGTTGAGCGCCTCGAAGCCGCACTCCATCAGCGTCGCCCGGCCGACCTCCATGTCGCGGCTGCCGTCGGGCGCGCCGTGGGCAATGCGGTGGCGCTCGTAGTCGGCTGCGCTGCCGCGGGCAAAGCCCGCGTGCTCCAGGACCGCGAGGTCCGCGTCGCGCGGCAGGACCGCGCGAAGCCCGAGCGCCGCGTTCCTGGGATCGCGCATTACCCAACCACCTTCGCAGGGCGCCGCACTGCCTTCACCGGGCGCCAGGTCGAACGCACCCTCGGCGCCCTCGCCGCCGAAGAGGGCCACCACCCGAAAATCCTCGGTCGCGTCGGCAAGCTGGACGTCGGCACGCAGCCGGTAGGCCACCAGGCGCCCCCCGAGATCACCGACGCGCGGCCCCTCGCAGTCGAGCAGGTAGCCATTCCCCTGCCGCAGCACGAAGAAATCGTGCAGGAACTTGCCCTGCGGCGTCAGCAGCGCCGCGTATATGGTGCGCGCGCCGGACACGCGCTCGATGTCGTTGGAGATCAGCCCCTGGAGGAAGGGTTTAGCCTCGGGGCCGTCCACGGAGACCACGCCGCGGTCGTCGAGAGGGACGTAGAGAGGGGTGCTCATCGCGGCGATTCAATGCCTCCTGCCGGTCGGTGCAGCGGGGTCGCCACTATAGCCCCGGCGCGAGGCGATCGCGACACGAGCGCGTCGCGCGGATACGCCCGCATGAGCGCGCGACCGCGCGCCGCGCCGAATGGCGCGTAGCGTCGCGCGTCCACGCGCGCAAAGCGCACGATCGAGCGGAGCGAGCGCCCGGCGCCTGAGGGGTATGAAAGGTCCAGGCGGTGTGCGAGGTTGAAGCGTGACCGGTCTCACCCGCATCGGCCTCAACGTGCTCTCCGGCATGCCGCTCGACCGGGCCGCGCACCTGCGCACGGACGCGGCATGGCTCAGGGCCCGCTTCGACGACCCGTCCACCCGCTACATTGCGATCTGGCGGCAGCATGCGGTCGTTCGTCTGGGCCCGGAGCCCCGCCCGGTCATCCACTACCGAGAGACTCTGGACGGATTGCTCGACGACCCCGCCGAGCCCACGCTGCTGGGCGTGGAGGTCGACGACGGCGCCGCCGGTACGGCGCACTTCGTGGTCGATCTTTCCCATGTCGAGGCCGGGGCCCTGCTGGCGCGCTCGCCCGGCGGCGAGATGATGGACCTGCGCGAGCTGGTGCAGATTGTGCCGGGACCCGATTCCGCGCTCATCGCCTATGCCCGGGGGCTCACCTACTGGCACCGCCGGCATCGCTTCTGCGGCGCCTGTGGATCTGCGGCGGCGGCGCTGGAGGCCGGGCACCAGCGGCGCTGCACGAACGAGGACTGCGGCGCGGTCCATTTTCCGCGCACCGACACGGCGGTGATCACGCTGGTCCATGACGGCGACGATTGTCTGCTTTGCCGCCAGTCGCGCTGGCCGCCGGGGATGCACTCGACCCTTGCGGGCTTCCTGGAGCCGGGCGAGAGCCTGGAGGAGTGCGTGGCCCGCGAAATCGAGGAGGAAAGCGGGGTTCGCGTGGGCGATGTCCGCTACCACTCCTCGCAGCCCTGGCCCTTCCCCGGCACGCTGATGGTGGGCTTCATGGCGCAGGCGCTCTCCCGCGAGATCGAGGTCGACGAAACCGAGCTGGAATACGCCCACTGGTATCCGCGGCGCGACCTGCTCGGCCGCCGCGACAGCGATGAATTCCGCCTGCCGGGACGCTACTCGATCTCGCGCAGGCTGATCGAGGACTGGCTCGCCGGCCGCATTCCGCCCTGAGTCTGCCTCGTCGCAGCAGGCTCGTTGACAGGGGCCGGGCACGCGATTATACAGCGGCGGCCTCGGCGCTCGCGAGAGACCGTGCCGGGGGTGGAGACGGGGCGTGAAGCGGACCTATCAGCCGAGCAACATCGTGCGCAAGCGGCGCCATGGTTTCAGGCAGCGCATGAAGACCGTGGCCGGTCGGCGCGTGCTCGCGCGCAGGCGCGCCAAGGGGCGCAAGCGCCTGGCCGTCTAGCGTCGGTGAGGCTCAGCCTCGCCAATCGCCATTTTTCGGATGCTCGATACACGTAGGACAATTGCGTCGCGCCGCGCGCAACCTCATATCACGGCACATAGAGATAAACGTCCGACCGGAAGCAACGTCGATGCGCATCGCCACGCTCAAGAAGCGAAGCGACTTCCTGCGCGTGCGGGCGGCAGCGCGGCGCTGGGCCGCACCGGGGCTGGTGCTGCAGGCGGCGCCTGCGCCGGCGGTGGACGCCGAGGATGAGTTGGTGCGCGTGGGCTACACCGCGAGCCGCCGGATCGGCAACGCGGTTGCGCGCAACCGCGCCAAGCGCCGATTGCGCGCGGCGGTGGCCCATGTTATGCCGGCCTCGGCGCAGTGCGGCTGCGACTACGTCGTCATCGCGCGTGCCGCCACGCTGACCCGCCCGTTCGACGCTTTGGTCGGAGACTTGGCCGCGGCGCTGGCGCGTGTCGGCACGCGGCCGGGCGATCGAGCACCTGACCGGAGACGGCGGGCCGCCGCCGGCCGGACGCGCGAAGCGGGCCCGAGAGCGGGAGACGCATGAAACCGATCGCGTTACTGATCGTGGGCCTGATCCGCGGATACCAGTATTTCATCTCGCCCCTCTTGCCGCCGAGCTGCCGCTTCGAGCCGACCTGCTCGCACTATGCGATGACCGCGCTGAAGCAGCATGGCGTTGTCCTCGGCCTGGCGCTCGCGACCTGGCGGATCTTGCGGTGCAATCCGTACTGTACCGGCGGGGTCGATGAGGTGCCTGAGCGTCCGCTCCGTTTCTTGAGCACTCCCTGGAGGCGCGCGCCCCGCTGAGCGGGGCGGGCGAGCGATCCATGTTCGGCAGCGGCCAGGACAAGCGCAATCTCATTATCGCGATCGGCGCGATCTTCGTGGTCCTCGTCGGCTGGCAATTCCTCATGCCGGCACTCTTCCCGCCGGACGAGCGGCCGCGGCGCGTCGCGGAGCAGCCCGTGCCGGGGACGGCGCCGCCGTCGCTGGATCAGGTGGTGCCCGATCTGGATGACCCGGCTCAGGTGGAACTGCGCCAGGCGGGTATCGACAGTCCTCGCATCGCAATCGAGTCACCCAGGCTGAGCGGCTCGATCGCGCGCCTCGGCGGGCGCATCGATTCCATCACGCTGCTCGACTACCGCGAGGAGGCGGACGAGGAGAGCCCGAACATCGTGCTGCTCCAGCCGCGCGACGCGGTGCGTCCCTACTTTGCGGACTTCGGCTGGATCACGGCCAACGAGGGCATTGCGCTCCCCCAACCCGACACTCTCTGGGATGCCGACAAGCTTACTCTCGCGCCTGGCCGGCCGGTCACGCTCCGCTGGGACAACGGCGCCGGGCTCAAGTTCACGCGCAAGATCGACATCGACGAGCATTTCGTCTTCACCGTCACCCAATCGGTGCTCAACACCACCGGCGCGCCGCTGGCGCTTACGCCTTATTCGCGGATCGCGCGGTTCAGCGACGCCACCGAATCCATCCTGCCGTTCAAGCCGCTCTTCATCTTCCAGGACGGCGCGCTTGGTGTCTTTGGCGAGGACTATCGCGACGCCGACTACGACGACATGCGCGACGCCTACGACGCCAAGGTGGAGAACCCCCGCACCGGCGCCGATTACCGCTACGACGCCACCGGCGGCTGGATGGGATTGACCGACAAGTACTGGCTGGTGGCGCTGATCCCCGATCAGCACACGCCGTACCAGGCGAGCTTCGAGTACGTGCCGGTGGACGGCGGCACGGAAGATTCCTTCCAGACCATCTACGAGGCCGAGGCGCTCACGGTGAGTCCGGGACAGGCGGTCTCGCTCACCTCGCACCTCTTCACTGGCGCCAAGGAAATCAGCCTCCTCGACAGATACGAGGAGTCGCTGGGTGCGGATCGCCTGGACCTCGCGGTCGATTTCGGCCCGGCGTGGTTCCTGTCGAAGCCGATGT
>JAPPNV010000283.1 GCA_028818565.1 Rhodospirillales bacterium | reverse complement strand
GCGGGTCGCGCAGAAACACCGAGAGCAGCGCGCAGGCGCCGCCGGTCACGTCGTCGGCAGTGAGCTGGGCTGCGCGCTTGTTGCCGACGAGCGTGCCGTAGCTCTTCAGCCCGCGCACGATCGCGGACCGCATTCCCGCCTCGTGGCTGCCGCCCTGGCTGGTGGGCACCGTGTTGCAGTGGGAGGCGACGAAGCCTTCCTCGTCCTCCGGCCAGGCCAGCGCCCACTCGATGCGCCCGGAATCGCCGTTGAGCGCGCCCTGACCCGCGAAGGGCGCGGGTGTCAGCGTGTGGCGCTTGCCGAGGGTGGCGTTGAGATAGTCGACCAGGCCGCCCGGATAGTGCAGCACCGCCGTCTCCGGCACCGCGCCGGCATCGCTGAGCAGCGCCGCATCGCAGGACCAGCGGATCTCGACTCCGCGATAGAGGTAAGCGCGGGTCCGCGCCATCTCGTAGAGCGCACGCGGCCCGAAGCGGACGCCGTCGCCGAAGATGTCGGGATCGGGGTGGAAGCGCACGAGCGTGCCGCGCCGGTTGGTGACGGAGCCAGCGTCCTCCAGCGGGCCGGCAGGCAGGCCCCGCGCGTAAGATTGCCGCCAGAGCCGCTTGTCACGGGCGACTTCCACCGTCAGCCGCTCCGAGAGCGCGTTGACCACCGAGAGGCCGACACCGTGGAGACCGCCCGACGTCGCGTACACCTTGTCACCGAACTTGCCGCCGGAATGCAGCGTGGTCAGGATCACCTGCAGCGCCGAGACATTCTCGTACTTGGGGTGCGGGTCGACGGGGATGCCCCGGCCGTTGTCCTTGACCGAGGCCGAGCCGTCGCCGTGGAGCGCGATCTCGATCCGGCTGGCGTGGCCGGCGATCGCCTCGTCCATCGCGTTGTCGATGAGCTCGGCGAGCAGGTGGTGCAGCGCCCGCTGATCGGTGCCGCCGACGTACATGCCGGGCCGGCGGCGCACCGGCTCCAGCCCCTCCAGGATCTCGATGTCGTGCGCGGTGTAGTCGCCGTTGGCGGGCGGCGCGGGCTGGGCCGTGGACGCTTTCGCCTTGGGCCGCCGGCCAGGCGCGCGCGGCGCCTTCCGCGCGGCCTTGCGCGGAGCCTTGGGCTTCTTGGCGGAGGCGCTCTCGTCGAGCCCTGCGAAGAGATCGAGGTTATCGGCCATGGAACGGTGCAGCGATCGGGTGGTGGCGCCAGCGCATACTATAGGGAGCGGCCGCGCGCCTGCCAACGATCACACGACATGTTGTGTGTATTCGGCATCATTCTACCACAAATGGTTGCTTGCGGCGCCGGCGGCCGGGCCCAAGTGTCAAGGCATGCGCCTCTGGAGCCTCCACCCCAAGTATCTCGACCAAAAGGGATTGGTCGCGCTCTGGCGGGAGGGGCTGCTCGCCCAGGCAGTGCTCAAGAACACGACCAAGGGATACCGGAACCATCCCCAGCTTGAGCGCTTCCGCGCGCAGCCGTCGCCAGTCGCCGCCATCGCCGCCTACCTGCATGCCGTGCACGCCGAAGCGGCTTCGCGGGGCTATCGCTTCGACGTGGGCAGGATCGCGCCTGGCGGGACGGCGCCCCCGATCGACGTGCCGCAGGGTCAGCTCGACTTCGAGTGGCGCCATTTGATCGCGAAGCTGGAGGCACGCGCGCCCGCCTGGCGCGCCTCGCTGGGCATGCCCGACCCGCTGGCACCGCACCCGCTCTTCCGGACAGTCCCGGGCGGCGTCGCCGACTGGGAGCGGCCCTAGCCCGCATTTCTCACCCGCCGCCGTCCCCGAGTCCCTCCTTCGTCTCGGCCAGCACCTGATCCACCACGCGGTGCAAGGCCTCGGCCTCGCTGTCGCCCTCGAGCCGGCGCAGGCGGTAGAGGTCGATCTGTCGGTCCGCACCGGTACCCTCCTTGATGATGGCGAGCGCGCGGCGCAGCTCCGCCTCGCAGCCGAGCGCGCGGGCATCGTCCGCGAGCGCCTCCACCAGTTGCGCCGCATAGTCGTCGATGTCGATCCGTCCGCTGCCCGAGGCCCTGTCGCCGAAGAAGGCGAGCACGCCGTAACGCTGGGCGATCCAGCGGTCCTGGAATATGAGCTCGGTGTGCGGCTCGGGCGGCAGCGTGCCGTCATGGTCGTGCCGCAGGAGCCAGCGGATGAGAGAGGCGTAGAGCGCCGCGATGCTCACCGCGTCCTCGAGGCGCGTGCACACGTCGCAGATGCGCAGCTCGATGGTCGGAAACGCGCTGGCCGGGCGAATGTCCCACCAGAGCTCGCGGGCATCGCCGATGTATTCCATGCGCAGATACTCGGCGACGAGGCGCTCGTACTCGGCCCGGGAGTGCAGCGGGCTGGGTAGGCCGGTGCGCGGCAGGGCGCCCATCATGGTCAGGCGAAAGGACTTGAACCCGGTGTCGTGCCCGCCGTTGAACGGCGAGGAGGCCGAGAGCGCGTGGAGCAAGGGCAGGTAGCGCCTGAGCGCGGTCATGATCCGGATGCGCGAGTCCTCGTCGCCGAAGCCCGCATGAATGTGCATGCCGCTGACGAGAGCCCGCCGCACGGTCTCCTGATACGTGGAGGCGAACCGCCTGTAGCGCTCGCCGGGCGTGGGCGCCTGCTCCCGCCATGAGGCGAAGGGATGGGTGGAGGCCGCCATCACCCGGGCGCCGTGCGTCTCCGCCGCCTCGATGACCAGACGCCGGGTCTCGCTCAGCGCCGTCCGCAGCCCGGCCACCGAGCTGCAAACCCGCGTGTTGGTTTCGATCTGGGAGCGCAGGAACTCGTGCACCACCTTGTGCGGCCCGCTGGTCCGCTCGCAGGCTTCGAAGATGCCCTCGTCCGGATCGGCGACGAGGTCGCGGGCCTCGGGATCGACGAGAAAGAACTCCTCCTCGACTCCGAGGGTGATGGCAAGGTCTTGACCGTCGAGGGACTTGGTCATGGTTCACTCCCCGCGCCCGGCCGGCGCGGCCCACGCCCGCGCGGCTTCAAAACGTGCGTGGCTGCGACAGCCCTTTGCCGCGACACGAATCGCGCGTCATGAGTCTACGGGTGGTGCAGGTGAATTTGAAAGTGGACAAGTCAGGCGCGTCCTGCAGTTCGCGCCATTTGTGCCAGGAGGTATATGCTTTTGATATCGCGAAACTGGTTACCTTTCAGCGCAATAAATGTCGTCCACTAAAGCCTGTCGAATTCATCGTAACTTATCGAATCTGCACGCGCGTTTCCGTCCTCCTCGCTCTCCAGCGAGAGAGTCCAAACCACGGCACGATGGCCATAGTCGATTCGGTTTGGAAATCTTTGAGCAGTGCCGCGCTGAGAGAACGAATCGCAGCCGCGACTGAAATTGGAGCCTGTCGCGAAGACGATTTCGTAGGAACCGCTCGGTAATCCGATCAGCGACGCCGTTTGCTTCGCCGCGACAAACAGAGAAACCACCGCACTATCCTGCTCGCGGACCAGCTTCACGTAGGCATTGTCTTCCAGTCCATTCTCGACCGTAAACGAGCTGATCGTGTGAAGATCAATATCCCTCCGCACGACATCGTTGTGGGTCGCGCGATCGCCCGCGCGCTGCTCGCAGTAGGCGAAGCGACCGTCGGTCCCGGCACCGCGGCCCAGGAGACCGCCCAGCACCCATCCGGCAGCGGGCATTTCTCCCGACGCGGCGGCAGGCCATTCGACCTCGTGCCAGGGTCCCTGCTCCCGGCCGGTGGCAACGAGATCGCCCCATTGCGCAACGCTGCCGAGTTCCTCGGCGGCATGTTCCGGTGCCGCAAGCACGCGGGCGACGTGCTCCTTGACGTGAACGCGTCGGTTCTCCCGCTCGGCGCGGGCGTCCATGACCCGCGCGACGCCCTGCTCTCTGAGAGAGAGACGCTTGGCAGGCGTCAACTCGTCTTCGACCGCGGACTTGTCCCCCTCGCTATATTTCCTGTCCGAGCAGTGCTCCTGATAGGCCCTAGACCGCACATTATAGTTTTCTACTTCCCAAACTATTCGCGCGTCCAGTTCTTCGATTTCCCCGTCAAGTCTGGCGGATTCAAAGATGCACCAGCGAAGCTCGCTCTGCGTCAACTGTTCGTCGGCGTCGGGAATTATCTCTACGGCTTCGGCATCCACGTCACCGGTACTGGCGAGCGCAAAAGTCGTGCCGACCATTGCCAAAGCAAAGGCGCCAGCGATTGTTGACCATCCAACGATTTTGCGGGGGATTGCGATCGCCACCATGAGTTCCGCCCTCACACAATGAGAGTCGCGAACGAAATTGGATGATAGCGCAATAGAGCGAAGAGAGTGGAGTCGCTTCGCTTTTCCATCAACCTACTATAGCCGAACTCACCAATCCGGTCGAATCGCCGCGCGCGTCGCGTAAGTCGTTGGCGCAGCGTCCGGAATTCGGGCAATGGACCGAGCCGAGCATGCCATCCCACGGAGGTGCCTGCGCCGGTGGAGTCGCGGCCGGCGTAATCGGCTAGTATGGGCGGAGACACGACAGCCGAGAGGACCCCTTGCAGCACCAGACCGAACTCCGGCTTGCCGCCGAAGCGCTCGACCGGATCGACCGACGCGTCTTGCCCGAGGCCGAGACTTCCATGGCCGTGGACGGCAGGCGCTACACCTGCCGGACGGCGCTCGCGGACGAGATCGGGAAGCTCTTCCGCGGCCATCCGCTGCCCGTCGCCTTCGGCTGCGAGGTCGCCGAGCCCGGCGACTACCTCACGCTCGACATCGCCGGCGTGCCGGTCATGCTGATCCGCGACGACGAGGGCACGGTACGCGGGCTGCTGAACACCTGCCGGCACCGCGGCGCCCGCCTGCTCGACGGCGCGGGGCAGCTGGGCAAGGCCCTCGTCTGCCCCTACCACAACTGGACCTACGACCGCTGCGGCGTGCTCACGGCGCAGCCGGGGGCAGAGCATTTCCCCGATGTCGTCGTCGGCGAGACGGGGCTGGTGCGCTTCCCCACGGAGGAACGCGACGGCTTCGTCTGGCTGCTGCTGGACCCCGCCGGCACGCTCGACCTCGACGAAGCCCTCGGCGATTTCGGTGCCGAGCTTGCGGCCTTCGGGCTCGCCGACTACCGCCACCGCGGCAGTCACGTCTGGACCAAGCAGATGAACTGGAAGCTCGGGGTCGATACCTTCCTCGAGTACTACCACGTGCCCATCCTGCACCGCGCCTCCATCGGCAAGACGCTGTTCGGCACGGTCTTCCTCTACGAGGCCTGCGGCCGGCACGCCAGGCTGGTGGCGCCCCGCCGCAGCATCATGGACCAGCGCGACGACGACCCGGAGACGTGGCGCGTGGTGCCGCATGCGACCATCGTCTATCGCCTCTTCCCCAATGCGGTGTTCATCAGCCAGGGGCCGCACGTGGAGCTTGCGCGCTTCTTCCCCGACCCCGAACGACCCGACACCACGATGTGCCGCTTCAGCTTCGCCTCGCCCTCTGAAGACCGCTCCAACCGCGACTGGGAGGAGATGATGCGGCTCGCGCTCGGCGTGCTGGACAACGAGGACTTCGCCGTGATGGAGGGCGTGCAGGCGAACCTCGCCGCCGGCATCCAGCGCGAGATCGTGTTCGGGCGGAACGAGATCGGGCTGCACAATTTCCACCAGGAGCGTGACGCCGCACTCGCCGGCTGAGCGGGGCATCGGGAGCAGTATCATGGGCAAGACCTATCTCTTCACCGTCGGCCCCGCGACCCCGCCGGCAATGACCATCGACCCCGGCGCGGAGATCGAGGTCACCGTGGACGGCGCCTTCGACGACATCGAGGACATTACCGAGGTGCCGACGCCCTTCACGCCGGCGTCTGAAGGCCACCCGCTGGCGCCGGTGACCGGGCCGATAGCCGTGCGCGGCGCGCAGCCGGGCGATTCGGTGGCGATCGACCTGCTCTCGATCGAGCCCTTCGGCGAGGGCGCCAACGCGGTGCTGCGCGACTTCGGCGTGCTCAAGGAGGAGTTCGAGGAGCCCGCCATCGTCGCCTGCCCGATCCGCGACGGCCACGCCTGGTTCGGCGACCGGGTGGCGATCCCGCTCGCGCCCAATCTCGGCACGCTCTCCACCATGCCGCCGGAGGGCTACCGCCCCTCCCACGCGGGGCCCTACGGCGGCGACTTCGACCAGCGCGACGTGGGCGTGGGCGCGCGCGTTCACCTGCCGGTCATGGTCGACGACGCGCTCATCTTCATGGCCGACCCGCACGCCGCGATCAGCGACGGCATCATCAGCGGCACCGGTGTCGAGTGCTCGGCGCAGGTGCGGGCGCGCATCGATTTGAACAAGGCGAGCCCGGTGGAACGGCCGATCCTCGAGCACAACGGTACCGTGCAGATCGTGGGCTACGGCCCCTCGGTGGAGGCCGCGACCGAGGACGCATCGGACGCCGCCGTCGGCCTGGTCGCGCAATGGACCGGGCTCTCGCGCCGCGAGGCATACATGCTGCTCGGCATCGTGGGCGAGCTTCGCATCGGCACCTCGCCCCGGCCCACCATGGCGGCACGGCTGATCGTCGACAAAGGGGTGCTCGCGTCCGCGGGCTGGGACGGCGCGGTGGTGCCGCAAGCCTGACAGCCGCCGTCGCGGCTGCGTGCGTCCCCCGAGGCGGAGATTTGCGGATACCCCCAAATTTAACTTTTGGGTGGCCTATTCCGGCCTACTCCGGCCCAAGGTGGCCCAAAGTGGCCCAAAGTGGACCAAAGCCAGCGGCCCAAGGTGGACCAAAGCGGCAGCTGCCCCTCGTTGCGACGCCGACGACGGTGCGGGCTCCTTGAACCTCCCTCCGCTTGCCGCGGCCCGCTGGTTTTCGCGCTGAACGAACTTGCTCTTCATGGCCCGATGCTGGCTCACCCGCCGCGCTCTGTGCACCGCACCATGGTCCGGGGTCGCGGACGGGGGAGGCTTAGAGCGTGTCCGTCTTTGGCGGACACGCGACAGGCCGCGACCGCGGCCCGCCGCCTATGCGTCGCGCCCGCGCAGGCGCCGGCCGGCGCGCGGAATCGCTGGACGGCCGGCTGCCGTGAGCGACAAAAAAGCCTGAGCGTTTCCGCGTGAAGCGGAGGCGCTCTAAGAGAAGAAGTAGGGCGTCATTCCCTGCTGGTTCTCGTCCACGATCAGGCGGCGGCCCGCCGGCGGAAAGGCCCGCGCCGTGCAGTCCGCGCGGTCGCAGAGGCGGCAGTTGATGCCGATGGGAACGTCCCCCGCAGGCCGCTCGAGGTCGAGGCCCGCGCCGTAGACCAGGCGGTTCGCGTGGGAGAGCGGGCAGCCGATCGCGATCACCAGCTGCTGGCCGGGCAGCGCGTGGCCGGCGCCCGGCCGCGAGACCGCGCGGGCGACGGTGAGGAAGCGCGCGCCGTCCGGCATCTCGACGAGGTCGAGGCGGTTCTCCCCCAGAGTCTGAAAGGCGCGGTGCACGCCCCAGCGCGGGCAGAGCCCGCCGAAGCGGGCGAAGCGGAAGCCGCCAGCATCGAAGCGGCGCAGCACGTTGCCCGCGCAGTCGAGGTGGACGAGGAAGAACGGCACGCCCTTGGCCCCCGGCCGCTGCAGGGTGACGAGCCGCTGGCAGACGTGCTCGAACGACGCACCGAAGCGGCGGCCCAGGAGGTCGAAGTCGTATTCGAGCGCCTCGGCGGCCTCGTGGAAGCGCTCGTAGGGCATGACGCAGGCGGCGGCGAAATAGCCCGCCAGCTCGATGACGAGGAGGTGGCGCGCCTCCCCCTGAAGATCCGCTTCGCCGGCGATGTCGTCGAGCAGCTCGCGCCAGCCGAGCAGCGCCGCCTGGAAGGCGAGCTGGAAGGTGCGCTCCTCCGGCGCCAGAGCATCGGAGAGCAGCACGCGCCGGCCGTGGCGGTCGTAGCGCCGGACCAGGTCGTGCATGACGTGCGCGGGCATGATGCGGACCTTGAGGCCGTGCACCTCCGTGAGGACGGCGCGCAGACCGGCGTAGAGGCCATCGGCATCGAGATTTTCGTCGGCCCAGAGCTGCTCGGCCGCCTCCTCCAGCTCCGGGAAATAGCCGGACCTTGCCTGGATGAAGTCATGCACCGCGTCGTTCGGGATCCCGGCAGTCCCCGCCAACGGGGCCGCCGGACCTTCCGCCGCAGCGTCGCCGAGACCCTCTGCGACGTTCGTCGTGTTCTCCAGGAGGTCGCGGTAGGCGCCGAAAAGACGGATGACGGCGTCGCCCAGCGCCGGGCTTGCCTGGGCGGCGTCGCGAATGTCCTGGTCGCTCACCTGGCTGCGTGCGAACAGCGGATCGCCAAAAACCTCTCTGAGCTGGGCGGTGACCCGCCCCTCGTCGTCCTCTGCGAAGCGCTGGAGGTCGATGTCGAAGGCCTGGCCGAGCTTGAGCAGGAAAGGAACCGTCACCGGGCGCTGGCTGCGTTCGATCAAATTGAGGTAACTCGTGGAAATCCCGAGCTGCGCCGCCATGCGCGCCTGGGTCAGCCCGCGCTCCCGGCGGAGCCGGCGTACCCTCTGGCCTGCCATGACCTTGCCTTGCATGGCTCGCTCCGTATTGTAGCGACGGCCGCGCCCCGTGCGCGGCCACGCATTTTTACTGAATTCACAACACTACAACAATTCACATACTAAATGTGAATGAAATACACGTTTTTTTACAACAAGTTATGGACAATTCCACTGCATCGCGCGACATTGATGACGTATTGCGATGCAACACGCAAGGAGCAGCTCGCAATGCCGCAGAGCCACAAGAGGGACGACCAAGCGCCCATGGACGCTGGAATCGAGATCAATGGGCCCGCCGTCCCCGGCCTCGCCGAAATTCTGACCGATGAGGCCTGCGCCTTCGTCGCCATGCTGGAGCGCCGCTTCGGCGACGAGCGGCGGC
>JAPPNV010000436.1 GCA_028818565.1 Rhodospirillales bacterium | reverse complement strand
CACGAGATCGATCTGCGGGCGTTCTCCGACACGCCGTGGTGGAATCGCTGACTGGGCCGGGAGCCGAGTCCATCGACACATTTCTTTACAATTCTTTACCGTGCCGATGTCGCTTATTGGTTGATCGAAAACTCCGGTCCTCCGACGATAGGCTTGGCGACTCGCCTCATGATCTCGATGGGCGAGGATGCAGGCGCCCGAGACGAGCCGGCGCTTGAGAGCGGAGGATGACGATGAAGCGAAGCTGGAGACACGGCATTGTCGGCGGGATCGCATTCGCGGCCGCCATCGCGCTCGCTTCCACCATGGCGTCGACGTCCGCCCGGGCCGACCACACGCATGTGTGGGATGCCGCGCTGATGGGCGCTGTCATCGGCGGCTTGATCGGCTTGGCGATCGACCATGAGCCCGGCCACGTGACTAGGGTCGGCACCAGCGCGGTTTCGGGCAGCCTGTACTTTGGTCACAACGTGGGTCATCGTCAGCATTCATGGGCGTATCAGCGCCCGATGCATCATCAGCGCTTGTGGCACGACCGCAGGGGCCATCGGCAGCACTGGCAGGCGCATCCCCGGTGGCACCGCCATGGCCACCATCACCACGGCTATCACCGCGGATGGAAGAGGCCGCACGCGCACGCCCCGGTCTTGGTGCAACCGAGGCCGCGCGATCGGAACCACCACCATCATCGCCCCGTGTACGGCAACAACACTCATCGGGATTGCCGCGTCCTCGAACATGGGGCGCGGCCGGTGGTCGCGTGCCGGGGCAGGGGCGGTCACTGGCGCATTCTTCACTGACGGAACCAGCCCGGCACTATTCCGGGCAAGACGGGCTCTCAGCACGTCTGCGCTGTAACGCATTGATTCATATGAAGTAAGTTTGGCGCGCTCGGGAGGATTCGAACCCCCGACCCCCAGATTCGTAGTCTGGTGCTCTATCCAGCTGAGCTACGAGCGCGCAAGGGCACGGCGGGCGCCGGCCACGCGGCGGACCCTATCCAAATCACCCAACGGTCGCAAGAGTGCGACACGGGTCGCAAGAATGCGACGAGGGTAGCGGGTCACGCGTCCCATGTTCGCGCATGAACGCGCCAGGGCCGGGCACTGTCGCCGTCTGCTCCGGATTGCGTATCCTGCCTCCGGTCCTGTCCCGAAAAGGAGCGTCCCATGCGCAAGCCTGCCTCCATGAAGGCCCTCGAAAAGCTCGGCCGGGTGCGTTTGTCCGAGCACTTCTTCATGCGCGAGATGCTCTATAGCGAGATCGCGAACTTCCACGGGATTCCGAACATTCCGGACGATCCCGACCTCGCCGTCGCGGCCGGCACCCGGCTTTGCGAAGAGCTGCTGGAGCCGCTTCACGCCGCCTTCGGGCACGTCACGATCCGCTCCGCCTTCCGCTCCGTCGAGGTCAACACCTACGGCCACGAGCGCTCGAACAGGGGCTACAACTGCGGCGAGACCACCTGGAACCACGCCCGCCACGTCTGGGACCGGCGCGATGCCGAGGGCCACATGGGAGCGACAGCCTGCATCGTCATCCCCTGGTTTATCCCGCGCCACGAGGCCGGCACGCCCTGGCAGGCGATGGCCTGGTGGGTGCACGACCACCTGCCGTATTCCGACATGGCGTTCTTCCCCACCTACGCCGCCTTCAACCTCCGCTGGTGCGAGAAGCCGAACCGTCGCATCGAGAGCTTCGCGCCGCCCAAGGGATGCCTCACCAAGCCCGGCATGGCGAACCACGACGGCGACCACGCCTCGGAATATCCCGGCTTCCCGGCGCTGAAGCGCCGCTGAGTCCTCGCCGGGCTGCCGTGTGGCCCGAGAAACCCCCACCTCACCCCGGCCCTCTCCTCCCCAAGGAGGAGAGGGAGCGCAAAATTTCACCACCTACATTCCCCCTCCGCCCTCCCGGGCCGCAGGCCCGGCCGGCACGACTGCGCCGCGCGCGAATGCGCGTAGGCAAGCGAGCGGAGCGAGCGCCCGCCGACTGAGGGAAATGAACAAGTCGGGAGGGGGACAGGGGGAGGTGGGAATCGTTGGGGCCGCGGTGATCCGGTACGGTCGGATCGCGCTCTAAAGCAGCGGGTTGTCGGTCTCCAGGCCGAGCGAGAGGCGGCCGTAGGTGACGGCGTTGGGGTCCCAGGTCTGGGTGATGTGGGCCGAGCCCGCGTGGATGTCGCGGAAGGCGCGGGAGAGCGGGTTGCGGTCGTAGACGCCGCCGCCGCCGCTCGCCGCCGTGATCATGTCCACCGCCTGGCAGCAGAGCTTGGCGGCATAGGCGCCCTCGGCCCGGTAGCGGGCGCGGGTCTCGGCGTCCGGCAGCGCGCCTCCTTCCGCGATCGCCGTCGCCGCGTCGCAGTTGCCGAGATAGATGCGCCGCGCGGTTGCCACGGCGGCGCGGGCCTCTGCGATCTTGACGTGGATGGTGCCGAGCTCGGCGAGCCGCTGGCCCGAATAGTGCGCGGCGCGGGTGCGGGTGGCCCCGACGTAACCGTCCACCGCCGCCTCCGCGATGCCCAGAACCACGGCGCCGACCCAGGTGAAGAACATGGCGAAGAGCGGCAGCCGATAGACCGGCCCGGTGTTCACCGCGTTGCCGGGCGCGGCGCCGTGGCGCGTCTCCGCCGCGTCGATGGTGCGGTGCTCGGGCACGAACACGTCGTCCACCGCCGCGTCGTTGCTGCCGGTGCCGCGCAGCCCCGAGGCGTGCCAGGTGTCGAGGATCGTGTAGTCGCCCTTCGGCACCAGGAGGATGCGGAACTCCTGCGGCTCCTTGTCCACCACCATGGCGGCGAAGAAATTGGCGCAGGCGTGGTCGATGCCGCTGCCGAAGGGCCAGCGCCCGCTCAGGCGATAGCCGCCGTCCACCCGTTTCGCTTTGCCGCACGGGAAGATCAGGTTGCCGGTGAGCAGCGCGTCCTTGTCCGCATCCCAGATCTCGTCCTGCGCCTGGTCGGGCCAGAGCGCAAGCTTGAAGGTGCAGCTCGCGAGGTTGCAGTAGACCCAGCCGGTCGACGCGCAGCCGCGGGAGAGCAGCGCCACGATCTCCATGATCGTGCGGTAGTCCGCCTCGGAGCCGCCGAGGCGCGCGGGCAGCGTCGCCCGCATCAGGCCGCTCTTTACGAGATCGGCGATGGACTCGTCAGGGATGCGCCGGAGGGCCTCCGCCTCCGGCACCCGCTCGCGCAGCACGGGGATCAGCGCTTCCGCGCGGGCGAGCAGAGCCTCCCGGTCGAGCGCCGCCATCGCGGTTCGGCGGGGCTACTCGGCTGCGGCCTGCTGCACGACCCTCTGCCGCGCCCGGGGCGGCTTGTGATAGGCGCCGTCCTTCATGACCATCAGGATGTTCGCCTCGTCCTGGAAGAGCGTCAGGTCGGCGAGGGGATTGCCGTCGATCAGCAGCAGGTCGGCGAGATAGCCCGGCTTGATCCGGCCCAGCTCGTCCGGCGCAGCAAAAGCCTGGGCGCCGTAATGGGTCGCGGCCCGGAGGATCTCGTAGGGCTTCATGCCGAGGTAGTTGGTGAAGTGCTCGAAGTCCCGCGCCATCTGGCCGTGGGGTGTCCAGGGGAAGCCGTAGTCGCCGAAGGGCAGCACCTTGATGCCGCGCGCGTGCATCTTCTTCAGCGTCTCGCCCCCGATCTCGAGCTCGCGGACGAAGCCCCAGGACGCGGCCTCCTCCGGCGAGATGCCGAACTCGCCGGCCTCGTAGGCGGTCGCGTGGGTGAAGCCGATGGCCGGCACCACCCAGTGCTTGTCCTTGTGCTCCTCCAGCAGGTCGAGGGATTCCTCGTCCGCGTAAGTCGCGTGATAGATCAGCTCGATCCCGTACTTGACGCAGAGCCGGATCGACTCCGGGTTGCGCGCGTGCGCGGCGAGGCGGCGGCCCCGCTGGTGCGCCACGCGGGCGCCGGCGGCGATCTCGTCCTCGTCCATCGCGCTCTGGGTGGCGTCGCAGGCGCCGGGGATCAGATGGTCGCCCGACGGCATGAGCTTGATGATGTCCACGCCCTCGCGGACCAGCATGCGGCAGGCCTGGCGGATCTCCTCCGGCCCGTCGGCGAAGAGCGAGAGGTCGTTCTTGTAGTAGTGCAGCATGCGCTGGTCGCCGAGGCCGCCGGTGACGGTGATCTCCGGCGAGCACGCGCGGTAGCGCGGGCCGGGGATGCGGCCGGCGTCGATCTCGTTCCGGATCACGATGTCGAGGCGGGTCTTCGCCGCACCCGCGCCCACCGCCGCCGTCACGCCATGGTCGATGATCGTCCTGGCGTTGTGCATGGTGATGAGCGTGTGCTCCTCGGGCGGGATCTCGGACATCGATTCCGGCCCGGTGTAGCTCATGTGGCAGTGGGCGTTGACAAGCCCCGGCATCAGCGTCGCGCCGTCGCCGTCCACCACCGCGGCGCCCCGCCGCGAGAGCTTCTGGCCGTTCCTCGCGACCTTCTCGATGCGGTTGCCCTGGACCGACACCTCGCCCCGGTAGGGCCTCTTGCCGGTGCCGTCGTAGATGCTGATGTTGGTGAAGACGGTGCGCGCCATGTCCCGTTCCTCCCTCAGAGCCGTGGTCGCGGAATCCGCCATGCTCGCGCGAAGGCCCACGCTCGTCAATGCGGGCGGTCGCCCGCGCACCAGGGGCTTGACGGGCGCAGCGATCGGTAGCCAAATCGGCAGGTGCCCGGTGAGCGGGAGGAGACCGCATGATGGCTCCGACACGCAGGGATGTGTTGCTGCTCAGCGCCTCCGCCACCGCGGCTGCGCTGATCCCCGCCGGTGCGGCCGAGGCCTCGAACGGCGTCTGGCAGGCCATCGACGAGTTCACGGGCGGCGCATTGCGCCTGGAGGGCGGCGTGCTGCTCGATGCGCCGGAAATCTTCGACAACGGAGGCGCCGTGCCGATCCGGGTCGTCGCCGAGGGCGCGAGGCGCATCGCGCTCTTCAACGACGGAAACCCGAATCCCGGCGTCGCGGAATTCACGTTCGGGAGGCTGGTGCGGCCTGAAGCCACCATCCGCATCCGGCTGGCACGGAGCCAGACCGTCTACGCGGTGGCGGAGATGGAGGACGGCACATTCCGAGAGGCCTCACAGAAGATCGCCGTGACGGTCGGCGGCTGCGGCTGAGGAGCGGGCGATGGCGGAACCCACGCCGCGCGTAAAGCTGCCGAGGTCGATCGAGCCGGGCGTCCCCTTCACGGTCAAGACCCGGATCACCCACCCGATGCACACGGGCGAGCGCCACGACAGCGAAGGCGCGCTCGTGCCCCGCCGGATCATCAACCGCTTCGTGGTCAGTTACGGCGGTGAGGTGGTCATTTCCGTCAACCTGGAGCCGGCGGTCTCGGCCGATCCCTACATCCAATTCGAGATGGCCGTCCCGGCATCGGGCCTTCTGGAGTTCCAGTGGTTCGACGATGACGGCTCGGTCTACAGCCTTCAGAAGCAGGTTGAGGTCGGCTGAGGCCGTCGCGAGACGCCGGCCTCGAACGGCCGGCCTTGCGGCATGTCTGGCCTCCGGGGTGCTTGCCGCAGCGTTTCTGCTGGTGCTTCCCGCCATCGGCGCGTGGGGGGACGATGCCGGGCGCGGCAAGACGCTCTTCGGCCAGTGCAAGCGCTGCCATCAGGTGGGCAGCGGCGCGGAACACCGGATCGGCCCCCACCTCAACGATGTCTTCGGCCGGGCGGCCGGCGCTCTCGCGGACTTTCGCTACTCCCAGCCGATGCGGGAGGCCGGGGCCGGCGGCCTGGTCTGGAACGAAGAGACGCTCGATGCGTTCCTCACCGAGCCGCCCGCTCTCGTGCCGCGCTCGCGCATGAGCTTCGAGGGCATGGAGGGGGCGGACGACAGGGCGGAGCTGCTGGCATGGCTGCGCGGATTCTCGGGCGCCCACACCGATTCGTCACCGGCGGAGCCGACCGCGACGCCCGAGGAATACGGCCTCGACCCGCAGATCCTTACCATCCAGGGCGATCCCGAATACGGCGCCTATCTTGCGGGCGAATGCACCACCTGCCACCAGGTGGACGGGGCCGCCGAGGGCATCCCATCGATAACCGGATGGCCGCTCGATGACTTCGTGATAGCCTTGCAAGCGTACAGGCACGGAAAGAGGGTGCATCCCGTCATGCAGATGGTGGCAGGGCGCCTGTCTGACGAGGAGATCGCCGCTCTCGCCGCGCATTTCCACAAGGCCGAAGACGATCCGTGAGCCAGGGGAGACACGTCATGAGCGAACCGAACGGAAAGAGCGGCTTGAACCGGCGCCACTTCCTTGCATCCGCAGCCGCGGCGACGACGGCAGTATCGGCGCTGTCGGCGCCCGCGGTGCTCGCGCAGGGGCGCCCCCGCGTCGTGGTCGTGGGCGGCGGCGCAGGCGGTGCGACGGCGGCGCGCTACATCGCCAAGGATTCGGAAGGCGCGATAGACGTGACGCTCGTGGAGCCGAGCCGCGCCTACTACACCTGCTTCTTCTCGAACCTCTATATCGGCGGCTTCCGCGAGTACGCGTCGATCGGGCACAGCTACGGTGACCTCGCCGCGAATCACGGGGTCAACGTCGTGCACGACTGGGCGGTCTCCGTCGACCGCGACGCGCGGAGCGTGGGGCTCGCGGGCGGGGGCAGCCTCGCCTACGACCGTCTTATCCTCTCGCCGGGTATCGACTTCCGTGACGGCTCGGTTCCCGGATGGGACCTCTCGCAACAGAATCGCATGCCGCACGCCTACAAGGCCGGCTCGCAGACCCAGCTCCTCAAGGCGCAGATCGAGGCCATGCCCGAGGGCGGGACCTATTGCATGGTCGCGCCGTCGAACCCCTTCCGCTGCCCGCCCGGGCCCTACGAGCGGATCTCGATGGTGGCCCACGTTCTGAAGCAGTCCAATCCGACGGCGAAGATCATCATCGTCGATCCGAAGGAGAAATTCTCCAAGCAGGGGTTGTTCCAGGAAGGCTGGCAGCGCCACTACCCCGGCATGATCGAGCGTATCGGACCGGACTTCGGCGGCGACAAGGTCGAGGTGCGGCCCGACAGCATGGAGGTGGTGGTGGACGGCGAGGCGATGAAGGTGGATGTCTGCAACGTCATCCCCGGGCAGCAGGCCGGGCGCATCGCAGCAATCGCGGGCATCACCAACGAGGCCGGCTGGGCGCCGATCGTGCCGCACACCATGCAAAGCCGGTCGGACGAGAACATCCATGTGCTGGGCGATGCGTCGCAGCAGGGCGACATGCCGAAGTCGGGGTTCTCGGCCAACAGCCAGGCGAAGTCCTGCGCCATGGCGGTGCGGGGCGCGCTCACCGGCTCCTCGACGTTCCCGCCGCGCTACTCCAACACCTGCTGGTCGCTCATCGGCACCGATGACGGCGTCAAGGTCGGCGCGTCCTACGAAGCGACCGACGAGAAGATCGCCAAGGTCGACGGCTTCATTTCCCAGACCGGGGAAAGCGCGGAGCTGCGCAAGGCGACCTACGAGGAATCGATCGGCTGGTACGCCGCCATTACCGGCGACATGTTCAGCTGAGCTGATCGGCGGCGTTTCTACTCCGCGCGGAGACGCCGTCCACCTCCCCCTGTCCCCCTCCCCCAAAGGCGGAGGGGGAACGTAGGCGGCACCGGCAAATTCTCCCTCTCCGCCCCTGGGGGCGGAGAGGGTCGGGGTGAGGTGGGGGATTCTCGGGCCGCACTTCTCGGGCTGATGGGGCGATACGGTGTCCGGGCGTGATCGCGCCCGGTCGAAAAAGCTCTAACGCGCGGCCAGGAGCACGCCTGTAGCCCGCGCCGAAACGGCCATGGCGGCGAGTGCGAGCAGGGCGGCGAGGCTTGCGGTCGAGACGCCGGAAAGACCTGCGCCGACCGTGCAGCCGCCTGCCAGCACGCCGCCCACGCCCATCATCACGGCGCCTGCAAGGTAGCGCCCGGTCTGGCGCGGCCCTTCAAGGCTCTGCCAGCGGAACTCGCCCGCCGCCAGCGCCGCGGCGAGGCTGCCGAGAAGGACGCCCGCCGCAAGGCCGGTGCCGAAACCGGCCGGAATCGACGTCGCCGCGACGGCCCAGAACAATGTGTCCGCCATCGGCCCGGTGAAGCCCATCGATTGCGCCGGAATCGGGTCGAAATCGTCCAGCAGAACGAACCCCGTGCAGATCCAGCCGAGCGGCACCAGCAGCCCGATCGCGGCTGCCATCGCCAGATGGGAGATTCGCGCGCGGGAGAAGATTGCGAAGAGAAACGCGGCGCCCGCGATAATGAGCGGCCAGACCTCGCCCCCGGGCCAGGCCGCGAGCTCCGTCGCCGCGCCGCCGGGAAGGGTGGCGTCGCCCACCGCCTCGCGTATCGGCGCCAGCGCGCCCTTCATCACCGCATGGGCGGTGACGGCAAAGACGACCAGAACGAGCAGGGCACGCAGATTGCCGGTGCCGACCAGCACCGTGAGACGCGAGACGCAGCCGCCCGTCAGCACCATGCCGGCCCCGAACAGCGCGCCGCCCAGCAGCACGGAGGCCACCGGCAGGTCGGCCGCGAGAAACCGGTGCGCGTCGAAGGAGATCAGGTCCAGGGCGACCGCCAGCCGGGTGCCGGCGATCGCCGTCGCCAGCGCCATCACCCAGGTGCCGAGCGCCGGCAGGCAGTCGCGCCACTGGCCCACCAGGCTGCGGCGCAGGCAGAAGGCGCTGCGCTGCGCCAGCGCGCCGTAGGCCAGGCCCAGCGCCAGCCCCAGCAGCACCGAGGCCGTGATCGGCGTCAGTTCCTCGAACCCGAACTCCTCGAACATGGGGAACCGCCTCCTCCCGGCCGGGACGACGCCGGGGCCGACCTTGCCGACGGTTGAGTTCGCAGCCTTTCTGGGCTATCTCCAGTGGGCCGCGTCCCCATCGTCTAGTGGCCTAGGAC
>JAPPNV010000305.1 GCA_028818565.1 Rhodospirillales bacterium | reverse complement strand
CCGCCTCGGTCAGCGCGAAGTCGACGATGCCGACCTCGGCCCGCGCCAGCGGCGCCACGGTGCCGCCGTGAGCATCCGCCAGCAGCTGGCAGCCGAGGCAGACGCCGAGCACCGGCATGCCCTGCACCACCGCGTCCCGCAGCAAGGCCTTCTCCGTGCCAAGCCAGGGGTAGAGGTGCTCCTCGTCCGCCTGCTGCGGCCCGCCCATGGCAAGCACGGCGTCGTAGTCATCGAGCGCAGGCAAGGGCTCGCCCTGCCAGGGGTCGCAGGGGCGCCATTCGATGCCCGCCTGCTCCATGACCTCGCCGAAGAAGCCCGGCTGGTCGATCTCCGAATGCCGGATGACCAGCACCCGGCGCACCGCCGCCATGGCCTACCAGAGCCGGTCGGAGGCTACGGCAGCGCCCTCTGCGAGCGCGCCCAGCTTGGCGTAGACGATCTCCGAATCCACCCGGCCGAAGCCCGCGAAGGTGCCGAAGCCGCAGTCGCCGCCCGCCAGCACGCGCTCGCGCCCGACGATATCGGCGAAGCGGCAGATGCGCTCCGCCACCAGCGGCGGGTGCTCGACGAAGTTCGAGACGGAATCGATCACGCCGGGGATCAGCACCTTGTCCTCCGGCAGGCCGCGCTCGGCGAACACGGTCCACTCGTGGGCGTGGCGCGGGTTCGCGGCCTCGAACGAGATCGCCTGCGGCTTCGCCTTCATCACCACGTCGTAGATCGTATCCAGCGCGATGTCGCAGACGTGGGGCCCCTCGTAGTTGCCCCAGCAGAGGTGCAGCCGCGCCGCCTCGGCGGGCACGTTCTCCAGCGCGGCGTTCAGCACCTCGATGTTGCGCTCTGCCACGGCGAGGAACTCCGCGTCGCTCTTGTCCTTGTGGATGCTGTGCCGGGTCATGGCGAGGTCGGGGCAGTCGAGCTGGATCACCAGGCCCGCGGCGTGGATCGCCTCGTACTCGGGTCTCATCATCTCGCAGAGCACGTCGAGGTAGGCGTCCTCGGTCGGGTAGTACTGGTTGGGCTGGAAGAACGCGATGACGCCGGGGGAGGCCGCGTTCATGAAGCCCTCGGCCGCGCCGGCGGCGTCCAGCGCCGCGGCCATGTTGGCGAGGTCCTTCCTGAGCGGCGCCTCGTCCTTGATGCTGATCTCGCCCACGCACGGCGCGCGTCTCACCTGCGGCGCCTCGCCCTGGGCGGCCACGCGCTGCGCGAAGGCCAGGTACATCTCGAGGTCCCGCGGCATCTTGCGTTCGCTGTCGCCCGAGAAGCCGTGCAGCCGCTCGGTGACGTAGGTGGAATAGCCGCTCTTGCTCATCTCGCCGTCGGAGACGATGTCGACCCCGGCGTCGACCTGCTGGCGCACGACGTCCGCCACGGCGCTCACCATGCAGGCGTCGAAGGCGCCCTGGTCTGTGAGCGTCTCGTTCTCCTTGGCAAGCAGCATGTCGGAGACGTCCTGCGGCCTCGGCAGGCTGCCGACATGGGTCGTGAGAATGCGTTCGGTGCTGAGCTTCATGCCGTCCTCCCTTAGTACGCGTCCACGCGCGCAAAGCGCACGATCCCTGAGCGGGACGGGCCCACATGGCACTCGCCCGGACTATACGTGGAAGGACGGCCTATCCCAAACCCGCGCACCCGAAGGAGTGGCGGGTGCTTGCCATCGAGCCGGCCCCGTGAAAGGTTTTGTCGCCGCGACGGGAGCAGCCGGGTGGCCGACGAATTGCGGACTGTCGATCTGGTCATATTCGACTGTGACGGAGTCATCGCCGACAGCGAGGTCATCAGTGCAACTCTCCTGGTCGGGCAGCTTCTGCCCTACGGCATCCGCATCGACGCCGACTACGTCTTTCGCAACTTCGTCGGCAAGAGCTTCCCCATCGTGGCCGACATCATCGGCGAGCGTTTCGGCGTCGCGCTGCCCTCCACCTTCGTGGGCGATTACCGCGCGGCGCTGCGGGAGGCCTTCGCCGACAGCCTGGAGACCACGCCCGGATTTCTCGACGTTCTAAGTCAACTGACCTGCACCTGTTGTGTCGCGACCAGCTCGAGCGCGCCGCGTGTGGCCCACACGCTGGAGGCCGTCGGGCTCACCGACCATTTCGGCGCCGATGTCTTCACGGCTTCCCAGGTCGCGAACGGAAAACCGGCGCCAGACCTCTTCCTGTTCGCTGCCCGGGCGATGGCGACGCCGCCGGCACGCTGCCTGGTGATCGAGGACAGCGTCGCCGGCATCGAAGCGGGGCTCGCTGCCGGCATGAACGTCTGGCGCTACGTGGGCGGCTCGCACATCGCCGATGTCGCGCGCGCCCGCGACGAAACGCCGGCGGGTGTGACGGTTTTTGACAATTGGGACCGGTTTTTCGTATTGGCGCCCGAACTGAGGGCGTGACAGGGCGACCATGACCCTGGTGAGAAATGCGGGCTAAGAGCAACGGCGGCAACCGTCTGGACGACGCGGCCCGGGCCGGTTGGCTCTACTACGTCGCGGGCAACACCCAGGACGAGATCGCCCACAAGCTGGGCGTGTCGCGGCAGTCCGCGCAGAGGCTGGTGTCGCTGGCGGTCAGCGAGAAGCTGATCAAGTTCCGGCTGGATCACCCCATCGCACGCTGCATGGAGCTTTCGAGGCAGCTGAGCGACCGGTTCGGCCTGCAATCCTGCGAGATCGTGCCGACGGACCCGGGCGCGCCAGAATCGATCGCCGGCGTCGCCATCGCCGGCGCAGCCGAGATGCAGAAGCATCTCGATACCAAGACGCCCAGGGTCATCGCGGTGGGGACGGGTCGCGTGCTCCGCGCCTGCGTCGAGCAGCTGCCGTCGATGGACTGTCCGCAGCATCATCTCGTGTCGCTGGTCGGCAACACCATGCCCGATGGCTCCGCCACCGCCTACAACGTGGTGGTGCGCATGGCCGAGCGTGTCGGCGGGCGGCACAACCCGATGCCGCTCCCCGTGCTGGTGCGCAAGCCGGCGGAACTCCCCATCCTGCACAGCCAGGAACCGGTCGCGAAGACGCTCGGGCTGTGCGCCGACGCCGACGCGACCTTCGTCGGGATCGGCCATATCGATGGCTCCGCGCCGCTCACGGTGGACGGGTTCATCACCCATGAGGAAAGCCGGGCGCTCATCCGCATGGGCGCGGCCGGCGAGATCGTCGGCTGGGTCTTCGATTCCGGGGGCAGGCTGATCGAGGGCCTGACCAACGACCGGGTTTCGAGCGCGCCGCTGGTGCCTGCAAACCCGCGCCCGGTGATCGGGCTGGCTGTCGGCGAGGTCAAGGTCGCCGCGATTCTAGGCGCGATGCGCGGCCGGCTCGTCAACACTCTGGTGACCGACGAAGCGACGGCCGAGGCCGTTCTGGCACAGGCCTAATTTCCCTAACGTGTTGGAATAAAACGGCTCTCGTGGCTCGCCGCCGCGCGGGCCGCATTTGCCGTTGACTCTTGAAGTTACCTGAATGAGTATTTGCCCGCATTAATAGCAATTGCTCACCGCGAGCATGGAGAGAAAGCGATGAAGATCAAGCTTAGTGCCCTGATGGGCGCCGCCGCTGCCACGTGCCTCTTGGCATCGGCAGCGGCTGCCGAGACGTTGACGATCGCCACCGTCAACAATGGCGACATGATCCGCATGCAGGGTCTGACCGACGACTTTACCGCCAACAACCCGGGCATCGAACTGGAGTGGGTGACGCTGGAGGAGAACATCCTGCGCCAGCGTGTCACCACCGACATCGCCACCAAGGGCGGCCAGTACGACATCATGACCATCGGCACCTACGAGGTTCCGATCTGGGGCAAGCAGGGCTGGCTGGTCGGCCTGAACGATCTGCCGGAGAGCTATGACATCGACGACCTGCTGCCGGCGATCCGCGGCGGCCTCACCGTGGATGGCGAGCTCTATGCCGCGCCCTTCTACGGCGAGAGCTCGATGGTGATGTACCGCACCGATCTGATGGAGAAGGCCGGGCTCGAGATGCCGGAGGCCCCCACCTGGGACTTCATCGCCCAGGCCGCCCGCGCCATGACCGACAAGGACAACGAGGTCTATGGCGTCTGCCTGCGCGGCAAGGCCGGCTGGGGCGAGAACGCGGCCTTCATCACGGCCACGTCCAACAGCTTCGGCGCGCGCTGGTTCGACGAGAACTGGAACCCGCAGTTCGACAGCAAGGCGTGGTCGGACACGCTGAACTTCTACCTCGATCTGATGGCCGCCGCAGGCCCTCCAGGCGCCTCGTCCAACGGCTTCAACGAGAACCTCGCGCTGTTCCAGACCGGCAAGTGCGGCATGTGGATCGACGCCACCGTCGCTGCCTCCTTCGTGACCAATCCGAACGATTCGACCGTGCACGACAAGGTCGGCTTCGCGCTGGCCCCCGACAACGGGCTCGGCAAGCGCAGCAACTGGCTCTGGGCCTGGTCGCTGGCGATCCCGGCGGGCTCCGAGAAAATCGAGTCGGCGAAGAAGTTCATCGCCTGGGCGACGTCGAAGGACTACCTCGCCCTGGTCGCCTCGAAGGAGGGCTGGGCGAACGTGCCTCCGGGCACCCGCACCTCGCTCTACGAGAACCCGGAATACGCCAAGGTCCCATTCGCCAAGATGACGCTGGACAGCATCAATTCGGCGGATCCGACCAACCCGGCGGTCGATCCGGTGCCGTACGTCGGCGTGCAGTTCGTCGCGATCCCCGAGTTCCAGGGTATTGCGACCGCCGTCGGCCAGCAGTTCTCGGCCGCGCTTGCCGGGACGGTGACCGCCGAGGAGGCGCTGGCTAACGCGCAGTCCCTCACGGTCCGTGAAATGACCAAGGCGGGTTACATCAACTAGGTGCTCTGACTACGGTGGGGGCCGGCTGACCGGCCCCCATCGCATCCGACGCTATCGAGAGATCAGTTCCATGCCGACGCAACACTCCCGAGTGAAGGCGCGGCTGATGATCTCCCCGGCGGTCCTGCTGCTGCTGGGCTGGATGCTCATCCCGCTCGGACTGACCGTCTATTTCTCGCTCCTGCGCTACAACCTGCTCATGCCGGGCATGGAACAGTGGACCGGCCTGACCAATTACCGCTACTTCCTCACCGACCCCGCCTTTTTCGACGCGCTCCGGAACACGCTGGTGCTCGTCGTCGGCGTCTTGGCGATCACGGTCATCGGCGGCGTGCTGCTGGCGCTGCTGCTCGATCAACCAATCTGGGGCCAGGGGATCGTCCGCGTCCTGGTGATCGCGCCGTTCTTCATCATGCCGACCGTGTCGGCTCTGGTGTGGAAGAACATGTTCATGAATCCGGTCTCGGGCCTGTTTGCACATGCCGCAAAGGGGCTCGGGCTGGAGCCGTTCGATTTCCTGGCGCACGCGCCGCTCTTCTCGATCATCCTGATGGTGAGCTGGCAGTGGCTGCCGTTCGCTACCCTGATCCTGCTCACCGCCCTCCAGTCGCTCGACAGCGAGCAGCTCGAAGCTTCGGAGATGGACGGGGCGAACTACGTGAACCGATTTTTCTTCATCGTGCTGCCGCACCTCGCGCGCGCGATTACCGTGGTAATCCTGATCCAGACGATCTTCCTGCTGTCGATCTTCGCCGAGATCCTGGTGACCACGACCGGCGGCCCCGGCACGGCGACGACCAACCTGACCTTCCTGATCTATGCCCAATCGCTCCTGCACTTCGATGTCGGCGGCGGTGCGGCCGGCGGAATCATCGCCATCATCCTGGCCAACATCGTCGCGATCTTCCTGATGCGGATGATCGGCAAGAATCTGGACGCCTGAGGGGAGGGGGATCGCGAGATGGCGCGCAACGTCACGCCCGCCCGCAAGGCAACGATGACGGCGATCGCCTGGATCATCGGGCTTGCGATCTTCTTCCCGATCCTCTGGACGATCCTGACCAGCTTCAAGACCGAAGCCGAGGCGATCGCCTCGCCGCCCAGCTTCGTCCTGTTCGACTGGACCCTGGAGAACTTCTCCATCGTTCAGGAGCGCTCGGACTATTTCCGGCACTTCCTGAACTCGGTGATCATCTCGGTCGGCTCGACCGTGCTCGGCCTGATCATCGCGATCCCGGCGGCCTGGTCGATGGCCTTCGTCCCCACGAAGCGTACCAAGCACGTCCTGATGTGGATGCTGTCGACCAAGATGCTGCCGCCGGTGGGCGTCCTGGTCCCGATTTACCTGATCTTCCGCGATGCCGGACTGCTCGACACCCAGGCCGGGCTGGTGATCGTGCTGACCCTCATCAACCTGCCGATCATCATCTGGATGCTCTACACCTACTTCAAGGAGATCCCCGTCGAGATCCTGGAAGCCGCGCGGATGGACGGGGCCACCCTGCGCTCGGAAATCCTCTACGTCCTGACGCCGATGGCCGTGCCCGGCATCGCGTCCACCCTGCTGCTCAACATCATTCTCGCCTGGAACGAGGCGTTCTGGACCCTGAACCTGACGGCCGCCAAGGCAGCGCCGCTGACGGCCTTCATCGCCGCCTACTCGAGCCCCGAGGGTCTGTTCTACGCCAAGTTGAGCGCCGCCAGCACCCTGGCCATCGCTCCAATTCTGGTCATGGGCTGGTTCAGCCAGAGACAGCTTGTCCGAGGGCTCACCTTCGGCGCGGTGAAATAGGAGGCCGGCCATGGGCCAGATACGACTCAACGAAGTCTCCAAGAGTTTCGGCGACGTGGAAGTGATCCGGCCGTTGGACCTGGAGATCTCCGACGGTGAGTTCGTGGTCTTCGTCGGCCCGTCGGGCTGCGGCAAGTCCACCCTTCTGCGGCTGATCGCCGGGCTCGAGGACGTCACCTCCGGCCGTATCGAGATCGATGGGGCCGACGCCACCGCCGTGCCCCCGGCCAAGCGTCGGCTGGCCATGGTGTTCCAGTCCTACGCGCTCTACCCGCACATGTCGGTGCGCAAGAACATCGCCTTTCCGCTCCGCATGGCCGGGCTCGGCAAGGACGAGCAGATGCGGAAGGTCGAGGCCGCGGCGAAGACTCTCAACCTGACCGAATACCTCGACCGCCGCCCGCGTCAGCTCTCCGGCGGGCAGCGCCAGCGGGTCGCTATCGGCCGGGCCATCGTTCGTGATCCGACCGCATTCCTGTTCGACGAGCCGCTGTCGAATCTGGACGCGGCGCTGCGCGTGAACATGCGGCTCGAGATCTCCGAGCTGCACCAGAACCTCGAGACCACCATGGTCTATGTCACCCACGATCAGGTCGAGGCGATGACCATGGCCGAGAAGATCGTGGTGTTGCAGGAGGGTGTGATCGAGCAGGTGGGCAGCCCGATGGAGCTCTACAGCGCGCCGCGCAACCGGTTCGTCGCGGGCTTCATCGGCTCGCCCACGATGAACTTCGCCAACGGCGAGAAGGCGGCCGGGCACGGCGCGCACAGCATCGGCATCCGCCCGGAGCACCTGTCGATCTCGACCACGGACGGCGCCTGGCGCGGCACGGTCGGCGTCGCCGAGCACCTGGGCTCGGACACGTACCTCTACGTGCATCTCGCCGATGGCCAGGGAACCTTCACCGTCCGAGCCGGCGGCGAATACGGCGCGAGCCACGGCGATACCGTCTACCTCACCCCCGATCCGGCCAAGATCCATCGATTTGACGCCGCAGGCCTTCGAATCGAATGACAGGCCGGGTTTCCAAGACGAGGCCGTTCACGCTGCAGGGCCTGAGCGGAACGGTCTCACTCATCTCCTTGTGCGCGGCGTGCCGCGTCACCCACATCTAGCAGCGTGGACAGCAAGAATGAATGGGCCGGTCAAACCCGTGAAACTTTCCCTCGCCCATCTCGACCGTTTGCCCGGCAACGTCGCCGGCCCGCGCTACGCGCGGTCTTCGCTGAGCCCGGGCATCCTTCACATCGGCGTCGGCAACTTTCATCGCTCCCACCAGATGCTCTACCTGGACAGGCTCTTCGAGCAGGGCCGCGATCTCGACTGGGCGGTCGTCGGTGCCGGGATCAAGCCCTTCGACGCCGAGCAACGGCGCCGGCTGGCGGCGCAGGACTGGCTGACGACGGTGGTCGACCTGAGCGCCGACGGGTCCTCGGCGCGAGTGGTCGGATCGATGGTCGATTTCTGCGAGGTGCGCGCAGGGGCGATCATCGCCCGCCTCGCCGACCCGGCGATCCGCATCGTCTCGCTGACCATCACCGAGGGCGGATACTTCATCGACGCGACGACCGGCGGGTTCGACGCGGAACACCCGGAAATCCAGCAAGACGCCACACATCCCGGCGAGCCGCAGACCGTGTTCGGTGTGCTGCTCGCGGCTCTTGGCGAGCGCCGCGCCCGAAGGCTTGCACCTTTCACCGTGCTCTCCTGCGACAACGTCCCGCACAACGGGGACGTCACCCGCCGGACCCTGCTCGGCCTCGCGGGCCTGGTCTCGCGGGATCTGCATGACTGGATCGCGGCGACCGTCGCCTTTCCCAACGCGATGGTCGACTGCATCACGCCGGCCACGTCGGAACGCGAGCGCGAGCTGGTAGCGGACCGCTTCGGCCTGGAGGATGCTTCCCCCGTCGTCTGCGAGCCCTTCAGGCAGTGGGTGATCGAGGACAACTTCCCCGAGGGGCGCCCGGCGCTGGAGCACGTCGGCGTGCAATTCGTCGACGACGTCACACCCTACGAAACCATGAAGCTCCGCATCCTCAACGCGAGTCACATGGCAATCGCCTATCCGTCGGCCCTGCTCGGCTACGAGGCCGTTCACGACGCCATGGACGATAAGGATATCGCGCGCTGGATGATGCAGCTGATGCGCCGCGAGGTGATTCCGGTGCTTACGCCGATTCCCGGCCTCGACTTCGACGACTACCTGACGACCTGTGCCCGGCGCTTCTCGAACCCCGCGCTCGGCGACACCATCGCGCGGCTCTGCCAGGA
>JAPPNV010000111.1 GCA_028818565.1 Rhodospirillales bacterium | reverse complement strand
GGGATACCGAGGAGGGGATCAAGGCCAAGCATCAGGACCCGCTGATCCGCGTCGCCTCCATCGGCGTCGCCGGCGAGAACGGCGTGAAGTTCGCCTGCGTGGTGAACGACATGCACCGGGCTGCCGGGCGCTCCGGCGTCGGCACGGTGATGGGCTCGAAGAACCTCAAGGCAGTCGCGATCCGCGGCACCCTGGGCGTTTCGGTCGAAGATGTCGGCTCCTTCATGCAGACCACTGCCGAGGGCAAGAAGACCCTCGCCGAGAACGCGGTCACCGGCCAGGGCCTGCCGGCCTACGGCACCCAGGTGCTGATGAACGTCATCAACGAGGTCGGCGCGCTGCCCACCCACAACCACCGGGACGTGCAGTTCGACGGCGCGAAGAACATCTCGGCCGAGGCGATGGCCGAGCCGCGCGCCGACGGCAAGCCGAACCTGGTGACCAACGCCGCCTGCTTCGGCTGCACCATCGCCTGCGGGCGGGTCTCCACGGTCGAGCGCAGCCACTACACGGTGGCCGAGCGGCCTGAATACCAGATCGCCTCCGGCGGGCTCGAGTACGAGGCGGCCTGGGCGCTGGGCGCGGCCACGGGCGTGGACGATCTCGACGCGCTGACCTTCGCCAACTTCATCTGCAACGAGCAGGGGATCGACCCGATCTCCTTCGGTGCCACCGTCGGCGCCGCCATGGAGCTCTACGAGGAAGGCGCCATCGGCGACGAACAAACCGGCGGCATCGAGTGCAAGTTCGGCTCCGCCAGGGCGCTGACCGATCTCGCCGAGCTCACCGGCAAGGGCGAGGGCTTCGGTGCCGAGATAGGCCTCGGCTCCAAACGGCTCTGCGAGAAGTACGGCAGGCCGGAGCTTTCGATGTCGGTCAAGGGCCAGGAGTTCCCGGCCTACGATTCGCGCGGCATCCAGGGCATGGGTCTCGCCTACGCCACGGCGAACCGGGGCGCCTGCCACCTGCGGGCATACACGGTCTCGTCCGAGATCCTGGGCGTGCCGGAGAAGACCGACCCGCACGTGACCGAGGGCAAGGCGGGCCTGGTCAAGGCCTTCCAGGACGCGACCTCTGCGGTCGATTCTTCCGGCCTTTGCGTGTTCACTACCTTCGCCTGGTCGCTCGACGACATCGCACCGCAGATCAACGCGGCCTGCGAGGGCGACTGGACGGCCGAGAAGCTGCTGGAAGTCGGCGAGCGGGTCTGGAACCTGGAGCGGCAGTACAACTGCGCGGCAGGTTTCACGGGCAAGGACGACAACCTGCCCGCGCGTCTGCTCAAGGACGCGGCGAAGACCGGCCCGGCCGAAGGCCTCACCAACGGCCTCGACCAGATGCTGCCGGAGTATTACGAGGTGCGCGGCTGGACCGACGACGGCGTGCCCAGCAACGAGACGGTGGAGCGCCTAGCGCTCTAACCCGTATCGTTCGTCATTCTCGTGACGACGGGGGGCCGCGCGCGCCGATGGGTGCGCCGGTCCCCCGGCTCGCATCGGGGGTGGCGGCACTGAACGAGACGAAACGGGCCATCCCCTGCCGCGCACGGGCGCGGGCGCAGGGGACGGCGCGAACAGCCAAGCGGGAGCCAACATGCAGCATGTGATCGTGGGTGCCGGCCCGGCCGGCGTGGTCGCTGCCGAAACCCTGCGCAAAGGGGATCAATCCGCCGACATCGTCCTCATCGGCGACGAGCCGGAGCCGCCTTATTCGCGAATGGCGATCCCTTACGTCCTCGAGGGCATGATCGAGCAGAGCGGGACCTACCTCCGCAAGACCGAAGGCCACTACGAGGGCCTCGGCATCCAGTATCGCCAGGGGCGGGCGGAATCCGTGGCATCGGCGGACGGCACGCTCACCCTCGCCGGCGGCGAGACGGTCTCCTACGACCGCCTGCTAATCGCCACCGGCGCGACCCCGCTCAGCCCGCCGGTGCCCGGCCTCGATCTGCCCGGCGTGCACAACTGCTGGACCCTGGAAGACTGCCGCGGGATCGCGAAGCTGCTCAACGAAGACGCCAACGTCGTGCTGATCGGCGCGGGCTTCATCGGCTGCATCATCCTGGAGGCGCTCGCCAAGCGCTGCGGCACGCTCTCCGTGATCGAGATGGAAGACCGCATGGTCTCGCGCATGATGGACGAGACCGCCGGCGGGATGCTGGAACGCTGGTGCGGAGCCAAGAACATCCGCGTGCTCACCGCGACGCGGGTCGCCGGCATCGAGGCCGCCTCCGGCGCAGGCGGCGACAAGGCGGTGGTGCTGGATAACGGCGAGAAGATCGCGGCGCACCTGGTCGTGCTCGCGGTCGGCGTCGCACCCAACATCGGCTTCCTGGAGGGGAGCGGGATCAAGACCGACCACGGCGTGCTCGTCGATCAGCACCTGGAGACCAGCGCCAAGGGCGTGTTCGCCGCCGGCGACGTGGCCCAGGGCCTCGATTTCTCCACCGGCGAATACTCGGTTCACGCGATCCAGCCGACTGCGACCGAGCACGGCCGCATCGCAGCGCTCAACATGCTGGGCCGCCACGCGCACTACAAGGGCAGCCTCAACATGAACGTGCTCGCCACGGTCGGGCTCGTCTCGAGCTCGTTCGGGAGCTGGGAGGGCGTCGCCGGCGGCGACAGCGGCGTCGCCGTGGACGAGGACGGCTACAAGTACCTCCGGCTGGAGTTCGACGGCGACCACCTGGTCGGCGCGCTCGGCATCGGCCTCACCGACCATGTCGGCGTGATCCGCGGCCTGATTCAGAACCAGACCGCGCTCGGCGACTGGAAGGAGAGGCTGCGGGAGAACCCGCACCGCGTGATGGAGGCCTACGTCGCCCACAGCCAGACCTGAGCAACGACGGCCGCGATCACGGCGCTGCGCTGGAGACGCCGCGAACCCGCCATGAAGGTGACCGTCAAGCTCTACGCCTTGCTGAGCGACTATCTCCCCGCCGGTGCCGTGGACAACCAGGTCGAGCTCGACCTCGACGCGGGCACCACGCCCGAGGACGTCTTCGCCAGGTTCAACCTGCCCCGCCAGTACTGCTCCATCGTGCTGGTGAACGGCATCTACGTCGAGCCGAGCGAGCGCGGCTCCCACGCGCTGAGCGAGAACGACACGCTCGCGATCTGGCCGCCCGTGGCCGGCGGCTGAGCCGGCGGGACCGGCACGAGTCCCCGCCGCACGACCAGGCTCCAGCCGCGCCCGTGTCCGAGAGTCTTACCGTCGAGAAGGAGATGGCGATCGAGCGCCACGAGTTCCGGCGCACACTGCGCCGCGCGCTCCCTGAGGCGCACATCGTCGAGGACGGCGACACGATCACGGTCCGTGAGGGGCCGGGCACGCTGGAGATCACGCTTTCGCCCAAGTCCAAACGCCGCATCGGCCTGCTGGCGCTGCCGGTCCTCGCTGCGCGCTTCCGCTACAGCGGCTACGAGGACCCCGAGGGGCACCTCGCCCGGCTCGACATCTCCTTCCAGCGCGGTGGCGGGTAGCCCGCGTTTCTCACCGGGGAGAGTCTGGCGCCGCCTGCGATAGGACATAATGGCCTTGTGTGGAATCCGGCCCCGAAGCCCGATTCTCCCCCGCAGCAAGGAGCCGTCGCGATGGGCGCAACCGACTACCCGACCTGGGAGGAATTCACGACCACGAGCTTGGCGGCCTTGCACCAGTGGCCCCTGCTCGCCCCGGAGACGCCGTCCTTCATGTCCTGCGCGATCGCGCGGGATACCAAGGACCTCGAGGGGGCGGACGTGGCGATCATCGGGGGCCCCTACGTTGCCGCCTCCGACGGCTACTACGCAGGGGTGCCGATGGAAGACTGGATCGCGGCGCCGAAGCGGGTGCGCCAGCAGTCGGCGCGCTACCCGTCGGGCTACATTCAGGACTTCGACCTCGACGTGTTCGAGCATCTGCGAATGGTGGACTACGGCGACGCCGATATCCCCGAGTCGGTAATGCACGACCAGAGCGCAGAGAACGTGCTCGCCGCCCAAGCCGCTGTCGAGATCAAGGTCCGCGATGTGCTCCAAGCGGGTGCGGTACCGGTCGTGATCGGGCAGAACAGCCCCTGCGGGAGCTTCGCGATCGCCAAGCCCTGCTCGGAGCACGTCGACGGCCCTCTCGGCTGCGTGAGCCTCGACACCCACTGGGATGCTGCCGAGCTCGACTACCTCACCCGAGATCCCCGCATCGCGGGCTCTGCATCGTGGAAGCACAAGATGTACGAGTTCCTGGGCAACATGCACCCGCAACATCTGGTCGAAATCGGCGAGCGCGGCATGCTCGAGAACAAGAACACCGTGCGGCGCTACCTGCGCGAAGGCGCCCGCTTCATCAGCGCCTGGGAGTTGCGCACCAGCCTCGGTATCGAAGGACTGGTGTCGGAGCTCGACCGCGCATGGAACGGCACCGGGGGCGTGTATGTCCACTTCGACATGGACTGCATTGGCGGTGCCGGCCCGGCGCCCGGCGATATCCTGGGCGAGCTCGCTGAACCGATGGGCATGACCGACTACGAGACCATCCGCATCGCCCACGAGATCGGCCGGCGCGGCCTGACCGGCATGAGCTTCATCTGCATCCCGCCCGGCTCTGCGGTGATCTACCGCGTGATCGTCTACATCATCATGTATTTGGCCGCCGGCCTCGCGCTTCGCAAACTCGGACGGGGTGCCTGAGGCCGCGCCCCAAGCGGCACGAGTTCTGCCGCCAACCGGGCCGCGCGAATCCGGCTGGGCCGGATCATTCGCCAGCCCGGTTTCCGCTCTCCCTGCTGCGAATACCGACAGATCCGATCGCGCGTTGCGCTCGCCGCGATTTCCGTCCACCATCGCGGGCTGTCTCGAATAAACGAGGGAGGGACGGGTGATGGCATACACGCGCGCGAAGGTCGTCGAGGAGATCAGCGCATCGGCTGACCGCGTCTTCGGTGAGCTGGGTGCCTTCAACAATCTGCCGGTAATCATGGCGGGCACCATCACGCGGAGCACGCTGAACAAGAAGGGCACGGTGCGCACGCTCAAGGTCAAGGGCGTGAAAGGCGCGCTCGACGAGACGCTGCTCAAGTACGATACGGCGACGCGCACGCAGGTCTACGCGATCACCGCCGATCCCGACGACATGGTTCCGTTCAGCGACTACACCGCCACCATCAAGGTGAAGCCGATCACGTCGCGGCGCAGCCAGGTAGAGTGGACCAGCCGCTTCGTGCCGAAGAGGGGCAAGACCAAGGCGGAATGCCTCGACTTTGTCGAGGTCATCTACCGCACTGGAATTCAGGGCACCCGGGAAGTGCTCGGGGTCAAGAAGTAGTGCGCGATACCGGCTAGAGCGCGTCCGTCTCTGACGGACGCGCGACAGGCCGCGACCGCGGCCCGCCGCGAATGCGGCGCACATCGCGCGTCCCCGCGCGCGTGGACGCGTGACGCGGAGGCGCCGGCCGCAGGCCGGCTGTCGTGAGCGACAAAGATGAGAGAGCGTTTCCGTGCAAAACGGAAACGCTCTATGACGCCGGCGGATAGAGCACCGCTTCGAGATAGAGGCCGCAGGCCGGCGCGGTCGGGCCGCTCCGGCGCCGGTCGCGGTCCGCAAGCGCGGCACCGACGTCCGCCGTCGTCCGCCGGCCGTCGCCCACCTCGACCAGCGTCCCCACCATGGCGCGCACCTGGTGGTGCAGGAAGGAGCGCGCCCAGGCGCGAATGGCGATTTCGTCCCCGGTTCGTGACACGGCGAGGCTCTTCAGGGTGCGGACCGGGGAGTCCGCCTGGCACTTGGCGGCCCGAAAGGTCGTGAAGTCGTGCGTGCCTTCCAGCAGGCGTGCCGCCTTGGCCATAGCGCCGGCATCGAGCGGGCGTGCGATGTGCCAGGCGCGGTCTTTCGCGACCGCGAGCGGCGTCTTGCGATTGACGATCCGGTAGAGATAGACGCGCATCGTGGCATCGCGCCGCGCATCGAAGCCGGGCGACGCCTCAATCGCGTCGAGCACGACGACCGGCGCGGGCCGCAAATGCGCGTTGAGGGCATCGCGCAGTACCGCTGGCTCTGCTTGACGGGCGAGATCGAGGTGGCAGCACTGGGCCAGGGCGTGCACGCCGGAATCGGTCCGGCCCGCGCCATGAACCCGCACCTGCTCGCCGCAGAACCGCTCGACCGCGCGCTCCAGCGCCTCCTGCACCGAGCGCCCATCGCCCTGGTACTGCCAGCCGACGAAGCCGGTGCCGTCGTATTCGAGGGTCAGCCTGTAGCGGGGCATCGCAGTCGTGTGCCGGCGGGGATCGGCCGGCCGCGCAGGAAGGCGTCCGTATCCATCGCCGCCTTGCCGGCGCGCTGAAGGCGGGTCGGGCGCAGCACTGAGCCTTCGCCGCAGGCGACGGTGAGTGCCTCGTCGATGACCGTTCCCGGCGGCGCATCCGTCGCTCCGGCAGCCTCCTCGGCCGCCGGCACCTTGATCCGCTCCCCCTCGTGGTCGAACCAGGCGCAGGGTCTTGGCGCGAGCGCGCGCACCGTGCGCTCTATGTGCGCCGCAGGCGCGCGCCAGTCGATCGCGGCCTCGTGCTTTTCGAGCTTCGCGGCGTAGGTCGCGCCGTCCTCCGGCTGCGGCGTCTCGGCCACCGCGCCTGCAGAGAGCGCATCGATCGCCTCCACCACAAGCCGGGCGGAGAGGGCGGCCAACGTGTCGTGCAGCGTGCCGCCCGTGGTCTCGGGCCCGATCGGCACGCGCTCGTCCATCAGGATGGGGCCCGTGTCGAGGCCCTCGTCCATGCGCATGATGGAAACCCCGGTCTCTCGATCGCCGGCCATGATCGCCCGCTGGATCGGCGCAGCACCCCGCCAGCGCGGCAGCAGCGAGGCGTGGGCGTTGATGCAGCCGAGCCAGGGCGCCGCCAGCACCGCCGGCGGCAGGATCAAGCCATAGGCAACCGTGACCGCGAGGTCCGCATCCAGCGCTGCGAACGCCGTCTGCGCTTCCTCGGGCTTGAGGCTCACCGGGGTGTTGACCGGAATCCCGGCGGCCTCGGCGCGCACGGCCACCGGCGTCGGCCGTACCTTGCGGCCGCGCTCAGCAGCCCGCGGCGGCTGGGTGTAGACGGCAGCGATGGAATGGCCGCTCGCGCAGAGCGCATCCAGGGTGGGCACGGCGAAGGCCGGCGTTCCCATGAACAGCAGCCTCAGCGATCGCATGGGCTCTGGCGCTGGCGAGGCCCGGCTCGCGACGGAGGTCTCAGCCGGCTTCGGCGCGGCGCGCCTTGGTCAGCTTGCGCAGGATGATGCTGCGCTTGACCAGCGACAGGTAGTCCACGAACAGCACCCCCTCCAGATGGTCGATCTCGTGCTGGAGGCAGACGGCAAGCGTGCCGACCGCCGTGATCTCCCGTGCCGCGCCGGTTTCGTCCAGATAGGCCACCGTCACCGACGCCGGCCGTTCCACCTCGGCGTAGTGGTCGGGGAAGGAGAGGCAGCCCTCCTCTCGGCTCACGCGTTCGTCCGAGCGCCACACGACTTCCGGATTGACCAGCTTGAGCGGCGCGGGCGGCTCGTCGGCCATGTGCACGTCGGCCACGATGCAGCGCTTGGGCACGCCGATCTGGATGGCAGCGAGGCCGATGCCCTCTGCGGCGTGCATCGACTCCATCATGTCGTCGAGCAGCGCGCGCACCTCGTCGTCCACGACCCCGACGGGTTCGGAGCGCGCCTTCAGCCGCTTGTCGGGCGCGGTGATGATCGGGCGTATGGCCATCTCTTTCGACCGAAATTGGAGCCGCCACTTAGCTATGTCGGCGCGTAGCGGAGGTCAAGCGCCCCAGCTGGATGGAGCGCATTATCGCATATGGTGTCGCGCTCAGCGTTTGGCGTCGCGCCAGTCGATGGCGGCACGGAGGCCCTGGGTCCGCGCGATCTCGAGGAATTCGCGCTTGGTGGCCGTGCCCTCGCCCTCGATCGCGGTGTCCTCCTCGAGCGCCATCTCGAGCGTCTCGTCGAAGGCCATCATGGCGTACATGCGATTGATCGTGGCCTTGGTGCGCCTGAGCAGCGCTGGTTCGATGGCGGCCATGCGGCGGGCAAGCGCGAGCGCGGTCTCGACCTCTTCGCCTGCCGGCACGACGCGGTTGACGAGGCCGATCTCGTAGGCGCGGCGGGCATCGATCTCGTCCTCGCCGGTGAGCAGGATCTCTTTCGCGTGCTTGGGCCCGGTGAGCCAGGGCATCAGCATCACGACGATGCCCGCGCCGAAGCGCAACTCGGGCTCGCCGAAGCGGGCGTCCTCGGCTGCCACGGTCACGTCGCAGGCGAGCGCAAGCTCGCAGGCCCCGGCGAGCGCCGGGCCGCGCACCGCGGCCACCGTCGGCTTCGAGAGGTGCCAGAAGCGCATCACGGTCTCGAAGTCGTCGCGCAGCACCGCGCGCCATTGGGCGACGCCTTCGGGCGGGGCTGCGGCCTGCTCCTTGAGATCGAATCCCGAGGAGAACACGCCGCCCGCCCCGGTCACCACCAGGGCGCGGATGGTCTCGTCGGCCTCGACCGCATCGCACGCGGCATTGAGCTCCGCCAGCATGGCGCGGTTCATCGCGTTGGCCCGCTCGGGGCGGTTGAGCGTGACCAGCCCGACCGCCTCCCGCCGCTCGAACCTGATGCATCGATAGTCCATCGCAGACCTCCGGGACGGATGCGCGGGGCACGACGATACCATTCCGCGTCTTCGAGCCGGCCGGCGGCCGGGCGTGGCGCGCGGACCGGCACTCATCTAGCCCGTCTTTCTCACCAAGGTCATGGTCTGCGCGGCGCTGTCCAGCCGACAGGGTAGGAGAGGCGTGCGGCGCGATGCGGGGACATCGGGCAAACGCCTCGACGCACACTGTCGGCTGGAGAGCGCCGCCCTTCGGGTCGCGCCCAGGCGCCCGCCCGCGTCGCGCGTCCACGCGCGCGGAGCGCACGATGCGGGCCTCAACCGTATTCCCTGATACGCTTTTCAGCCCGCTCCTGGCGGATCGAACGCCTGGGCGCGACGCAGGCCGTGACCTTGGTGA
>JAPPNV010000043.1 GCA_028818565.1 Rhodospirillales bacterium | reverse complement strand
ACCTGCAGGCTGTCGCCGAGGATCATGCGGTTCGACCAGTTGGCGTCGTGGCGGTAGAACTCGGTGCGCGCGGCGCCGTCCGGCAGGCCGTTGAAATCGGCGAAGAGGTCGGGCGTGGTGGGCGCCTCCTCCTCCCGCCGTTCCCTGGTCTGGCGCAGCAGGTCGTCGATCAGGACCTTGGGGTGCACCTTCTCCTGGATGTAGAGCGGCGGCGCCTGGACGACGAGGTCGGCGGCGTCCTGCTCGTCCTTGCCGCGCCAGACGAGCTGCGGGTCGAGGTCGCGGTTGCGCCGCTCATAGGCCACGCGGATCGGCGCCTTGTCCTCGTCGGCCATGACGGGGTGGTATTCGGCGGTCGGGATGTTGCGCCGCGCCGCCTCGCCATGCGTGAGCGTCTCGACGGACTTGGCCTTCTTCCGCTTCGCCATCTACGCGCGGTCCTCGCCGGTAGTCTCCAGGAGCGCCCGCAGCGCGGGAAGAAGGCTCGGTACGGCGTCCTCGATCATTGTCCAGATGATCTCGTCGTCGATCAGCAGGTAGCTGTGGGCGAGACGGTTTCGCGCTCCGACGATCGCGCGCCAAGGAATTTCGGGATGAGCGTCGCGGACCGCTTCGGGGATATGGGTCGCCGCTTCGCCAATCAGCTCAAGATTGCGCAGAACGGCGTCATACGTCATCGCGCTGGCGACGAACGATGCCCGGTCCAGCCCGGCGGTATAGTCCAGGACCCTTTCGCAGAAGCCGATCATGTCTGTGACGTAGAAGCGCCATTCCCGCTTCCTCTCGTCCGCCTCAGACATTCACGGCCTCCCGCATCACATAGGGCCGCAGCTCGGCCCGGAGCGTCGTGTCGGTCGCCAGGTCCACCGGGCGACCGAACAGGTCCTCCAGATAGAACTGCGCACCGAAATAGCGCCGCCAGTCCACAGGGCCGTCGAAACGAACCAGGATATCGACATCGCTGCCATCGTCGGCCCGATCGCGCGCAAAGGAGCCGAAGAGAGCGAGATCGGCGATGCCAAAGCGCTGCGCAAGCGTCGCCTTGTGCGCCCGCAGCAGCGCGAGGACTTCGTCTCTGCTCACCGGCTCTTCCTCGCCTGGGGCGTGCCGAACTCAAGTGCCACAGGTCAACCGACCCTGGTGGAGCGCAGCGGCAGTGCCTCGGTCTCCAGTGTCGAGAGATCAAAGCGCCGGGACGCATGGTCGATGTCGAAACCCACGACTTCGCCGTCTCCATCGAGGTCGACATTCAGGCCGTCAGAGACCTCGCGTGTCTCCACCCCCGGCCCCGTCTTGAACTCGACGTAGAGGCTGTCGGTCTCGGGATAGTAGTGCAGCTTCATTCTTGGCCCCTTTTGAATCCGAGAGTGGGTCGCCATCATTCGGCAGCATCTGCGAGAAGGAAGCCGCGAACAAGCTCGTCGAACCCGGACTCGATCTCGTAGACGTCCGTGAACTCGGCGAAGGCCCAGCGCCCGAAGGTGCCCAACGCGTTGACGCCCGGCACCCAATAGGTGTCCATGGTGGCCTTCTTCACCTTCGCGTCTTCGCCGCGGTAGCCCTTGATCTCGACGATCAAGTGCAGCGGGTCGTCCTCGCCCCGCCCGTCGTCCACCAGCACGATGAAGTCGGGGATGTAGGTGCGCGCTTCGCCGCCGAGACGGTAGGGCACTTCCAGCCCGAGGCCGTGGTTCTTCACATAGGCGCGGACGCGGGGGTGTCCCTCGGCGACCAAACAGAATTGTGCCTCCCAGTCGCTATCGCAGACCACATAGTTGATGTGGCAGTAGCGGGCATCGGTCGTCCACAGCGTCTTCTTCGACGTAGTGAAGCGCACGTGGATCGTGGAGCCGGCGGGATTGTATGGATCGAGCACCGCCTTGACCGGGCGCCCGCCCACGTGGTGCGCGACGATGCCTCGCGTGATGCGCTCACACGCCATATCCGCCAACTCCAGATACATGAGCTGTGCCGGGTAGGTGCCGCCCTTGCAGACGAGGTGATCGTCGAGCCACTGGCGCGCAACCCGCTTGAGCTGGCCGAACAGGTGGAGCTTCGGGTCCTCTCCCGTATCGCACCACTTCGTCTCCAGCAGACGCTTGGTGAGGTGAAACAACAGGGTCGAGCGGCGCAAATCACCGGTGTGCACCAGGTTAAGGTCCACCCCCTCTCCGATGATTCCCTCAACCCGGGTTCGAGAGGGCCCAACAAGCTTAGGTGTCAGAACCAGCGTGTCATCGGCGGTGAAGGTCGCCTGAAGGCGCTCCATCGGCAAGTCGACGCGGTAGCCCTGGACACGCGGAAAGCGGATCTCGCAGCGATCGCGTTCCGGCGAAATTGCTTTGACCTGGACAGCGTTGGTGGGCTGCTGCGGCGGGGCCACCACGGGCTTCAACGTGAAGTCGAAGGGGATGCCGAGCACGTCGGCATATTCGACAGGACACAGGTCGTCGTCACTCAGCTCGTAGGATTGCCGGCGCAAGGCCCGCCCCACCGCCTGCTCGCACAGGAGCTGTGTTCCAAAAGCGCGCACGCCCAGCACGTGGGTAACGGTGTTGGCGTCCCACCCCTCTGTCAGCATCGAGACCGAGACGACGCAGCGGGTCGCGCCTCCGAGTCGGCCCTCCTTGCCGACGGTATTCATGGCTTCGCGTAGCAGGTCATGGTCGGACAAGTTTTGCGCGCGCTTCTGATCGCCGGTGCGCTCCAGGATGTCCTTACGAAACTGTTCGATCTCGTCGGCCGCCATGGCGCGGAAGTTCTTGTCGAGTGCCTCGCCGGACTCGAGTTGCTCACTGTCGATCAGGAGGGTGCGCGGGCGCGCGAGCGGGGTACCATGCTCGTCAAAATTCTGGAACAGCTTGAGCCGACCGTTGACCAGAGTCTTAGAGCCGTCCGGGTTAGCGCGATGGAAGCCGGCGATGTAGTCGTAGATCAGCTTCGAGGTCGAGGTGTTGTTGCAGATGACGATGAAACAGGGCGGCACCGCGATGCCAGCCTCGTGCCAGAGTGTGAAGGTCTTCTCGTAGTGGCCGTAGAGCGCCTCCAGCGCCGTCTGCAGCGTTACAGGAATCTGCAGCGGATTGAGGTTGGAGGCCTTGCCGCGACCCTTCTTCGGCATGTCCTTGCCGATGTGCTCCCACAGGTTGCGGAACTTCGGCATGTCGCCGCCGGGAATATTGTCGGCCACCGGTACGCGAGGCAGCTTGACGATGCCGCACTCGATGGCGTCCATGAGCGAGAAGTCGCTCATGGTCCAGGTGAAGAGCGTCCCTTCTCTGTATCCCGAGCCGCGCAGGAAGAACGGCGTCGCCGAGAGGTCGATCACGCGGGCGAGGCCAAGCCGTTGGCCCACCGCCTCCAGTCCGGAAATCCAGAGTCTCGCGGCCTCGCGGTTCTTCTCGGCTTCCTTGCGATCCTCGCCTTTCAGATCGCCTTCATCGTCCTCGCCGGGCTTTTCGCGGTAGCAATGGTGCGCCTCGTCGTTCAGTGCGAGCACGTTCTTCATGCCCATGAGCCCGGACATGACCCGCTGAAGCATCTGTCCTTCGCTCTCGGTCGACCTTAGATCGGGACCGCGCCCTTGAAGGAGCTTGCGGCCGCCGCTGGAGACTTCCATCGTCTCGCGACGCTTGAAGGCGTGAAAGTTGGTGATGACGATCTTCGCCCGCTCAAGATCGCCCAGCATGTCGCCCGGCACGAGTTCCCGGCTCCGGTAGTAGCTGTCTGGGTCGTTGGGCTGGAGCACGCGGAGGCGATCCTTGATGGTGATGCCGGGAGTGACGACCAGGAAGCCTCGGGTGAAGCGCCGGCTGTTCGGGCGGCGAACCGCGTTGATCGTCTGCCAGGCGATCAGCATGGCCATGACGGTGGTCTTGCCGGCCCCGGTGGCAAGCTTCAGGGCCAGCCTGGACAGCGCCGGATTGGCTTCCTTGTTCGCCGTGTCCAGGTGTTCGAGGAACTGGCGTCCGGCGCCGAGCTGGGGCGCGACTTCGGTCAGCCAGATGACCGTCTCCACCGCCTCGACCTGGCAGAAGAACGGGCGGATGTCGTTGAACCTGTGGTGACGCCAGTGATGCAGTAGCCGGGCCGTTTCCGGCGTGACCCGCCACTCGCCAAAATCCGAGAGCGCGCGCCACCGATCGACGGCGTTGCGGACGCTGTTGATGGTCTGCGCCAGCTCGTATTGCTGATCTTCGGTTGCGACTTGGCTCGCAGCCTCATCCAAGTCCAACTTCTGTTGCGCGCCTCTGACCTTCTTCGGCTTGGGGATCGGCGTGATGAACGAAACCTGTCGCCGCAACTTGAGTATGCGGTTGGTGGGCTGGCCGTTCTCGTCAAGCTCCCAGTGCTGCGAAGGGTACTCGTAAGGTGAATTGAGGATCGGGCGGTCGAAGAACCGGTCGCCTGCTTCCATTTTGATCTGTCATCCCGAACTGCAATGGCTGGAGCTTGGGAGTCACAGACTCCAGCAGTCGCAGGCTAACGCAGGCCTACCGACCATTCCAGGTCGGGCACTGGTGAGCGATCGGAACCTGCTCTAACCAACAGGCCACTTATGTCCGAGCCGCAGCGCGGCGCGCACCTAATTCGCGCTAGGCGGTTCGCGCAGGGGCACCGGCCACTGCAGCCCCGCGCGCTTGGAGTAGCGCTTTGCCATCTCCCGCGCTGAGCGGGCGCCCGCATAGCCGACCTTGCGCGCGATTCGCGTCCACGGCTCGCCACGCTCCCTGCGCAGGTACCCCATCCGCGCCTTGGGAAGCGTGCCGCCGTTTGCCAGCCGCTCCCGATAGAGTGCCGCCGCCTTGCGTGCCTCTGCTCCGCTGTTTCGCTCCGAGTAGCCGAGCACGTGCGCCATACGCTTCCACGGCAGGCCTCGCTCGCGCAGCCAGTTTGCCATTCGAGCTCGGGCAAGGTCAGTTGGCCCCCGTGGCGCCCTCCGGCCAAGCCGCGCCAAGTGCTCCCTGTACCACCCGACGCGGGGATCGCCGGCAGCAGCTGCGCGCCGCGCCAGCCGCTTGACATGGCCGACCTTCAACCCCGAGACCCGCACAGCCGGCATCCACAGAGCGGGTGGGAGCACAATGCCGGCCGGCGGCTCAACCAACGCGAGCCACTGCAACGCGTGATCCTCGCGCGATCCCCGCTTCGGCGGGGACCAGTACGCTTGTCCGGTCATCAAACACCCCTCTCGGCAGCCGTCTCTTCCGGGCGCAGCATACGCCGCAAATCGCGAAATGTGCGGAATGGGTGCGGGACCTCTCCGCATCGCAACTGCCGTGCCAACTCTTTGATGATGCACGTGTTTCGTGCGCCGTGCGGGGGTATGCGGGGGAATCAGCTCCAAGTTTCCGGCTCTGTCACGTGTATGAGCCCGGCACACCCCCCGAATCGGGTTGCTGGAGCGCGGTTGGGCTCACCGCGCGCCCTTCTGATGCTCTCATCAGCGGGTGTTGTGCGGGGGGACTCAAGGGCCAAAGGAGCAAAATTCAGGGGGATCGGGTGTCACACCACGGATCGGGCGTTTGGTTGCCTCGGCTGACCGGATTTCGTTCGGTTAGCAGTTGCCCTATGGCGGTATGCGCGGTCGGCTCCAACGCGCTCTCATGCGCCACCAAGGGTGCCGCAGGGGTGTGCGGAGCGCACGAGAGGCCTTCGTGGAGGACGTGGAGGCTTGTCAGTGGCTTCGGGGTTCGTTCACCGGTTTCGTGTCCACCCCGATGCTCGAAAATTGGTGCTGGAGTGCGTGGCGACCGCAGACATGGGGGGCGCCTGTCGACGCCGGATCGCCCCCCCTCCCATGTGCGGCGCGCGGGCGTCGGGGCACCGGCCAGCGCGTGCCATCGACGAGCGGGCGGGTTCGGGCGCGTCGAGACCGCCGGCCGGCGGGACGGTCGAGTTCGCGCCGTCGAGGCAGGGCAGCCAAGGAGAGCGCGGTGCGGAGGCCGGCAATCGGCCAGGGCGCGGCATGGCAAGGCATGGCCACCACGGGGGGCCGGCCTCATTTGACGCCGGCCCCTTTGTCATTCGCGACGCCCCTCAATAGCGCTGCGGCGTCAAGGCCTTCGGGCGGATCGAGGCGCTGACCCGTCGAGACCCCGCACGCGGTCGAGGTCGAGAGGGCGCGCTGCCGGTTCCCTCCGGGACGGTGGAGCGGGCGGGACGGCGCGGTTGCGCGGTGCCGGAACGGTGGAGGCGCACGCCCGCGCTTGATGTGCTGGGCTGACGACCGAGGTCGGGCGCATCCGGACCGCTGCCCGCCTCTATTGCTCCGACTCGATGGAAAGTGATCCACCGTCCGACGCTCGTGCGCGATCCGGGCCCCGGAGTAACGAGCGCGCAGGGGTCGGAGACGTTCCCGCGCGCTGGCCAAACGGGGTCTCACCCCGTGGGCGGCCGGAGAGCGATGGGTGGCACCGTCCTGAGCGGTCCCCGGACGTGTCGCAAAATCGCGTTTTGGATAGGGTATAAAATAGGGGGTGTCCATCACATTTGTCTGGAAATCTGATGTTATTACAATAAATTATGCAAGAGAAGTGGCGGATGGGGTGGGATTCGAACCCACGAGGGACTCGCGCCCCTGCCGGTTTTCAAGACCGGTGCCTTCGACCGCTCGGCCACCCATCCGCAGCACGATGTCGTCAGACTAACCCGAATTTCTCATCACGAACGCGGCCTGTGTTCAAGGTGGAAATGCTGCTCGATAGCGTCTTGGCCCATCGACGCCCTTCTGTGCTATAGGGCGCGCGAAGTTTCTCCGCTTCCGGAGGGACTCACGAACCAGAGACATACCGGAGACGCGCGGGCGTGGCGGAATTGGTAGACGCGCGTGGTTTAGGACCACGTGGCTCAGGCCGTGGGGGTTCGAATCCCTTCGCCCGCACCATCGCCGATGCCGCTCGCGCCCGAGGCCCGATCGGGCGCCCGCCGGCCATGCGGAGTACGACATGAGCGCAGGACCATGCAGGTAACGGAAACCCTTTCCGAAGGGTTGAAGCGTGAGTTGAAGATAACGGTGCCGGCGGCCGATCTCGAAGCCGACGTCGAAGGGCGGCTCGACGAGCTGCGCAAGACCGTGACCTTGAAGGGCTTTCGTCGCGGCAAGGTGCCGCTTTCGATCGTGCGCCGCCACTACCAGCCTCGTGTGCTGGGCGAGGTGCTGCAGCAGACGATCGAGACGCGCTCGCGCGAGGTCTTGGAGGAGCGCGAGCTGCGCCCGGCCATGCAGCCCGAGATCGAGATCACGGCCTACGACGAGGGCAAGGATCTCGAGTTCACCATGGGGATGGAGGTCTTGCCGACTATCGAGCTTGGCGATTTCTCCGACCTCACCGTCACCCGCCTCAAGGCAGAAGTGACCGACGACGCGGTGGAGGACGCGCTTGGCCGACTCGCCGATGCCGAAAAGCGATTCGAGCCGGTAGAGACGCTGCGGCCGGCACAAGAGGGCGACCAGCTTCTGGTCGACATCGCCGTCGAAGTGGACGGCGAACCTGTGCCGGAGCGCAGCGGCACGGACCTGCCGCTGGAACTCGATGCCGAAGCGCTCATGCCCGAAATGACCGAGCAGCTCGTTGGCGCCAATGCTGGCGAGGAACGCGAAGTGACGATCACGCCTCAGACGCCTGCCCCGGAAGCGGGAGAGCAGGATGAGGCCGCAGCAGCGGCAGAGGCCACCGTCTTCAAGATCACGGTGAAGGAGGTGCAGGAACGGCTGCCCGTGACGGTCGACGACGGCTTCGCCGAACGCCGGGGCGCCGAGAACCTGGACGGACTGCGCGGCGTGGTACGGGAGCAGATCCAGTCGGAGTACGAGCAAGTCTCGCAGGCCCGCCTCAAGCGCTCGCTGCTCGATGTCCTGGATGAGCGCTACAAGTTCGACGTGCCGCCCGGCATGGTCGAGCGTGAGTTCGATGCGGTCTGGCAGCAAATCGAGAACGACGCCAAACGGGCCGAGTCGGACGTCGCCACAGTCCTCGATCAGCCGGAAGACGAGGCGCGGGAAGAGTTCCGGCAGATCGCCGAGCGGCGCGTGCGCCTCGGCCTCCTGATCGCGGAGATCGGCGGGAGCAACGACATCACGGTCGAGCAGGAGGATCTGCTGCGCGCGGCCATGATGAGCGCGCGCGGTCATCCCGAGCCCCAGCGCCTCCTCGAATTCTACCGGAGCCAACCCGACGCGCTCGAGCGCTTCCGCCCCACGGTATTCGAGGACAAGGTCATCACCTTCCTCAGTGAGCTCGCCACAGTCTCGGTTGAGGAAGTGGATGTGGACACGCTGCTACGCGATCCGGACGACGACGAAAAGCCGTCGAAATCCGATGTCGCTGCGGTCAGCGACGAAGAGGAAGAGTCGGCAGAGGTCGGTGAGGGCGAAGGCACCGCGCAAGACGAGTCGCGCTGATCCGCCCCGCTGAATGAGGAGAGCGTCATGGCGGATATCGTCGAGACCTACGCGAACACACTGGTTCCCATGGTCGTGGAGCAGACCAACCGGGGCGAGCGTGCCTACGACATATATTCGCGGCTGCTCAAGGAGCGAATCATTTTCCTCACCGGCGGTATCGGCGATGAGGTCGCGAGCCTGATCACCGCGCAGCTCCTGTTCCTGGAATCGGAGAACCCGACCAAGGACATCTCGGTCTACATCAACAGCCCTGGCGGCCTGGTCACGTCGGGTCTCGCCATTTATGACACGATGCAGTATGTGCGCCCGGCGGTGGCGACTCTTTGCATCGGCCAGGCGGCTTCCATGGGCTCGATGCTGCTGGCGGCGGGGGCCGAAGGGCAGCGCTTCGCCTTACCCAACGCGCGGATCATGCTGCACCAGCCGTCGGGCGGCTTTCAGGGGCAGGCCACCGACATCGAGATCCACGCCAAGGAAATCCTGTTGCTGCGCCAGCGCCTCAATGAAATTTACGTGAACCATACCGGCCAGGACCTTGCGGTCATCGAAGAAAACCTGGAACGTGACAAGTTCATGACTCCCGACGAAGCCAAGGACTTCGGCATCGTGGACGACGTGGTGGCCCGGCGGCCGGAGAC
>JAPPNV010000256.1 GCA_028818565.1 Rhodospirillales bacterium | reverse complement strand
GCGCGATCACGGCATGGTCGACATGGTGGTGCATCGCCGCAAGCTGCGCGAGACCTTGTCGTTGCTGCTGTCGCTCCTGCGCGACAAGAAGCCCGCGGCGGAGATTATTTCTCTGCATGGCGACGCACCCGGCGCGAGCGAGGACAGAGACGAGCCTGCAACGGCCGGCGCCGAGTAAGGGGCGCTCTGTCGCGTTAGCTGCCGCCTCGTCTTGCGAGATCATTTGAGCGTGGCGACCAGGCCCGCCCCGCCGCGCGAGAGCGACGCGATTCTCGCCCGGCTGCTCGACCTCCATCCCAAGTCCATCGATCTCTCGCTTGGGCGCATGACCCGGCTGCTCGATGCGCTCGGCAACCCGGAGCGCAACATGCCGCCGGTGATCCACGTCGCCGGCACCAACGGCAAGGGCAGCGTCGTCGCCTATCTCGACGCGATGCTGCGCGCGGCCGGCTATCGGGTGAACAGCTACGTCTCGCCGCACCTGGTTCGGTTCGCCGAGCGGATCAGGCTGGACGGGGTGCCCATCGCGGAAGAGAAGTTGCGCGCGAGCCTCGCCCATTGCGAGGCGGTCAACGACGGCGCGCCGATCACCTTCTTCGAGATCACCACGGCGGCGGCGTTCCACGCCTTCGAGCGCAATCCCGCGGACGTTCTGCTGTTGGAGGTGGGGCTCGGCGGCCGGCTCGACGCCACCAACGTGATCGCGCGGCCCGCGCTCACCGTCATCACCCCTGTCTCCATCGACCACACCCATTATCTGGGCGAGACGCTCCCGCTGATTGCGGCCGAGAAGGCGGGAATTCTGAAGGAGGGCGTGACCGGCGTGATCGGCCGCCAAGAAGCGGAGGCTGACGCGATCATCGAATCGGTTGCGGATCGTGTGGGGGCGCCGCTCGCGCGTGTCGGCCGGGAGTGGTCGTTCGAGCGCTCCGACTCGCATTTGGTGGTCCAAGGCGGGAACGGCGACGGGCGCTACCCGTTGCCGGGGCTCGCCGGCGGCCATCAAGTCGAGAACGCGGCGCTTGCCGCCGTCTGCGCCCGGTTGCTTCCCGGCTTCGACGTCAGCGACGCCGCCATCGCTCAAGGGCTGCGACAGGCGCGCTGGCCAGGGCGGCTCCAGCGCATCTCCTGGGCCGGTCTCGCCGAGAACTGGGAGCTTTGGGTCGATGGCGGCCACAACGAGGCGGCCGCAGCTGCGCTCGCCCGCGTCGCCGAGGACTGGGCAGACCAGCCCCTCGACCTCGTGGTCGGCATGCTGAACACGAGGCCGCCCGAGGATTATCTCAGGCCGCTCGCGCCGTTCGTGCGAAGGCTGGCGGCGGTGGCAATTCCCGATCAGGCCGCGAGCAGAACGGCGGACGAGATCGACTCGGTCGCGCGGTCCCTGGGCATCGACTCGGAGACAGACGTCAGCGTCGGCGAGGCCGTCGCGCGCCTCTCGTCAGGCGCGGCGCAGCCTGGTCGCATCCTGGTATGCGGCTCGCTCTATCTCGTGGGAAGCGTGCTGGCGACGGCCGGCGTGCCGGCCGCCTGAGGGGGTCGTCAGACCGCGCCGCGCAGCCACTCTGCGAGCCGCGCCTTGGGCAGCGCGCCGACCTTGGTGTCGGCCACCTCGCCGTCCTTGAAGAGGATCAGCGTCGGAATGCCCCGGATGCCGTACTTCGCCGGCGTCGACGGGTTCGAGTCCACGTCCAGCTTGGCCACCGAGAGCGAATCGCTCATCTCGCCGGCGATCTCTTCCAGCGCAGGCGCGATCGCCTTGCAGGGGCCGCACCAGTCGGCCCAGAAGTCGACCAGGACCGGGCCTTCGGCGTTGAGAACCTTCTCTTCGAACTCGGCGTCGGTGACGTGGGTAACGCTCATCGATACTCCTCCAGGCGGCAACAGTCGGAATGTAGGGAGCGCTCGGGTGACCGTCAACGGGACCCGCGCGCGAAATCCCGGCGCCCCTAATTCTCGGCGAGCAGCGCGGCCGCGATGGCGCGCCACTCCTCGCGCAGTGCCTGCTCCGACGCCGGGCGGCCTGCGCGCCGGTACCAGTAGCCCGCGTTGCGGAGATCGCCCTCGACCCGGTGGAGATAGGCGTGGACCCAGGCGCCCGCCGGCCCCTTGTCCGCCTGGGCGAGGCTGTGGGCTTCGTCCCATGCGCCCTTCGCTTCCTGCCAGAGCGCCTGGAGCGGCGAGTTCAGGCCCTCGGGCGGTGCGGCGCCTTCGAGCGAGCGTTCGAATGTGGCCATGTCCATGGCGCGTCTCCCTTCCGTCCTCACCCCGCGGTCACGCGGTGCCGTCCGCGCTCGGGGCCAGGGCGATCTCGAAATTACCGTAGGAATCGACCGTAAGCGTCTGTCCGGGATGGACCACGACCGTGGTGACCTCGGTGTCGATCACCGCCGGTCCCTCGATCCGGTTGCCCGGCGCGAGCCGTGCGCCCTCGAAGATCGGGGTCTCGGCCCGGCGGCCCCACGACGCCCAATAGACCGAACGGGACGGGCGGCAGGCCTCAGGCGCCGGTTCAGGGTCGAGCATGTCCGCCGTCGAGAGCAAGGGCTTCCGGGTGACGCCCGAGGCGCGGCAGCGGAAGGTAACGATCTCCAGCTGTGCGCCCGGCAGCGCGGCGCCTCGGCCATAGAGCGCCTCGTAGCGCTGTCGGAACTCCTCGTGGAGCGCGTCGATCGCGTCGGCAGCGACGGCCTCACCGTCCAGCTCCACCTCGACCTCGTTGATCTGCCCCTTGTGCCGCATGTCGAGGGTGAAGCGGTAGTGCCGATCCGCCGGTGCGACATCGTCCGCCGCGAGATCGGCGGCGCCCCGCGCCTTGAGCTCCGCGAGCATCGCGTTGATCTCGGCAGCATCGAAGGGCGAGCGCATGATGTTGACGCGCTCGTGGACGTGCAGCAGGTCCGCCGCTGCCGCACCGAAGGCGCACCAGACCGAGGCGGTCTCGCGTTGCGGCACGATGACCTTGGAGACTCCCAGTTCTTGCGCGAACACCCCCGCGTGGGCCGGGCCCGCGCCGCCGAAGGCGAAGAGCACGAAGTCGCGCGGGTCGTGGCCCTTTTGGATCGTCACCTTGCGGATCAGGTCGGCCATCTGGAACTCGGCGATGCGGGCGATGCCGCTCGCGGTCTCGTCTAGGCCGAGGCCCAGGCGCTCGCCCATCGGCGCAAGCGCCTTAGCCGCGGCGTCGCGGTCCAGCCTGATCGCCCCGCCCGCGAAGTTGTCGGGGTCGAGATAGCCAAGGACCAGGTCGGCGTCCGTGACCGTCGGCACCGTCCCGCCCCGCCCGTAGCAGACAGGGCCGGGATCGGCGCCGGCGCTCTCCGGCCCCACCCGGAAGACGCCGGTGGCCTCGTCGATCCGGGCCATGCTGCCGCCGCCCGCGCCGATCACCTGAATGTCCACCTTGGAGAGGTAGTATTCGTACTGGTGGACCAGGCTGCGGTAGGAGAACGCCGGCTCGCCGCCGTGGATGATGCCGACGTCGAACGAGGTGCCGCCCATGTCGGTGGTGATGACGTTCTCGTAGCCCATGATGCCGCCGGCGTAGCGCGAGCCGGTGACGCCGGAGACCGGGCCGGAATCGAGGGTGAGCAGCGGCGCCGCCATCGCCTTGGCGACGGGGATCGTGCCGCCGGCGCACTGGGTGATCTGCAGCGGGTGGTGATAGCCGAGATCGGTGGTGCGCCGGTCCATCCGGGCGAGGTAGCCGGTCACCAACGGGCCGATGTAGGCGTTGAGCGCGACCGCCGCGGTGCGCTCGTACTCGCCCCACTTGGGGACCAGCTCCGACGAGCAGGTGACGAATAGACCCGGCGCGATGCGCTCGACCATCGCCTTGACCCGCTGCTCGTGCTCGGGCGCGAGGAAGGACCAGAGGAAGCAGATCGCGAGCGCCTCCACGCCGTCCGCGACCAGACGGCGGATTGCCTGCTCCGCCTCCTCCTCGTTCAACTCGACGACCACCTTGCCGAAGCAGTCCACCCGCTCCGACACGCCTTCGATCAGGTACTTGGGCACGATGGGATCGGGCTTGCTGCTCTCAGGGATGTGGACGACGAGGCGGATGTCGCGGCCGGTGAGCCCGCGCGAGCCCCGCATGATGTGGATGACGTCGTTGTGGCCCTTGGTGGTGATGAGGCCGACCCTGACGCCCTTCTTCTGGATGATCGCGTTGGTGCCGACCGTGGTGCCGTGGGCCAGCACCGCAAGCTCGCGGCAGAGCGCGTCGAGCGGCGTGTCCAGCTTGCCGGCCACGATGTCGAGGGCCGCGATCAGCCCCTCGCCGAAATCGGCCGGCGTTGACGGCGCCTTGCCGGTGGTGACGCGGCCTGCCTCGTCCACCACCACGCAGTCGGTGAAGGTGCCGCCGATGTCGATGCCGCAGAGATAGCTGCTCATGGATGTCCTTGAGGACGTTCTTGAATAGGGAGTGTGACGACGTCAGTCGAAAAGCGCGACGGCCCTGGTCCAGCCGCCGGAGGCCGCCTTGATCTTGCAGGGGAAGCACGCGACCGTGAAGCCGAAGGGCGGCAGCTCCTCCAGGTGCCTGAGCTTCTCCATGTGGCAGTAGGGCGTGTCGATGCCGGCGTAGTGCCCCTCCCAGATGATCTTGGGATCGCGCGACTTGAGCCAGCGCTCGCGGGTGGCGGAGAAGGGCGCGTCCCAGCTCCAGCCGTCGATGCCGGTGACGCGCACGCCGCGCTCGGTGAGGTAGTGGGTTCCCTCGCGGCCGACACCGCAGCCCGAATGAATGTAGTCGTCGTAGCCGTAACGCTCGCCCGCCCGCGTGTTCACCAGCACAATGTCCATCGGCTGGATCTCGTAGCCAATGCGCTTGAGCTCGGTCTCGATGTCGGCGGGCGTGGCGACGTAGCCGTCGTCAAGATGGCGGAGGTCCAGCTTGACCCCCGGACGGAAGTACCAGTCCAGCGGCATCTCGTCGATGGTCGGCATCCGGTTGCCCTTCGAATCGTGCGAGTTGTAGTGGTAGGGCGCGTCCATGTGGGTGCCGTTGTGAGTGGCGAGCTCGATGAACTCGATCGCCCAGCCCTCGCCGCCGGGCAGCTGCTCCTCCTTGAGGCCGGGGAACAGCTCACACATCATCGCCGCGCTCTCCTTGCCCGTCACGTAGCGGATCGACGGCCGCATGAAATCCGGGTCCACGACGGTTTCGTTGTCGAGGGGCTGGGAGATATCGACGATCTTCGACGGCAACTTCATCGCGGGTCCTCCTTGTGGCCGCCTCTTGTGCCCAAGGGACGCGCCGGAGTCGAGGGAGAGAAATTTGGGTCGCGGGCGGGCAGACGCGTTAGAATGGCGCCATGGCCATTCTACGCACAGTGCTCTGGTCGCTGGCCAAGCGCGCCGCTACGGACCCGCGCGTGCAGAAGAAGGCAGGGCAGGCGTTTCGGGCTGTTGACGGCAAATTGGACAAGGCGGCCGACAAGGTCGCGGATGTCGCCGCCGCAAAGGACCCCGCACGCGAGGCGGGCAAAATGCTCGGCGCCTTTCTCTCGGGCGAGAAGCGGCCCAAGGGCTGAGCGCCCGCCGGCGTCTCTCCATCTGGTGCGGTCGAGAGGACTCGAACCTCCACGGGGTTGCCCCCACTAGCTCCTGAGGCTAGCGCGTCTACCAATTCCGCCACGACCGCCAGGTCAGATGGTGCGGCTGAGAGGACTCGAACCTCCACGGGGTCGCCCCCACAGCGCCCTCAACGCTGCGCGTCTACCAGTTCCGCCACAGCCGCAAGATCCCCGTGCTCGAAGAGCGGGCGGAGCGGAGAAAACAAGGTAAGGCAGCGCCTTGTCAAGCCGCGATCCGCAGCGCCTTCCCGGCGCCACTAGCGGCCGGCGCCGGCCTCGGGCTTGAACGGGCGGGAGAGCAGGCCGCCGATGGCGTCGTCCACCGACGCGCCCCGATGCAGCAACGCATGCACCGCGCTCGCGATCGGCATTTCGACTCCGAGGCTCGACGCCATCGTCACCACGGCCGGCGCGCTTTCGTGGCCTTCGGTGACCGCCTCGCTGGAGTCGAGCGCAACCTTGGCCGCCGTCCCGCCGCCGATCGCGCGGCCGAAGCTGAAGTTGCGGGATTGCTCGCCGGTGCAGGTCAGCACCAGGTCGCCGAGGCCCGCGAGGCCGGCGAGCGTTTCCATCCGCGCGCCCTTGGCGACGGCGAGGCGCACAAGCTCGGCGAAGCCGCGCGCGACGATGGCGGCGCGGGCGTTGTCGCCGAGGCCCCGGCCGATGGCGATGCCGGCGGCAATCGCGATCACGTTCTTGACCGCGCCGCCGATCTGCACGCCGATCAGATCGTCCGTGAGATAGGGGCGGAAGGCCGGGACGCCGAGCGCCTTCACGATCGACGCACCCATCCGCGCATCCGTGCAGGCGAGCGAGACCGCGGCGGGCAGGCCGTCTGCGACCTCGCGCGCAAAGGTGGGGCCCGAGAGCACGGCGATGGGCATGTCCGGCGCCACCCGGCGCACCGCTTCGCTCATCAGCGCGCCGGTGCCCCGCTCGATGCCCTTGGGGCAAATGACGGCAGGAGTCGCGCTCGCTGTCGCTTGGGCGATGAGCGCAGTCGTCTCGGCGAGATGCTGTGCCGGTGTCACCAGGAGCAGAAGATCGGCGTCCGCCGCCTCGTCGAGGTCGGCCGTCGCCCGGATGGCATGCTCGAGGGGCACGCCGGGCAGGAAGCGCCTGTTCTCGTGGCGGTCGTTGATGCTCTCGATGACGTCGGGCTCACGCGCCCAGAGGGTCACCGACCGACCGGCCCGTGCAGCCACCGCAGCCAGGGCCGTGCCCCACGCGCCGCCGCCAATCACGCCGATACGCTTCATCGTTCTGTTTCGTCTGCCGGAGGTTCGCGTCCCATGCCGCACAGTTTAGCGGACGCCGCCGAGTCGGGGACAAGACGATGCGACAGACGCCGCAGCGAGGGGTGCGTACAATCGAATTCTGGGCGGCCGTAAAGGGGAGGGGCGCATGATGCACGCGATGTCGGCAATCGGGGGGCTTCTTGCCGTCGCGCTCGCCGCGCTTCCAGTGGTCTCCACCGGGTGGGCCGATGCCCCCTTCGAGATGGTGGACATCCCCGGCGGCAGTTTCGAGATGGGCGATGCCGAGGGCCGGCCGGACGAAGCGCCCCGTCCGGCGACCGTGGCACCGTTTCGGCTCATGCTGTTCGAGGTGACGAATGCCCAGTTCGCCGCCTTCGTCGCCGAGACCGGGCACGTCACCGATCCCGAGCGCCGCGGCTTCGGCTACGTCTGGCCGGGGCGCTGGACCAGGGTGCCGGGCGCCGACTGGCGCCATCGGAGCGGGCCGGCCTCGAATCCCATTGGCCTCGACGACCATCCGGTGGTGCAGGTGAGCTGGAACGACGCCCGCGCCTTCTGTCTTCACCACGGGCTGCGGCTGCCGAGCGAGGAGGAATGGGAGTTCGCCGCGCGCGGCACCGACGGGCGCGTCTTCCCCTGGGGCGATGGATCGCCCGACGAGGGCGGGGTCCGTCGGGCCAACTACGGCACCGACAAGTGCTGCGCGGCGGACATGACCGACGGCTACCACGAGACCGCGCCCGTCGGCTCCTATCCCGCCGGCGCCTCGCCCTTCGGCCTCCACGACATGGCCGGCAACGTCTGGGAATGGACGTCGAGCCCCGACGGCGATACCGGCAAGTTCGTGATTCGCGGCGGCGGCTGGGGCAACAATCCGTTCTGCCTGCGGGTGAGCTACCGCCACAAGAACCCGCCTGATATCGGCCTCGACATGGTGGGGTTGCGCTGCGCCGGCGATCTGTAGGCGTTGAGGACGGTTGCGGCTACGCCTTTCTCCCCAATCGTCCCGGCACACCGGCGCCCTGAGCCAGCCCGGCGTCTTCGTCGAGGGGCCAGCGCGCGCGCGGCGATGCGTCGAGCGGGTCGGTGAGGCCACGGTTCAGGCGCTCGATCCCGGCCCAGGCGATCATCGCTGCGTTGTCTGTGCAAAGCCGTGGCGGCGGAATGTTGAGCGCGAGGCCGCGCGCCGTCGCCAGCTCTTCGATGCGGCGCCGAATCTCGCTGTTGGCGGCGACGCCCCCTGCCACCACCAGCGCCGCCGGCTCCACACTCGAGTCGCGAAGCATCGCGATGGCGTTCGCCGTGCGGTCGGCGAGCACGTCGGTGACCGCCGTCTGGAACGACGCCGCGAGGTCGGCGCGCTCACTCTCCGACGGCGTGCCCCTCGCCTGAACGGCGTGGAGCAGTGCCGTCTTGAGACCCGAGAACGAGAAATCGCAGCCGGGCCGTGCGAGCAGGGGCCGGGGCAGGGAGACGCGTGCCGGATCGCCATCCTTGGCCGCGCGCTCGATTGCGGGCCCGCCCGGATAGCCGAGCTCCAGCAGCATCGCCGCCTTGTCGAAGGCCTCGCCCACCGCATCGTCGATGGTGGTACCCAGACGCCGGTAGCGGTCCACCTCCTCGACCAGGAGAAGCTGGCAATGCCCGCCCGAGACCAGCAGAAGCAGATACGGGAATGCGAGATCCGGGGCGATCAGCCGGGGGCTGAGGGCGTGCCCTTCCAGATGGTTGACGGCGAGCAGCGGCTTGTCGTGGACCGCGGCAATCGCCTTTCCGGTCATGAGCCCCACCATGACCGCCCCGATCAGGCCGGGCCCGGCGGTGGCGGCCACGCCGTCGAGGTCGGCGAAATCAGCGTCGGCCTCCTCCATCGCGCGGGCGATGAGGCCGTCAAGATGCTCCACGTGGCTGCGCGCGGCGATCTCCGGCACCACGCCGCCGTAGGGCGCGTGGTCGGCGATCTGAGAGAGCACGATGTCGGACAGCACCCGGCGCTCGCCGGTCACGACCGCGGCCGCCGTCTCGTCGCAGCTCGTCTCGATGCCGAGGACGATCATGGGCGCGAGCTTTAGCCGACTGCGGCCGGCGCCGCAACGATCCCGGCCTTGCGCGGCCTGAAAGCGCTCGCATCCGTGAGATCCGCTGTGTAGAAGGGAGCGACGCTCCGATTCGGTGCCGTGGACGTGCGCCTGCCAATAGTCGTCGGGACGCGGGGCAGCCCGCT
>JAPPNV010000410.1 GCA_028818565.1 Rhodospirillales bacterium | reverse complement strand
GCTCGCCGATCAGCGCGCCGTTCAGCGCGTTGAGCGCCTTGGGCCGGTTCAGCGTAATCAGGCCGACCCGGCCACGCCGGTCGACGGTGATGTGTTCATAGGCCATCGTGTTCTCCCTCAGGGGGCCGGGGCCCGCATTCTTGTCGGGCGGGCTGCTGCCGGTCGGGCGTCGCGATGAGCGTCCGGCCGCCTGATAACTCACCGTTGCCGCCTAGCGCAATAGAATGTCGAGCGGTTGCTCTGCACGATACGACGCACCGCGGCCCCGCAATCGCAACCCGGGCAGGGCTGCCCCGCCCGGTCGTAGACCGCGAAACGGTGCTGAAAGTAGCCGAGCTCGCCCGACGCCTGCACGTAGTCCCGGAGCGAAGAACCGCCGGCTTCGATGGCCGCCTCCAGCACGTCCTTGATCGCGCCGGCGAGCCGGGCCGCGCGCCCTCCCTGCACGGAGCCCGCGCGGCGCCGCGGGCTCAGGCCCGCGTAGAAGAGCGCCTCGCACACATAGATGTTGCCGAGGCCTGCGACCACGCGCTGATCGAGCAGCGCGGCCTTGATCGGCGTGTCCTTGCCATGCAGCCGCTTCGCCAGTGCCGGCCCGTCGAAATCGGCGGTGAGCGGTTCGGGGCCCATGGCGCAAAGCAGTTGGTGCTCGTCGATCCGCGCCGCCTCGGCGAGCTCCATCAGGCCGAAGCGCCGGTGGTCGACGTAGCTCAGCACAACGCCGTCGTCGAAGTGAAGGACCACGTGCTCGTGCGCAGCACCGCTCGGCCTCGCATCGACGAAGAGGCGCCCTGACATGCCGAGATGGACGATCAGCACCTGGCCGCCGTCGAGGTGCACCAGCAGATACTTGCCGCGCCGCCCGAAACCCTGGACCACCCGGCCCGTCAGCACCTGCCCCATGTCCGGCGGGAGCGGACGGCGGAGGTCAGCGCGCCGCACCGTGACATGGGTGATGCGACGGCCGGTGAGCTGCGCGGCGAGCCCGCGGCGCACGGTTTCGACCTCGGGCAATTCCGGCATCCTGCGGCCACGGTAGCGCGGGTTCAGCCGCTGGGCTATGGTCGCCGCCATGGCCTCCGCGCGCGGTGAGCACGACGCCACGGATGGCGCCGATTTCGGCTTCCGCCGCGTCGGCGAGGACGAGAAGCCGGGGCTCGTCCGCGACCTGTTCGACCGGGTCGCCGGCCGCTACGACCTCATGAACGACCTGATGAGCGGCGGCGTCCATCGCCTGTGGAAGCGCGAGATGGTGGCCTGGCTCGCGCCCCGCCCCGGCATGGCCGTGCTCGACGTGGCAGGCGGCACCGGCGACATCGCGCGCCGGGTCCGGGAGGCCATGGAGGGCGAGGGCCGCGTCATCGTCTGCGATGCGAGCGAGCGGATGGTTGACGAGGGCCGCGAGCGCACCTGGAACGCGGGGCTCATCGGCGGCATCGAATGGCTGGTGGGCGATGCCGAGGCGCTGCCGCTGCCCCCGCGCTCGGTGGATGCCTATACGATCGCCTTCGGCATTCGCAACGTGACGCGGATCGAGCGGGCGCTGGAGGAGGCCGCGCGCGTGCTCCGCCCCGGCGGGCGCTTTCTCTGCCTGGAGTTCAGCTCGCGCCCGCCGGCCGGTGTGGATCGCCTCTACAGTGCCTACTCCTTCGCCGTGATTCCGCTGCTGGGCGCGGCGGTGACGGGCCAGCGTGACGCCTACGCCTATCTCGTCGAAAGTATCCGCCGCTTCCCACCGCATGAGCGCCTCGCCGCCATGATGACCGATGCCGGCTTCGGCGGTGTACGCGTGCGCTCCCTTTCTGCCGGCATCGCCACGCTCCATTCGGGCTGGCGCGTCTAACCCGGAACTCTCGCTATGCGCCGGGCGCTCAGAAATATCGGGCGGCTGCTGCGGATCGCCTGGACGCTGGGGCGGTGGGACGCGCTCTTCCTCCTGCGCGACTTCGGCCTCGTGCCTTCGGTCACCTTCCTGGCGGGCATGGCGCCCAAGAAGCGGGGGTTGGGCACGCCGGGGCGGCGGCTTGCCGGTGCGCTCCAGGTTCTGGGGCCGAGCTTCATCAAGTTCGGCCAGGCGCTCTCCACCCGGCCGGACCTGGTGGGGGAGGAGATCGCCGCCGAACTCTCCGCCCTGCAGGACCGTTTACCGCCCTTCCACGCGAAGGCGGCGCGGGCCATCGTCGAATCCGAGTTCGGCGTGCCGCTGGAGACCCTTTTCAGGGAGTTCACCGACGAGCCCGTGGCCGCGGCCTCCATCGCGCAGGTGCACTTCGCGGTGACCGCGACGGGCGAGCCCGTCGCGGTCAAGATCCTCCGGCCCGGCGTCGAACGCGCCCTCGAGCGAGATCTGGAGCTCTTCTACTGGCTCGCGGAACTCGCCGAGCGGACGCTGCCCTCCTGGCGCAGGCTGCGGCCGGTCGAGGTCATCCGCACCTTTGCCCAGAGCGTGATGATCGAGATGGACCTTCGCTTCGAGGCCGCCGCCGCCTCGGAGCTCCGCCAGAACTTCGCCGAGGACCCCAGCTTCCTGGTGCCTGCGGTCGACTGGCGGCGCACCAGCCGCCGCGTGCTCACGCTGGAACGCGTCGAGGGCATCCCGATCGACGAGCGCGAGGCCCTGATGGAGGCCGGCCACGACCCCCACGAGGTGCTGGGCAAGGCGGCCGAGGCCTTCTTCAACCAGATCTTCAGGGACGGCTTCTTCCACGCCGATCTGCACCCCGGCAACCTGCTGGTGAATGCCGAGGGCAACGTCGTCGCCGTCGATTTCGGGATCATGGGACGGCTCGACACCCAGACCCGCCGCTATCTCGCCGAGATGCTTCTGGGCTTCCTCATCGGCGACTATGAGCGCGTCGCCGACGTGCATCTGGAGGCCGGATACGTGCCGCGGCGGACCTCGAAGGCGGCGTTCGTCCAGGCGCTCAGGTCCATCGGAGAGCCGATCCTGGGCCGGCCGCTCAACGAGATTTCCATCGCCCAGCTGCTCGGCCAGCTCTTCCAGATCACCGAGGCCTTCGAGATGGAGACCCAGCCCCAGCTCCTGCTGCTGCAGAAGACGATGCTGATGGCCGAGGGGCTGACCCGCCGGCTCACGCCCGACCAGAACATGTGGGTCTTCACCCAGCCGCTGATCGAGCGCTGGGCGCGCGAGAACCTGGGCGTTCAGGCCCGCATGCGCGACATGGCGGAGGAGTTCCTGGAAGCGGCGGGCCGGCTGCCGCGCCTCGCCGCCCGCGCCGAGCGGGTGCTGGACGGGCTGGAGGCGGGGGTCTCGCTTTCGCCCGACACGCTGGAGGCGATGGGCGGACGCCGGCGCGGCGGCAGCACGCTGCCCATCCTGCTCAGCGTGATCGCCGCGCTGCTCGCTGGTCTCCTGGCCGTCCAGCTACTCTAGAGAGCCCTCCTCCGCCGGCCTTGACACGGGCGGCCGGGCGCGGAGAGTGCGGGCCATGGACGCCGACGCGATCAAGCGCGAAACCGAGCTCGTGCGGGCCGACTGGGCCGGGCGCGGGCGCCATTGGGACCGGCGAGCCGATGAGATCGCCGAGCAGGCGGCCCGCATGAACGCGCCACTCATCGAAGCCGCCGACATCGCGCCGGGCCAGCAGGTCTGCGACATCGCCACGGGTGCCGGCGAGCCTGCTCTCAGCGTCGCGGCCCTGGTGGGCGAGGAAGGCCGCGTCTACGCGACCGACCTCTGCCCCGAGATGATGTTGGGCGCGCGCCGCCGGGCCGCCGCCCAGGGCCTCGGCAACCTCACCTTCAGGACCGCCGACATGCTGGCGCTCCCCGATGCGGATTCGGCGTTCGACCGGGTGATTTGCCGCTTCGGGCTGATGTTCTGCCCCGATCCTGCGCGCGCCGCGGCCGAGACCGGTCGCGTGCTCAAGCCGGGCGGCCGCGCGGCCTATCTCGTCTGGGGCCCGCGCGAAGAGACGACCATGTTCGTCGTCTTCGTCGCTGCCGCCGAGGCCGTGCTGGGCCCTCTCGATACGGTGGATGACGTCGATCTCGCCCGGCCCTTCTCGCTCGGCGCCCCCGGCGCGCTCGGCCGAGCGCTGACCGACGGCGGCTTGACCGAGGTAGAGGAGCGCGAGGTCCGCTTCGCGCCCCGGGTGCCGGCGGCGGCGCCCTTCTGGCAGGCCCAGTTCGACATGACCTTCGGCCGGGCGCTGGACGGCGCCGGGGAGGCCAAGGGCCGCACCCTCAAGGAGGCCGTGGCGGCGGGGTTCGAGCGCCTTCGGGAAGGAGACGAAGTCCCAATGGACGTTCATGTGCGGATCGGCACAGGGGTGAAGCCGGCAGACTGAGCCCGCGCCCAAGCCGGCGCCGGCATCGGCGCGCCTCACAAATATATGTTGTAAAACAGCGCGTTAGGCGCGGTCAGGTTCGTCCCGAGAGACTCGTAGTTGGGACTTACCCGGCGTGTGCGTGCTCGCTCTCCAGCCGCGCGATCTCGTCCTTGAGCCGGAGTTTCTGGCGCTTGAGCCCCTGAATCTCCAAATTGTCGCCGCGGCCCTCGAGCGCGTCGATTTCCGCATTGAGCGACTGATGTTCGGCGCGCAACGCCTCCAGGCGCTGCGCGATCGTGTCCTGATCGGTCATTCGTCCCCCTTCGTGCTGTCAAAGTCGGCGCGTCGACGCCCTGACTCCACCGATATAGTGTCAGAAGGCCGGCGCGAAAAGGCGTCTCGGCGCTCAGATGGTCTCGAAATAGCGCTCGTACTCCCAGGCGCTGACCTGGTTCTTCTGCCAGGTGCGCCAGAGATCGAGCTCGGCCCGGCGCGACAGCGTGTAATGATCGACGAAGCGGTCGCCGAAAGTGCGGCGCAGGAAGGCCGAACCCTCGAAGACCTCCACTGCGTCCTCCAATGTGGCCGGCAGCTTCGTGTAGCTCTCGTCGAGCGCCGCATTCCCGGTACAAAGCGGCGGCGGCGCGAGCCCCTGCTCGATCCCGTCCAGCCCTCCAGCCAGCATGCCGCCGACAGCAAGATAGGCGTTGGAATCCGCGCCGGGCAGCCGGTTCTCGAAGCGCGCGCCGTGGGGGGTGGGCCGGGTGATCAGCCGCATCGCCGCGCTCCGGTTGTCGGCGCCCCAGGATGCGTTCTCTGGCACCCAGTGCTGCCAGTCCCGGCGCCGGAACGAGTTGACGTTGGGCATGCAAAGCGCCACCAGCGCCGGCAGATGCTCGAGCTGGCCGGCGGCGTACTGCCTGGCGGTCTCGCTCACGCCGCTGCCGTCCCAGAACGCGTTCACGCCGTCCCGCCAGAGGCTCTGGTGGATGTGACCGCCGCAGCCCGGCAGGTCGGCATCGAGCTTGGCCATGAAGGTCGCGATCATGCCGCGCTCGGCGCAGAGCTCCTTGAGATAGGTCTTGGCGCGCATGGCGCCGTCGGCCGCCGCAAGCGCAGGCGCGTGGGCCAGCGCGAACTCGATCGCGCCGTGACCCAGCTCCGTGTGCATGGAAACCACCGGCGTCCCCACCTCTTCCATGCGTTGCATGAAGGTCTCGAACACGGCGCGGAGCGCCGGCAGGCGCACCAGGCTGTAGGCATTCCGCCCGCGCGAGACCGGCGTGAGCGTCCCCGGCGAGAGCGGCGAGGCGTCTTCGTCCACGTAGTAGATGAAGACCTCGTACTCGAGCGCGAAGCGCGGCTCGAAGCCCATCTGGGCGGCCTTGTCCGCGGCACACCGGAGCATCGTCCGTGGGCACTCCGGCGTCAGGGTGCCGTCGGCGTCGTGGATATCGAGAATGGCCGCCACAGTGTCCGGCCGCCAGGGCAGGCGGCAGACGGTGGCGGGGTCCGGTTTCCCGTAAACGTCGGCAAAGCCGTTCTCGTAGGACGAGAACGGCGAGAGATAGACATCGTCCGCCGTGGTCAGGCCGTAGATGATGTTCGACCAGCCGATCTCGGCCGACAGCCCCTTGTCGAGCGCGAGAAACTTGCCGCGCAGCCCGCCGTCCAGGTCCGGCGTCTCGACCTGGACGAAACGCACGCCTTCGGCGCGCATCTGCTCGCGCACCGCCGCCAATCCCTTACTCTCCGTCGCGCTCATGGCGTTGCCCCCACGCCGGCATCCGCCGGCTTCTCATAGCCCACGCTGGTATAGGCCTCCGCCGGCACCAGCGAGGGGTCCTTGTAGACCGACCAGCGGCAGACGCCGCCCTGCCGCGCCTCGGGCCAGGTCGGCGGGTCGATCACCCTGGTCGGGTAGCCGAAGCGGCGGATCGGCATGCGCTGGTTCAATTGGCAGCAATGGACACAATAGACGCAGACGCCGGTCCTGCCCCAGGCCCAGTCGTGGGCCTCGGTGGTCACCGCGAAGCCGAACGGGGGTTCCATGCGGGGCCCCTTCGGGTCCTCGTCGCGGTAGGTACGTCCGCCGGAGCCGCAGGGGTCGAAGCTCAGCACCCAGCGGTCGGCTTCCTCGGTGATTTCGATGGCGCCCGTGCGCCCCGGCCCGCTCAGATGGCCGCGCAGGGAGAGCGCGGCGATCAGGATCAGCCGGTGCATCGAGCGGGGCCACGGATTCGTGGCGGTGTCGTAGACATCGTAGGTCTCGTACATCGGCGCCATCAGCTCGTCCCAAAGCGGGCCGATGCGGCTCTCTCCGAGATGGCGGACGACGAGATCGAGCATGCCGTAGACCAGATCGCAGCCCCGGTCGTGGGTGTCGAGCCATAGCCTGCGTGCGCGCTCCAGGCTCTCGCAGGCCGCAGGCGCATCGCCTGCACCACACGCCGCCTCGACATCCTTGATCGCGGCGGTGTAGGCGGCCCAGCCCGCGTGGATGTCGAAGGGCTCGCCTGCCTCGCCGGCCAGCAGCGCCTGCAGCCGGGCCTCGCCGGCGGCGATCTCGGCCTCGTCCACGCCTTCGGCGCTCAAGTACTCCCTGATCTGGTCGGCCCAGAGGGCGTAGAGTTCGTAGCCCTCGCGGGCCTCTTCGACCGTGTGACGGGCGAGCACTGCCGCGTCCGCAAACCGCCCATCGTCAAGCGCCGTGGCTGCCAGGGTGTAGGACGAGGCGGCGTGTTCAGCCCAGCCGCCGGCGCGCACCGGGTGCCCGATGATGGGATCGTCCACGAGTGGCCCCGCAGCGCCTCGGATCGCCTCCCCAGCCACGCTTTGTCCTAGCCGTACTGCAGTCCACTGCTCCGCGGCGCCGCGGGGTTGCCTCAGGGTAGGAAATCACGCGCCTTCGGTAAAGGAGGCACCCACCACGGCCTCCCGGCTGGCTCAGCCGCCGGGCCGCTCCACCGTCAGCACCTGCTTGCCGACCACGCTGCGGCTCTGAAATCCCGCCAGTGCCGCCGGCGCCTCTTCAAGCGGCAGGCGGCGGGAGACGCGGGGCTTCAGCGCGCCTTCCTCGTACCAGCGGAAGAGATCGTCGAAATAGGCGCGGTTTGCGGCGCGGTCCCGCTGGGCGAAGGCGCCCCAGGCGACTCCCACCACGCTGATCTCCTTGAGCAGGATGATGTTGGTCTTGGCTTCGGCGATGCGGCCGGAGGCGAAGCCGATGACCAGCAGCCGCCCGTTCCACGCAATACAGCGCATTGACGTATCGAAGACATCGCCGCCCACCGGGTCGTAGATGACGTCCGCACCGCGCCCGTCGGTCAGGGCCTTGACCCGCTCGCGCAGGTCCTCGGTGCCGTAGTTGACGAGGTGGTCGGCGCCGTGCTCCTGCGCGAGCGCCAGCTTCTCGTCGCTGCTGGCGGCCGCGATCACCGTGGCGCCCAGGCGCTTGCCGATCTCCACTGCCGAGAGCCCGACCCCGCCCGAGGCGCCCAGGACCAGCATCGTTTCGCCCTCGGCCAGCGCCGCGCGCCCGACCAGCGCGTGGTAGCTGGTGCCGTAGACCACGGGGAAGGCGGCTGCGACATCGAACGGCATGGCATCGGGAATCGGGATGACGCATTCCGCCGGTGCCACCACTTGCTCGGCCATGCAGCCAAAGGACATGTAGGAAAGCACCCGGGTGCCGGGCGCGGGCGCCTCCACCCCCTCCCCACATTCGGTGACGATGCCAGCGCATTCCAGGCCGGGGCTGAAGGGGAAGGGCGGCCTGACCTGATACTTGCCTTCGATCAGCAGGAGATCGGGGAAGTTCACGCCCGTCGCATGCACGGCAATGCGGACGCTGCCGGGCGCGAGCGCAGGCGGCTCCACGTCTTCGAACGCGAGAGTCTCGGGCGGGCCGAAGGCCTTGCAGAGAACCGCTTTCATGGCATTGGCCCGGACTTCATTAACGGAGGGTTGAACCGGCGGGGCGGGCGTCTCTCAGTCGAGCACCGTCCCGTCGCGGGCGAGCGGGGGCGCCACGGAACCGCCGTCGAATTCCACGGTGGCGATCAGCTCGACCGAATGGTTGACCGCGAGTCCGCGGCAGCCGATGGCCGCCCGCGTCGGCATCAGACGCCGGCCGTAAAGCTCGACGAGCAGGTCGACGGCGCCGTTGATGACGCGCGGCTGATCGACGAAATCGGGGCCGGAGTTCACATAGCCGTGCAGATGCAGCATCCGGTGCATCCGGTCGAGATCGCCCAGCGCATACTTGATCAGGCCTAGGTAGCAGAGCATGCACTGGCGCGCCGCCTCGTAGCCCTCCTCGATCGTGAGATCCTCGCCGAGGATACCGGGAAGATAGGGCTTGCCGTCCTTCATGGGCGTGCAGCCCGAGAGGTAGAGCACGCGCCCGAGAGCATGGTGCGAGACGTATTTCGCGGCCGCAGGGTTGGTGCCGTAGCTGTCCTCGAGGCGGGGCAGCGTCAGGCCCGCGGCCTCGATCTTCTGCTCGATGGTCATGGGCCGAGCATGGTGCGCGGCGAGGACCGAGTCAACGACGGGCCCGGCGCTTGGGCTATACTCGCGCGATGGGCAAGCCTGAGGGCACGCGCGATGACGACGATCCGGCCACGCTCGCCCGCCGCTTCCTCGATCTCTGGCAGGAGGAGAGCGCCGGCACCGGGCGGGGCGAAGGCCCCGGCGCGCTCACGGTCCGCCTTGCCACCCTGCACCTCGCCGCGCTCGCAGGCGGCGGAGAGAGTGGTGGTCTGAATGCCGGCACCGCCGCCCCGGCTCGGGCCGAGGCCGCTGCCGCTCCATCTGGGGATGGCGCTCAGCGTCTGGCT
>JAPPNV010000189.1 GCA_028818565.1 Rhodospirillales bacterium | reverse complement strand
GCCACGGTCGCGGCCAGCGCCATGGTGCCGCCGGTGAGCGCCTTGGACAGCGTGACGATATCGGGCACGACGTCCGCCTGCTCGCAGGCGAAGAGCGTGCCGGTGCGGCCGAACCCGGTCATGATCTCGTCGGCGATCAGCAGCAGGCCGTGCTCGTCGCAGGCCGCGCGGAGAGCGCGCAACACCTCCGGCGCGTGGAAGCGCATGCCGCCCGCGCCCTGGACCAGCGGCTCGACGATGACCGCCGCCACGTCGTCTCCGTTGCGAGCGAGGTACGTGTCGAAGGCGGCGATGCCCGCCTCGTCCTCGGGCAATGGCACGACGTGCTGCTCCGGCAGCGCGCCGGCAAACAGGCTGTGCATGCCCTCCTCGGGATCGCACACCGACATGGCGGCGAAGGTGTCGCCGTGATAGGCGCCCTGGAAGCTCACGAAGCGGTGGCGCCCGCGCACGCCCTGGTTCAGCCAGAACTGCAGCGCCATCTTGAGTGCGATCTCCACCGCCACCGAGCCAGACTCCGAGAAGAACACCCGGCCGAGCGGATCGGGAAGCATGCCGGCCAGGCGGCGCGCCAGCCTGAGCGCAGGCTCGTTCGCGAGGCCACCGAACATCACGTGGGGCATGCGTTCCAGCTGCTCGGCGACGGCGGCGCGGATGTGAGGGTGGTTGTAGCCGTGGCAGGCGGTCCACCAGGACGCGATACCGTCGATCAGCTCACGGCCGTCGGCGAGGACGATGCGCGTGCCCCTGGTCGCGGCCACGGGCAGCGGCGGCGGTACGCTCGCCATCTGGGTGTAGGGCAGCCAGACGTGGCCGTAGCCCTCGGTGAGCCAGTCGGGCGCCGGCGGCACGGGACTGACTCCAGACGTGCGGGGCGTCGCGCTCGCGGGCTAGGCCGGCATCGGCGCGATGCCGAGGCGGGCGAAGAGCTGGGTGTCGCGGTCGCGCTCGGGATTGGGCGTCGTGAGCAGCTCCGGTCCCACGAACACCGAGTTGGCGCCGGCCAGGAACGCCAGAGCCTGCATCTCGTCCGACATCTGCTCGCGCCCGGCCGAGAGCCGGACCACCGAGCCCGGCATGGTGATCCGTGCCACCGCCACCGTGCGTACGAACTCGAAGGGATCGAGCGCGTCCGCGCCGTTGAGCGGCGTGCCCTCCACCTGCACCAGCATGTTGATGGGCACGCTCTCGGGATGGCTCGGCAGGCTCGCCAGCGTCGCGATCATGTCGGCGCGGTCGCGGCGCGCTTCGCCCATGCCGACGATGCCGCCGCAGCAGACGTTGATGCCCGCGTCCCGCACATGGCCCAGGGTCTCGAGCCGGTCCCGGTAGGTGCGCGTGGTGATGATCTCGCCGTAGAACGATTCGGAGGTGTCGAGATTGTGGTTGTAGTAGTCGAGGCCGGCATCGGCGAGGCGCGCCGCCTGCGGTGCGCTCAACATGCCGAGGGTGACGCAGGTCTCCATGCCGAGCGCCTTGACGCCCGATACCATCTCGGCCACCGCCTCCAGGTCATGGTCCTTGGGGCTGCGCCAGGCGGCGCCCATGCAGTAGCGGGTGGCGCCGACGTCGCGGGCGCGCTGGGCCTCCGCCAGCACCTGGTCGCGGGACATCAGCTTGCCGGCCGCGAGCCCGGTATCGTAGCGCGCGCTCTGCGGGCAATAGGCGCAGTCTTCGGGGCAGCCGCCGGTCTTGATGCTGAGCAGCGTCGACATCTGCACCTGATTCGGGTCGAAGTGGCGGCGATGCACGGTCTGCGCACGGAACATCAGCTCGGCGAAGGGCAGCGCGAGCAGCGCCTCGACCTCCGCCGCCGACCAGTCATGCCTGAGCGCGGGCGCAGTGCTGGGCGGCGCGTCCGCGCCGATCACCTCGACAGTTTCCATGATCGCTGGTCTCCGGCTTTCGACCGGCGCAGGATAGGCCCGCCCGCCGCCGGGTCAAGGAATCCGGCGGGATCAGAGAGCGTTGCGCGCGTCGCGTACCGCGCGCGGTCAACCGCTATGCCGACTTCGGCATACAATATGTTGGGTTGCCATCCGTTGACGGGCCACAAGACTGGCACAATACATTGACGCGAAGCCCCGCCCGCATCATGCTTGCCTCGATTTAGACAAAATTCGAATGCAGTGAGCCCGACTGCCGCCACCGCCGCGCTTGACGTGATCGAGCACGACGATCTCGCTGCCGCCCGCCGGGTGGTGAGCCAGGAGTCGCGCGCGCTCGTGCGGCTGGCCGAGACGCTGACCGGCCGATTTGTCGAGGCGACCGAGCTGCTGGCCGCCACGCGGGGGCGGATCGTGCTCTCCGGCATGGGCAAGAGCGGCCACATCGCCAACAAGATCGCAGCGACCCTGGCGTCGACCGGGGCGCCGGCGCTTTTCGTCCACCCGGCAGAGGCAAGCCACGGCGACCTCGGCATGATCACCGAGGCTGACGCGCTGCTGATGCTGTCGAACTCGGGCGAGACGCCGGAGCTCGCCGATCTCGTCAACTACGCTACGCGCTTCAGCATCCCGCTCGTCGCCATCGTGGGCCGGGCACCGAGCACGCTGGCCGACTCGGCCACGGTCGCGCTCGTCCTGCCCGACGAGCCGGAGGCGGGCACACTGGGATTGGCGCCGACGACGTCGACCATCATGATGCTGGCGCTCGGCGACGCGCTGGCGGTCGCCCTGCTGGAGCGCAAGGGCCTCACGGCGGAGGACTTCAAGGTCTATCATCCGGGCGGCAAGCTCGGGCGGCGGCTGGTCCGTGTCGCCGACATCATGCATGCGGGCGACGCCCTGCCCCTGGTTCCCGCCGAGACGGCGATGGCGGAGGCGCTGATCGTGATGACGGTGAAGCGCCTCGGCTGCGTCGGCGCGACCGACGCCAAGGGCGCACTGGTCGGCGTCGTGACCGACGGCGACCTCAGGCGCCACATGGATGCGGACCTCCTGCAGAAGTCGGTCTCCGAGCTCATGACGCGCGATCCGGTGACGATTCAAGGCAGCGCGCTGGGTGCGGAGGCCGCGCATCTGATGAACCAGCGCCAGATCACAAGCCTCTTCGTGGTCGAAGGCGAGCGGCCCGTCGGCGTGGTGCATGTTCACGACTGCCTGCGGGCAGGCCTGGCATGAGCGCCGGACCCGGCAGAGGGCCAGGCGGCGCCGCTCCGGCAGGGCGGCTCCGGCACTACCGTGCGGATGGCGGTGACGTCGCCCGCCCGGGCCGCTACAGCGGATTTGTCGGCCTCATGCGCTACTTGCTGCCGGCGATGGCGGCGGCCCTGCTCGGCCTCGTGGTGGCGTGGCCGCTGGTGAGCGGCGGCGAGGAGGGCGTCCACATCCCGCTGACCGAGGATCCCGAAGTCGACGGCCGCCTGACGATGGTCAATGCCAGCTATCAGGGAACCGATGCGAAGAATCGGCCCTTCGCCGTGAGGGGAGCGGAGGCGTTCCAGTCGGAACGCGATTCGCCGATCGTGCATCTCAGCGAGATCGAGGCCGACATTTTCGGCGATCCGGCACGGAGCGGCCTGCTGGCGCTGACGGCGAACAAGGGCATCTACCAACGCGATGCCGAGCAACTCGACCTGAGCGGCGATGTCACGGTCCGCTCCGAAGCGGGTCACGAGTTCCGCACCGCGAAGGCCCACGTCGACCTGCCGGCGGGGGTCGCAAGGGGCGACGAGCCGGTGAGCGGCAAGGGCCCCCACGGGCTGCTCGACGCCGGCAACTTCGCGCTCCTGGATCGGGGCGAGGTCATGACCTTCGGCGGCCGCGTGCGGATGACCCTGTTCCCGCATGCGCTGGGAGGAAGCGATGACGCTTTGGGGAAGCAAGGCAATGAAGGCCGGGGCTAGCCGGCGGGAACGGACGTGGCGTCCGTGGCGACTCGGCCTGCTCGCGCCTGCGCTCGTGGCGGCGGTCATGCTGGCCGGCGCAGGGGCGGCGCAGGACTCGGACGATGCAGCGGGCGGCGCAAACGAGGCCAGCCAGGCGATCGAGATCACCGCCGATACGCTCGAGGTGCGGCAGTCGGAGAACGTCGCCGTCTTCGAGGGCAGCGTTAACGCCGTTCAGGGCGAGCTGGTGCTGAACGCGGACATGCTCACCGTCTACTACCGCGACGTCGAGGGCGGCCAGGGCAACCTGGGTGTCGCGCGCATCGATGCCGAAGGCAATGTCGTCGTCTCGTCGCCGGACGAAACGGCGCAGGGTGAGCGCGGCGTCTACGACGTCGAGAACGGGCGCATCGACCTCGCGGGCGGCGTGGTGTTGAACCGGGGCAACAACATCGTCCGGGGCGAGACGCTGACGATGGACCTGGAATTCGGGGTGAGCCGGGTCTCCGGCGGCAGCACGCGCGTGCAGGGCCTGTTCGTGCCAGAGGACGAAGGAGAGTAACGCGTGCAGGGCGTCAAGGTGATCGCCGCATGACACGGCCCGTGTCCGCCGGCGCCGCAGCAAGCTCCGCGACCCCCGTCGTCCTCGCCGGCAATCCGGGCCTGCGCGCGGAGGACCTGGGCAAGAGCTTCAAGAAGCGGCCGGTGCTGCGGGGCCTCAGCCTCACCGTGCAGCGCGGCGAGGCGGTCGGCCTGCTCGGCCCCAACGGCGCTGGCAAGACGACCTGCTTCTACCTGATGACCGGCTTGATGGCGGCGGACTACGGCCGTGTCTTCCTCGACGGGCACGACATCACGGGGCTGCCCATGTACCGCCGCGCCCGCCTGGGCCTCGGCTACCTGCCGCAGGAGGCCTCGATCTTTCGCGGACTCACGGTGGAGAACAACATCCGCGCCGTGCTGGAGGTCTCCGTGCCGGCGCGGGACGAGCGCGAGCTCGTGCTCGACGAGCTGCTCGCCGAGTTCTCGATCACCCATTTGCGGCGCACGCCCTCGCTCGCGCTCTCGGGCGGCGAGCGGCGGCGCGTCGAGATCGCCCGCTCCCTCGCCTCGAAGCCGCGCTTCGTTCTGCTGGACGAGCCACTATCGGGGATCGACCCGATCGCGGTGGCGGAGATTCGCGATCTCGTCGCCCACCTCAAGGACCGCGGCATCGGCGTGCTGCTGACCGACCACAACGTGCGGGAAGCGCTCGAAATCTGCGACCGCGCCTACATCATCAACGAGGGCGCCGTGCTGATGGAAGGCGCGCCCTCGGACATCGTCTCACACGACGAGGTCCGCCGCGTCTACCTCGGCGACCGCTTCCGCCTCTAGGCGTCCTCCGCTCTAGGCCACCTGCTCCGCCATCTCGGCGCGCCTGGCCTCGGTGGCGGCCAGATCGACGTCCATCGCCTCTGTGAGCACGACGCCGTAAGCCTGATAGGCGTGCTCGCGGGTGCAGAAATCGTCGAGCACGTCCTCGCGCACCTGCTCGGCCGGCCGCTCAAGCGGATCCCCGTAGCCGCCCCCGCAGGGACCCAGGAAGCCAATGCAATCGCCGGTCTGGTTGCGTAGCCCGTGAATCTTGGCCGGCAGGTCCTCGACGTTCTCCGGCTCCGCGATGTTGTACTTGATGAGACGCCCGCCCTTGCCGGTGGTTCCCCCGCGAAAGCCCCAGGGCGGGTCGTCGTGCCGGTCCGCCTCATGGGTGAGGAAGCCCGGCGTGAGATAGCGCTGCACCTTGATCACGCCGATGCCGCCGCGATGGCGGCCCGCGCCCGGCATCACGTCGTCCCGCAGCTCGTAGCGATCGCAGAGCAGCGGCAGATGCATGCCGAGGTCCTCGATCGGGTTGTTGCGCGTGTTGCGCATCAGCTCCTCGATCGTGTCCGGCCCGTCGGAATAGGGCCTGCCGCCGCAGGCGCCCTCGTTGACCTCGATGAAGACCCAGTAGTTGCCGTCGGGCCTGACGCCGGAGTAGGCGATGGCCGAGACGTCGGCGGACGAGCCCGCCGTCACCTTGTCGGGAATGACCGGCGAGAGCGCCTTGGCGATGCAGTCCACCACGCGCTGGATCTGGTTGAAGCGCGCCTCCGCCGCGGCCGGGTACTCGGGATTGAAGATCGTGCCCTTGGGCGCGGTGACCTTGATGGGCCGGAACGAGCCCTCGTTCTGCGGCACGTGCTCGGTGATCGTCGCCGTGTCCAGGAGCAGCGCGCGGAAGGCGAAGAAGCAGGCGACCTTGGTCGAGCCCTCGAAGGGCACGTTGAAGGCCGTCGGCACCTGCGGCGACGAGCCGGTGAGGTCGACCTCGGCCGAATCGCCCTCGATCCGCACCGCGACCTTGACCGGCAGCGGCTCCTTCCGGTTGCGCCCGTCGTCGTCCAGGAAGCCCTCGGCCCGGTATTCCCCGTCGGGGATCGCCGCGATCTGGCGGCGCAGCATGCGCTCGGAATAGTCCATGAGCTGCTCGGTCGCGGCGAACACCACGTCCTTGCCGTGCTGGTCGATCAGCTCGACGAAGCGCTTGACGCCAAGCTCGGCGGAGGCGACCTGAGCCTCGATGTCGCCCATCACCTGGCTCGGCACCCGCGTGTTGGTCTCGATGAACTGCCAGAGCGCGCGGTTGAGCCTGCCGCCCTCGTAGAGCTTCACGCCCTTGAACAGCATGCCCTCGGCGAAGACGTCCGGCACGTCGATGATGAGGCCGGGCGTCGCCGCACCGATGTCGACATGGTGCGCCGTGTTGGCCGAAAAGCCGACGAGCTCGCCCTCGTAGAAGACCGGCGCAACGGCTGCGATGTCCGGCGAATGGCTGGCACCGTAATAGGGATGGTTGTGGATCACGATGTCGCCGGGCTGCCAGGGGTCGTGCAGGGTCTCGTCGATGCCCCGCAGGTAGGCCGGGATCGAGCCGATGTGCATCGGCGTCGAATCCGATTCGCAGAGCGTGTTGAAGTCGCGGTCGAAGAGCCCGGCGCCCAGATCCTCCGATTCCCGGATGATCGACGAGTAGGACATGCGGTAGAGCACATGCCCCATCTCCTTCGCGATCGTGTGCAGCGCGCCGCCGATCACCTGGAGGGTGATGGGGTCGACTTCGGTCTTGTTGGCGGTCATGACTCGGCGACCTCCCTGACGTGAAGATTGCCCGAAGGCGCGACCATCGCCTCGTAGCCGGGCGGCACCAGCGTGGTCGAATCGGTCTGGATGACGATGGCCGGCCCGTCGATATTCTGGCCGGCCTTGAGCTTGCCGCGGTCGAAGCGGGGCGTTTCGTAGGTGCGGCCGTCGTCGAAGGTAGTGGCGCGGCGGTAGAGCAGCGCGTCCTCGGGGTTGCGGCCGCTGCCCTGGAGCGCCTCGGGCCAGCTCAGCGCACCGATCCCGGCGGAGGCGACGACCCGGAGCGTGATCACCTCGACCTCCTGGTCCTCGAAGGCATGGCCGTAGTCCTGCCGGTGCCGCTCGTGGAAGCTCGCCAGAAGCGCCGCCCGATTCTCCAGCGTCAGCGGCTCGTCCGGCATGGTGCCGCGCAGCTCGAAGCCCTGCCCCTGATAGCGGCACTCCGCGACCTTGACGATCCGCTGGTGCTCGGGCGCGACGCCGTCCGCCGCCAGCGCCTCTTGCGCGCGCCGCACGAGGGTGTCGGTCTGCTCGTTGAGCGTGTCGATCTCGTCCTGGCTGGCCTGGGTCAGCACGCAAAGCACCGAGCGGGTGAACTCGTAACGCATGTCGGTGGCGAGCAGCCCGGTCGCGGCGTTGATCCCCGGCGCCGGCGGCACGATCACCTCGCGCGCGAAGACCGAGCGCGCGAGCGCCACGCCGTGCAACGGCCCGGCACCGCCGAAGGCGACGAGCGCGTAGTCGCGCGGGTCCACGCCCTTGGCCACGGAGTTGGCGCGGATCGCGAGCGACATGTTGGAGTTGATGACCCGGATGACGCCGAGCGCCGCCTCCTCGAGCGACATGTCGAGCCGGCCGCACAGGTTGTCTTCCAGCGCCTTGCGCGAGCGCGTCGGGTCGATCTCCAGCCCGCCACCCAGGAACTGCTCGGGGTCGAGCCGGCCGAGCACCACCTGGGCGTCGGTCACGGTTGGCTCGGTGCCGCCGCGGCCATAGCAAGCCGGTCCCGGCTCGGCTCCGGCGGAGCGGGGGCCCACGCGGAAGGCGCCGCCTTCGTCGACGTAGGCGATCGAGCCGCCGCCGGCGCCGATGGTCGAGAGGTCGATCATGGGAGCCAGGATCGGATAGCCGCCGACCTGCGTATCCCGCGGATTCATGATGCGGACCTCGCCGTCCGGCACCACGCTGATGTCAGCCGACGTGCCGCCGATATCGACCGTGATCAGGTTGCGCACGCCCGACATGTCGCCCGCCCACTGGCCGCCGATGACGCCCCCGGCGGGCCCCGACATGAGGATGGTGACCGGGCGCTCGGCGGCGCCGGCAAGCGTGGTCACGCCGCCGTTGGACTGCATGACGCGGATCTGGGCATCGACCCCGTTCTCCTGCAGCGCCGTCGCCAGATTGTTCAGGTAGTAGGACGTACGAGGGCCGATGAAGGCGTTCATCGCCGCCGTCGAGAAGCGCTCGTACTCCCGGATCACGTCGACCACCTCGGACGAGCAGCCGACGTAGGCGTCCGGCATGACCTCCTTCACGATCTCCTTGGCGCGCAGCTCGTGCGCGTCGTTGAGGAAGGCGAACAGGAAGCAGACGATGACTGCATCCACCTCGCGCGATTTCAGCAGCTCGGCGGCGGCTCGCACCTCCTCCTCGTCGAGCGCGGCCTCGACGCGGCCGTCCGGCGGCAGGATGCGCTCCGTGATGGGGATGCGGTTCCGCCGCTTGACCAGCGGGCGCGACTGCCAGGGCACGTCGAACTGCACCGAGAAATTGTGGGGCCGCTTGTGCCGCGCCATATGCAGGATGTCGCGGAAGCCCCTCGTCGTCAGCATGCCGACCTCGGCGCCGGAATACTCGATTACGGTGTTCGTCGCGATCGTCGTGCCGTGCACGATCTGCTCGATGTCGCCCGGCCCGACCCCGGCCTCGGCACAGACTTCGAGGACACCCTGGATGACCCCGCGCGACTGGTCCTCCGGCGTGCTCGGCACCTTGTGCACGAAGACCCGGCCGCCGTCGCTGGCGTCGCCGTTGGTCTCGAGGATGAGATCGGTGAACGTGCCGCCCACGTCCACGCCGATGCGGAATCTACCCTGAGAGATGGCGTTTTCTGACGGTTTATCAATATGTTGAGGCATCGCATCGA
>JAPPNV010000295.1 GCA_028818565.1 Rhodospirillales bacterium | reverse complement strand
CGCCAAACGCAAAACCAAATGCCGTCAATCGCTTAGGCATCTGTTACTCAAGAGAGCACGCTTTGTTGACCCCCTGCAATACTGTCAGATCAATGAGTTACCGCGCCGATCGGCATCGAACCCGTGCGCCGATCAACAGCCTATTGGCGGAGAGCAGGAGGCGGGGTTCATCACCATCACGTCCTGCTCCTGAATCGCGTCGAGTGACCAGACCGACTCGATGAAGGCCTGCCACGCAGGATCCGCGCTCATCGCGGCCCGCCGCTGCTCGCGATCGGCGAGGCTCTCGTAGGCCCAGATCAGGACGATCCGGTGCAGCCGGCCGATCTCCGAGACGTAGAGCCCGACGAAGCGGCCGAGATGGCGCTTCTGGATCGGCAGGCCCTCTGCCTCGTACCTCTTGAGCCAGCCGTCCACCGAGCCGGGGCGAAAGGTGTAGGTGCGATGCTCGACGATCATGTCTGGCTTCCTTCTCATGGCGCGTGGGTGTCTTCTGCGCCGGCGATGAACGCCGCCGCCTTCTCGCCGATCATGATGGCGGGCGCGTTGGTGTTGCCGCTCGTGATGACAGGCATGACGGAGGCATCGGCGACCCGGAGGCCGGCAATGCCGCGGACGGCGAGCCGGGCGTCCACCACCGCCATCGGGTCGGTGCCCATACGGCAGGTGCCGACGGGATGGAAGGTCGTCATCGCGTTGGCACGCAGCCACGCGGTGAGTTCCGCATCGCTCTGCACCGCGTCGCCGGGCGCAAGCTCGGGACCGCGGTAGGCGTCGAAGGCTGGCTGCGCGACGACGTCGCGGACCATGCGGATGCCCGCGATCGTCGTGCGGCAGTCATCCTCGCTCTGCAGATAGTTGGGCTGGATCAGCGGCGCATCGGCGGGATCGGCGGAGCGCAAACCGATCCACCCCCGGCTTTCTGGATTGACCGGGCCGACGCGCATGCTGAAGCCGTGACTCTTCTCCACCGGCGCCTCCTTGAATGGATTGGGGAGGTGCAGGTTCGCGGCGCTTTCCAGCGCCGGCATGAAGTGCACCTGGATGTCCGGCGCCAGCGCCTCCGCCCTGCTCTTGAGGAAGGCGCCAGCCTCGTAGGGGAAGGTCGTGGCGATGCCGCGGCCGAGCAGCATCCCTTCGATGACGGAGCGGATCAGCCTGTCGACCCTGAGCTCGCGGTAGAGGGTGATCGGCCTGGTGCAGGCGTGGGCGATGACGCAATCGACGTGATCCTGGAGGTTGCGGCCGACGCCCGGAAGTTCGTGGATCACCGGGATGCCGTGCCGCCTGAGCGCGTCACCCGGCCCGATGCCGGACAACATCAGGAGCTGGGGCGAGTTGACGGTGCCGGCGCAGAAGATGACCTCACGTTCGGCGCGGATGGTTCGCGCGCCGCCCTGCCGCACGACTTCGATCCCGGTGGCGCGGCCCCCCTCCACGCTCACGCGGCGCACCAGGCTGTCGGTGAGAATCGCCAGATTGCGCCGCTGTCCGATCGGGTTGAGAAAGGCGGTGGAGGCGGAGCAGCGCCTGCCGCGCCTGATGGTGAAGTCGTAGCGCCCGACGCCCTCTTGCTCCGCGCCGTTGAAGTCGTCGTTGAGGGGATGCCCCGCCTGCCGGCCCGCCTCGACGAACGCGTCGAAGAGCGGATTGGTCCCGCGCGCGCGGCAAACGGTGAGCTCACCCCCGGTCCCGTGATACGCGCCGTCCCGCTCCATGTGACCCTCGGAGCGGCGGAAGGCCGGCAGCACCTCGTCGTAGGACCAGCCGGAAAGCCCCATCTGCGCCCAGCGGTCGTAGTCGTAGCGGTTGCCGCGCACGTAGATCATGCCGTTGATGGTCGACGAGCCGCCCAGCACCTTGCCGCGCGGCCAGTAGAGCGAACGGCCGTCCAGGCTCGGTACCCGCTCGGTGTGATAGCGCCAGTTGTAGATGCCGGAGTGGAACAGCCGCCCCATCAGCATGGGCAACCGGAAGAGCGGGTTGCGATCCTTGCCCCCGGCCTCGATCAAGAGGACCGAGCGCTCGGGATCGGCAGAGAGCCTGTTGGCGAGCAAGCACCCGGCGGAGCCTGCGCCCACGACGATATAGTCGAAGGAACGCGCGCGCGGCATGGCTACCAGTCCACAGGCCGGGCGCCCATCGCTTGCAGGCGCCGGTTGCAAAGGACGAACGGGTTCTCAAGTGCCAGCACTTCGTCGGCTTCAGCGGGATGCGGCCGAAGGATGACGCGTGGATCGTCTGCAGGGTCGGAAGCGCCCAGGATCGCCGCCCCTAACGTCTCGGCCGCCGCATCGCCGAAGCCGATGAAGACGATGGGCGATCCCCGTTGTGCGAGATGACCGATAACCCGGACCATCAGCGGCCGCCACAGCGGCAGGTGTCCCTGCGTCTGGTGCGGGTCGCCGTCTCGCCTGAAGCGGGTCAGCGTGAGCGACGCGTTGAGAAGCAGCACGCCGGACGCGACCCAGCGCTCGGCCAGCGCTTCCGGCGTTTCCAGGTCGACCCTGCCGACCTCGATGGCCGCGAGCGTCGCCGGCCACTTCGCGACGCTGCGGGCGTAGTGCGCTTCGCCGGTCCGGGCGGCCATGATGAGCTGTATGACCGCGCGTACGCTGGGCGAGAACATCTTGTCGAGCTCGCGCCAGTGGGCGACGTTGCCGGCCTCGAAGGCGCGCCCGGTCGCGAAGGCGGGGCAGGGATAGGGGTCTTGGCCCAGGATCACGCAGCGCACGTCTGCGGGCGCGAGACCGTCGAAGGCGCGGAGCATGTGCGCGTCCACCGGCGCACCCGGGAAGCTCCTGCCGCGCCGGGCGGGAAAGACCGGTTCCCAGGGCTCGAGCGCGAGCGCGGGGTCCACATCGTCAAAGGCCGGCGAGACATCGCTGACGATATCGCGCCAGGTCTGATGAATGTCCTCCTGCCAGTCATGAAGTATCTCGCGGAGCGCAGTTCTCAGTTGCATCGTCACGGCGCCGGCCTCTCGACCCTGTGAAGAACTTGACACTTTCGTTAAGTTCCACGATTCTGAAACTTGACTGAATCGTCAACTTTTTTCTGACCTGACGTGGGAGACACGGCAGATCATGTTGGGATGACGGTGAGGTGGTTGCGAAACAGTCGGCACTACATCACCGCTCCCGCAGACGGGCCGTCCGGGATCGTTGGAGGTCGGGACGGGCCGCCTCTCGTCAAACGGATGCGGCAAGGAGGCTCCAATGAAGAGCAGTCATGAACCGAAGAATTCCGATCTCACCGGCCCCAGGGTCAATCGACGGACCCTGCTGAAGGGAGGCGCGGCCGCAGCCGGCGTGGCGGCGGCCGGCTCGCTCACCATCTTCTCGCGCACGGCGCGCGCAGCCGACACGCTGCGGGTGCTGTGCTGGCCGGGCTATGAAGAGAAGGACGTGATCCAGGAGTTCGAGGACACGCACGGCGTCAACGTCGAGTTCAAGATCTACATCGGCGGCGAGCAGATGCTCCAGTTCTTCAACCAGACGCCGCGCGGGACCTACGACAACGTGCTGGCGGACGCCGAGTACATACGCAAGCTTGCGGCCATCGATGCAGTCGAGCCCTACAACCCCGGCGAGGTGCCCGAGCTCGCCAACTACCACCCCAAATTCAACAACATGCACCAGGTGCAGGCCGGCGACGGGATGGTCTGGGGCACGCCGACGCGCTTCAGCTTCTACGCCATCTCGTACAACTCGGATCACATGAGCTTCGAAGAGAGTGGCGACTGGAACTCGCTGTTCCTGCCCAAGTTCGAAGGCAAGATCGGCATCTTCGACTGGTACCTGCCGAACATGGGCAACGCGAGCCTCGCCGTTCATCCCAACAAGGAAAACCCCTACGACCTGACCGACGAGCAGCTCGGCGCCGTGCGCGACTGGCTGCTGAGGCTCAGGCCCCAGGTCAACATGTTCGGCTCCGGCGCCCAGGCCATCGTGCAGGCGATGATCAACGGCGACGTCGTCGCGGGGATGATCGGCGACCTCGACATCGACCTGAAGCTCGCCGGCTACACGAACATGGAATCGACCATTCCCGTGCAGGGCGGCATCCGCTGGCAGGAAGTGGCCACCTTGTGCAAGCAGAGCGAGAACAAGGAGCTCGCTCTGGAATGGATCAAGTACATGAGCCAGGCGCACGTCCAGGCCAAGCTCGCCTACACCAAGGCGTTCAAGGCGCGCGGTCCCAACCTCAAGATCGCCGAGCACTGGACCGAGGAGCAGAACCAGCTCCTGGGCTACTATCCCGATCCGAACAACCCCGGCCAGATGTGGGTGGAGACGCTGATCGACCGCAGCGTCGGCCGCGATCTTCCCGTGCAGCAGGATGAGAAGGTGTGGATCGACATCTTCAACGAGTTCAAGACGGGCTAGCCTGCCGGGCGCATGTGTTCAGCGAGGGGGCGGCACGCCCGAATGCCGGTGCGCCGCCCCTGCCTTGTGTCCGATCCGCGCGAGTATGACGGACGATGGCTAATGAGAGCGCGAGCGCGGTAGCCGGAGGCACGGTCGCGGATCTGGAGGCGCGCGGGATCGCCAAGCGCTTCGGCTCGGTGGTCGCCATCGAGCGGGTCGACCTCGACGTCCGGCGCGGCGAATTTGTCGCCATCATGGGCCCGAGCGGCTGCGGCAAGACGACGCTTCTGCGAATCATCGCCGGGCTCGAGAGGGCGGACGCAGGCACGCTGCTGCTGCGCGGCGAGGACATCGGCGACGTGCCGGTGCACAGGCGCAGCACCCGGCTGATCTGGCAGGACTATTCGCTCTTTCCCTTCCTCAACGTGCGCAAGAACATCGAGTTCGGGCTGACGCTCCGGCGCCACGACAAGAAGGCGGTGCGCACCAAGGTCGAGGCCGTGGCCGAGCTGGTTCACCTGGACCATCTGCTCTCGCGCCGCATAGGCCAATTGAGCGGCGGCGAGAAGCAGCGGGTCGCCATCGCCCGGGCACTGGTCACCGAGCCGGAAATCCTCCTCCTCGACGAGCCGCTCAGCTCGCTCGACGCGCACCTGCGGATCAAGGTGCAAAGTGAGCTCACAGTGCTGCAGCGCGAGCTCGGCATCTCTTTCATCTACGTCACCCACAACCAGAGCGAGGCCTTCGCGATGGCGGATCGGGTGGTGGTGATGAACAAGGGCGTGGTGGAGCAGACCGGCCGGCCGGCCGAGATCTACAATCGTCCGGAGACCCACTTCGTCGCCGAGTTCGTGGGCGCCAACAACATATTCGAAGGCCGGGTCTCGGACACGGCGGCGGGCACGGTGGTGGTCGACTGCAGCCACGGTACGGTCCAGATCGCAGGCCACGGGAACAGGATCGACCGGGGTGCCGCCATCGAACTCGTCGTGCAGGCGGACAAGCTACGCCGCCGGCTGGACGGCGAAGACGGCCTGAACACGATCCGGGCGGTCCTGAAGGGCCGCGAGTTCACCGGCTCGCAGGTGATCTACTACCTGGAGACCGCTCAGGGCGTCGAGGTCAAGATGGTCCTCCAGGAACCCTTCACCGAGGGCGAAGGGACCGAGATCAACTCGGAATTGGAGCTCTGCTGGGCTCCCGAGGACACCGTCATCCTCGGGCACCGGGACGCGCGCCAGCCGTGAGCACGGCTTACCCAGCGCCTCGCTGAGGACGGGGGTCCTGTGACCGACAGCAGCGTCATCCCCCCCTCCAACAGGAGCCCTCTCAAGCTCACGTTCCTGGCGCCGCCGGTCGGCTACTACGCGATATTCTTCATCGCACCGCTGGCATTCCTGGTCGTGCTCGGCTTCTGGATCGTGCGCGATTACCAGATCGTCGCTGAGTTCTCAGTCGGCAACTACATCGACATCTTCTCCCAGTTCTTCAGCCGCTCGCGCTTCGGCTGGGCGCTGGTTCAGTCGATCTATGTCGCGGTGACCACCAGCGTGTTCGCCGTGATCTTCTGCTACTTCCTGGCGATGGGGATCGTCTTCTGCGTGCCCGAGCGCTATCAGCGGCTCTTCCTGGTGCTGGCGATCCTGCCGTTCTGGAGCAGCTACATCTTGCGGCTCTTCGCCTGGCAGCTGATCCTGGCGCAGAAAGGCGTGCTTAACTACGTCCTCGGCGGGCTCGGTCTCGACGATCCGCTCATCATCACGAACACGCAGATCGGCACGCGCATCGGCCTCATCCACTACCTCGCGCCGATTCTGATCATCATCCTCTACATAACCCTCATCAACGTGAACCGGAACTTGATCGAGGCGGCGCGCGAGCTCGGCGCCACGCGCCTGCAGGCATTCTGGCGCGTCATCGTGCCGCTCAGCCGGCTTGGGCTGACCTTCGCCTTCGGCTTCGGGGTCATCGTCAGCTTCGGCGACGTGCTGTCTGGCATGTTGGTCGGCGGCGGGATCGGCCAGTCCTGGCTGGGCTCCTACCCGCTCTACTCCAACATGATCATGGCCGACTACAACAGCTACACCAATCTGCCCCGCACCGCTGCGCTCGCGACGGTCATGGTCCTCATCATGGTGGTGATGCTGGTGGTCGCCTATCGCATGGCCGACCGGGCCAGGCAGCGGTTGGCATGACCGAGGGCCGTCTAAGCCTCTATCTTCGCGAGAACGGCTACAGGCTCGCAGGGAGGGTCTACCTCTTTCTCGGCTTCATCTTTCTTCTGCTGCCGATCACCTTCCTGATCCTTTTCTCCTTCCAGAGGAACGTCTACTCCTCGCTCCCGCTGCAGGGCTGGTCCCTCCAGTGGTACGACAAGTTGGTGGAGGATGGCGTCCTCTTCGACGCCCTCTTAAACAGCCTGTACGTGTCGCCGATCGCGGCGACGGCGGCCTCGGTCATCGGCTTCCTCGCAGCCTACGCGCTCAACCGCTTCGTCTTTCCCGGACGCATCCTGACGGCGACGATTCTGATCTTGCCGATCCTGATTCCGCCGCTGATCCTCGGCGTCTCGCTGCTAGGCCTGCTCTCCCGCCTCGGCCTTCACGGCCAGCTCTACAGCATTATCATCGCGCACACGCTGCTGCTGACCGCGCCGGCGATGGCGATCATCCAGCTTCGCCTCGCGCAGATGCCGCCGACGCTGGAAGAGGCCGCCTGGGATCTTGGCGCGAACGAGCTTCAGACCGTCTGGCGCGTGGTGCTACCCTGGGCGCTGCCCGGCATCGCCGGCGGCTGGCTGCTGGCCTTCACCTTCTCGTTCGACGAATTCATCATTGCCTGGTTCGTGTCGGGCTTCGACCAGACACTGCCGGTCACGGTCTACAACGTGATGATCGCCTCGCACGACCCCTCGCTCAACGCGATCGGAACAATCGTGTTCGGTCTGCTGCTGCTGACCCTGCTCGGCGCCGAGCTGCTGATCATTCCACTGTTCATGCGACGCCGCAGGGCGTGACGGCACCACGCTCAGCGTAAGGAGAACACCATGGACAAGAAGGACTACATGCAGCGCGCAATCGACCTCGCGCGGACGAAGATGCTTGAAGGCCGCGGCCACTGGCCCTACGGCTGCCTCATCGTCAGGGACGGCGAGATCGTGGGCGAAGGATGCAACGACATGGGCTTCTCGCTCGACCCGACGGGCCATGGTGAGATCGTTGCGATCCGCGATGCCTGCAGGCGCCTCGGCACCATGGACCTCACCGGCTGCGAGCTCTACACCAGCTGCGAGCCCTGCTCGCTCTGCTCAAGCGCGATCTGGCTGACCAACATCGCCAAGGTCTACTACGGCGCGTCGCTGAAGGACTGCCGCGGCCACGGCTCGGATTTCGACCCGCTGCGCCACGACGTCGGCAAGCCGATTCACGAACGGAGCATCCCGGCTGAGCGCGTGCTCGGTGAGGAGGGGAGCGCGCTGCTCGCCGAGTGGGCCGCGCTCATCGAAAAAACGCCCGCCATGCAGGAGGAGCGCAGCCGCCACGCCCCCATCGGCGAGCGCTCCGGGTCCGACTGACCGGCGGCGCATCACGGCCGAGGTGAACGAGGGCAGCGATGAGCCTCGATTCCCTGCGCAAGCTCACCGACGTTGGCCTCTTCGTCGCCGACCTCGAGCGAGCCATCGCCTTCTACGGCGGGACGCTCGGTTTCGAGCTGAAGCGCCTCGACATCGGCTTCGCCGAGTTCCGCACCGACGGCGTCGGCCTCGCGCTCTGGGAGGTCTCGGACGTGACCCAGGCGCTCGAGCTCGCGAAGACGCCGCGCCAGGGTCTCACCGCAATGGTCGCAATCCGCGTCGAGACCGCGGACGAAGTTGACGCGCTCCACGACGCGCTTGTGGCCAAGGGCGTGCGCATCGTCCAGGCGCCGACCACGCACGCGTGGAACGCGCGCACCACCTATTTCAGCGATCCCGACTGCAATCTCTGGGAAATCTACGCCTGGGTCGACGCCCCGCGCACGATCTGAGCCTTCGGGCTGTGGTCGGGCACGCGCTCACCGCCCTGAGAGAGGCGGGCCGCAGCAGCCATCCAGGATGACCCGGGTTATGGTCTCGGCCGCAGCGTCGAAGTCTCTGCGTGTGAGCCGGCGCTTCTCCAGCACGTCCGCTGCCGTCGCCCCAAAGTCCGCGTAAAACTCGGTGGCGGACCACAGCATGATGAAGAAGTGGCGCGGGTCCACTGGCGCCATCTGTCCCCGGCGAATCCACTCCTCCAGGACGTGGGCGCGCTGAGTGGTGACGTCGCGGATGTGCTGGCGCTGACGCCGCTCCAGAAGCTGCGCGCCGCGCAAGATCTCGTTGGCAAAGAGCCGCGAGTCGGCGGCATGGCGGCGGGAGTATTCGAGCTTGGCCCGGATATAGGCGGCGATGGCGTCGCGTGGTTCACGCTCGCTCACGATATGCTCGAAGGCGCGGTCCCAGCCCTCGATCAGCCGCTCGATCAGGGCCGTGTAGATGCTCTCCTTGGTCGGGAAGTAGTAGTAGACGTTGGCCTTGGGCAGGCCGCTCGCCTGCGCGATTTCCTCCATACGGGTGCCGTGGAAGCCCTTGTCGGCGAAGAGGTCGACGGCGGCGTTCAGGATGCGCTCCTTGTTCCTGGCCCGGATTCTGGGCTCCGGCCCGGCGCGTCCCGCTCTTGTCCGAACCGCTTTCGTCATGTTCATCCCTCGCGTCGCAGGGGGATCCTTGCGTGTATTCGCGGCACAAGCAGTGTAGCCCGCATTCCTCACGAGTGCCTTCGAATGGCGTCTTGAATCAGGACCATTTTTTAGTCGTGGCTGAGGGCTCGGGATGACGGGGATCGCACAG
>JAPPNV010000065.1 GCA_028818565.1 Rhodospirillales bacterium | reverse complement strand
CAGAAAACGCCACCTCTCAGGGTAGATTCCGCGTCGGCGTGGACGTGGGCGGCACGTTCACCGACGTGATCCGCCACGACACGGAGACGGGCGCGGTCGAGGTCGCGAAGACCGCGTCCACGCCGCCCGATTTCATCGACGGCATGCTCGCCGGCATCGAGGCCGTGGACGCCCGGCCCGCGGACATCAAGCTCATCAAGATCGGCACCACCATCGCCACCAACACGGTGATCATGCGCACCGGCGCCCGCACCGCGCTGGTGACCACCGCGGGCTTCACCGACGTGCTGCACGCGGCGCGCGCGGCCCGGCCCACGCTCTACGATTCCGATTGGGACCCGGCGCCCGCGCTGGTCGACCGCCGCGACACCATGACCGTGGCCCAGCGCACCACCTACGAGGGCGAGGTGCTGGAGCCGCTCGACGAGGCCGGCTTGCGCGCCATCGCGGCCGGGCTCCGCGAGCGCGGTATCGAGGCGGTGGCGGTAAGCTTCCTGCACAGCTACATCAACGACGCACACGAGCGCCGCGCGCAGGAGATCCTCAGCGAGGAGATACCCGGCGGCTACGTCTGCCGCTCTTCCGATATCCTGCCCGAGATCCGCGAGTTCGAGCGCACCAGCACCGCCGTTGCCAACGCCTATCTCGGCCCTGTGCTGGAGCGTTATCTCGCTTCGCTGCTCGCCCGGCTCGAGGGCATCGGCTACGCGGGGTCGGTGCTCATCACCCATTCCGGCGGCGGGGTCATGTCCATCGAGGCGGCGCGGCGCATCCCGGCGCGCATCTGCCAGTCGGGGCCGGCGGCGGGCGTCATGGCGGGTGCTGCCATCGGTCGGCTTGCGGAGAGGCCCGACGTGATCGTGCTCGACGTGGGCGGCACCAGCGCCGACGTCTCGCTCTCCCGCAAGGGCCGCCCGCTGATCCGGCCCGAGTGGAACATCGAGTTCAACATCGTCATCAGCTTCCCCTCGGTGGATGTCACCGCCATCGGCGCCGGCGGCGGTTCCATCGCGCGGATCGACGAGGGCGGGGTGCTGAAGGTGGGGCCGGACAGCGCCGGCGCGCGGCCGGGCCCGGCCTGCTATGGCCAGGGCGGCACGCAGCCTACCGCGACCGATGCGAACCTGGTGCTGGGCCGGCTCGGCGGAGAGACCAAGCTCGCGGGCCGGGTCGCGTTGCACCCGGCACTCGCCGAGCAGGCCATCGACCGGATCGCGGAGCCCCTGGGTTATTCGCGGGCCGAAGCGGCTGCCGGCATCCTCCGCGTCATGCGCGCCAACATGGCAGGCGCGATCCGCCTCATCTCGGTGAAGCGCGGCCACGATCCGCGCGATTTCGCGCTGGTCGCCTTCGGCGGTGCCGGGCCGCTCTACGCGGTCGAACTCGCCCGCGAACTCGGCATCCCCGAGGTGATCGTGCCGTTCCGCCCGGGCCTCGGCTCGGCGATGGGCGTGCTCCACGTGGAGGTGCGGCACGATTTCGTGCAGTCGATCTTCGCGACCGACGAGCGCTTCGATACGGGCGAGATCAACGATGCCTTCGCCGAGCTGGAAGAGCGAGCGATGGCGCGGCTCAGGCGCGACGGCGTGGCGGCCGCGGACGTGGTGCTCCGCCGTGAGATCGATGTGCGCTACTATGGCCAGGTCTCGGGCGGCCTCACGCTCGCGGTCAAGGCGGGCGCGCTCGATGACGACGACATCCGCGGGCTCTTCCGCGCGTTTCACGAGCGCCACACCGAGGACTATGGCTACACCCTGCCGGAAGACCTTGCCGAGCTCGAGATCGTCAACGCCCGGGTCGCGGCGGAGGCCCGCGCCACGACCGGCGCGGAGCCCACGTTCGGCGCGAACGGCGCCGCGAGCCCCGCCCCGCGCGGGCAGCGGCGGATGTATGACGAGGCCGAGGGCTGGGTCGAGGCGCCGGTCTACGAGCGCACCGTGCTCCCCGTCGGCTTCGAGATTCCGGGCCCCGCCATCATCGAGCAGTTGGACAGTACGACGGTGCTCATCCCCGGCTCGAACGCCCGCGTGGACGAGCGCTTCAACCTGATCTGCACGAGCGGGTAGGACCATGCAGCTGGACCCCATCACCTTCGAGGTGCTGCGCAACGCCCTGGGGAGCATGTGCGACGAGGGCAGCGAGATGATCGCCCGCCTCGCCTATGCGCCGACCATCAGCGAGGGCCACGACCACTCCTGCGCGCTGCTCACGGCGGAGGGCCGCCTCGTTGCCCACGGCAACCGCGACCAAGCGCCCCACATCGGCTCCTTCGAGCCTTCCGTCAGGGTGGTGAAGGAGTGGGTGGGCGAGTTCGAGCCCGGCGACATCTACATCTTCAACGACCCCTACACCGGCGGCATCCACTGCAACGACGTGAAGCTGATCAGGCCCATCCATCACGACGGGTGCCTCGTCGCCTTCAACTCCAGCACCGGCCACTGGCCCGACGTGGGCGGCGCGCTGCCCGGCAGCTTCAACCCGCGCGCGGTGGACTGCTACTCCGAGGGGCTGCGGATGCCGCCGATGCGGCTCTTCCACGACGGTGAGCTCGATCGCACGGTGATGACGCTGATCGAGTACAACATGCGCACCGGGCGCGAGCGCATCGCCGACATCCACGCCCAGCGCCAGGCCGGCTCGCTGATCGAGGACCGCCTGCTGGAGCTCTACGCCCGCCACGGGGCGGAGACCGTCGAGGCGCTGTTCGAGGATATCTTCGACTACACCGAGGAGCGCTTCCGCGCCCAGGTCGCGCAGCTGCCCGACGGCGAATACGAGTTCGAAGACTTCTCCGACAAGGACATCATGCACCCCGAGCACCCGCGCATCCGGGTGCACTGCCGGCTCACCATCGAAGGTGACCGCGCGAGCTTCGACTTTCGTGAGAGCGACGCAGCGCCGGTGGGCCCCTTCGGCTTCCCGCGCGCCTCGCTGGAAACCGCGGTCTTCGACGGCACGCTCCACTGCTTCCCGCAGCTTGCGCCCCTCAACCACGGCCTCAGCCGCACGGTCGAGGTGCTGTCCGTGCCGGGGAGTTGCGTCCACATCGAGGAGCCGACGCCTGCGTCGGGCTACGCGAGCGGGGCCTACGAGAAGGTCGCGGCGGTCACCATGGCTTGTTGGGCCGCAGCCTTCCAGGACGTGAACCCCAAGCGCATGTACGCCGCCGGCATCAACCTCGCGAACCTCTGCATCGGCGGGGTGCATCCCAAGACCGGCAAGCACTATGTCAACTATCTCTGGAACGAGGGCGGCCAGGGCGCACGCAGCTACAAGGACGGCAACCCTTTCCAGATGATGATCTTCATCGGGGGCGCCACCAACCAGCCGGTGGAGATCCTCGAGCGCTGGTATCCGCTGCTCTACACCAACTGCGAAGGCGTCACCGATTCCTGCGGCGACGGCACCTGGCGCGGCGGGGTCGGGATCGACCGGAGCTTCAAGACGCTCGGCGCCATGACCATGACCATGCACGGCGACCGCGCCGAGGTGACGCCCTTCGGGCTCGCCGGCGGCACCAATGGCGGCCCCAACACGCTCAGGCTGCGACGCGCGGCCTCGCCGGAGATCGAGGAAGAGCTTGGCATGCACGCCATGGGCATCCGGCTCGCGCCCGGCGACCAGCTCGTCTACCGCTCCAACGGCGGCGGCGGTTTCGGCGACCCCCGCGCCAGAGCGCCCGGGGCGGTGCTGGCGGATGTCGAGCAGGGCTGGATCACGCGGGAGCGGGCAGAGCAGGTCTACGGCGTGGTGGTGGCCGGCGGCAATGGCGCCGGCGATCCCTTGCGCATCGACGAAGCGGCGACGGCGGAGCGCCGCGCCGGCACGGAGCCCGCGGCCGAGGGGTACGGCCCCGGCGAGGTGCATCCACTGGGGCGGCTGCTGAAGGCGCCGGGCAACGGCGCGGACACGGGCCAGAGCCCAACGTGAGCTGATCGGAGGAGAAGCGGCATGGAGTTCGGGATTGCCTTCAAGGGCGACATAGGGGTCGAGCGCACCATTGCCATCGCGCGCCAGTGCGAGGCGGCGGGCTTCGACTATGTCTGGTTCTTCGATTCCCACATCCTCTGGTCGGACTGCTACACCAAGATGGCGGTCTGCATGGCGCATACCGAGCGGGTGCGCTACGGCCCGCTGGTGACCAACCCCAAGGTGCGCGACTGGTCGGTGGCGGCGAGCCTCTTCGCCACGCTGAGCGACATCGGGCGCGGGCGCTTCGACATCGCGGTCGGGCGCGGCGACAGCTCCATGCGGGTCATGGGCAAGTCGCCGGCGAACCTCGCCTACACCGCCGAGTTCTGCGATGCGATGCGCAAGATGGTGGCGGGCGATACCGTCCAGTACGCGGACTGCCCCGAGCCGGTCTACATGGAGTGGGTCGCGGGGCACCCCATGCCGGTCTGGTTCGCTGCCTACGGGCCGAAGGCACTCAAGACCGCCGGCGAGGTCGGCGACGGGCTCATCATCCAGCTTGCCGACGTCGGTCTTTGCGAGTGGTTCGGCGGCCAGGCCAAGGCGGCGGGCGCGGCCGCCGGCCGCGACATGGGGGGCTACCGGGTGCTCTCGGCCGCCCCGGTCTGGGTCGGCGACAGGGAGACCGGCGTTGCGCAAACCAAGTGGTTCCCGGCGCTGGTCGGCAACCACGTGGCCGACATCGTCGAGAAGTACGGCGCCGGCACCGACCTCGTGCCGCCGAGCCTCACCGCCTACATCGAGGCGCGGCGCGGCGCGGGCGCGGGCGGCGAGGGATACAACTACCGCCAGCACGCCGACAAGGTCTCCGACAACACCTATTACATCACGCCGGAGATCACGGACTCCTTCTGCATCCTGGGCGAGCCGGACGAGCACGTGACCAAGCTCAAGGCGCTGGAGGCGGCGGGCGTGACCCAGTTCACGATCTACCTCACCAACGGCTCGGAGGAGCGCATCGTCGCCGACTACGGCGACCACGTGATCCCGCACTTCCGTTAGGAGTTCGCCCCCAACATTGCGCGCGCGGCAGGGGGACGCCTTAGCCGCTGCGGTCGAACATCGCCTCGATTTCGGCGGCGCCGCTGCGGTCGAAGTCTTCCGGTATGGTGAATTGGCCTTCCATGAAAGCGAGCCGGGGGGCGGTCTTGGCTGGCGGCGCATCCGCGGCGACCACCTTGACCAGCGGCTCGCCACTGCGCGCGATGACGAACGGCTCGCCCTCAGCGGCTTCTGCCTCCAGACGCGACAGGTTCGTCTTGGCCTCTTCGATGTCGACGATACGCCCCGCGCTCAATCCAGCCGCACCACCTCGCCGGTTTCCGCGGAGCGCTCGGCCGCGAGCGTGGTCCGGACCGCCTCCATCGACTCCTCTGGCGTGATGATGGTGGGCGGCGTGCCCTCACGCACGCAGCGGGCGAAGTAGAGGAACTCCTCGCGGAGCGCGCCCGAGAGCCTGCCGTGCAGCTCGGGCCAGTAGGTGGTGTCCGGGCTGCGGAAGCCGTCCTTCGTGCAGATGCCGATGTTGGGGAAGGTGTCCTGGATGTGGATGAAGCCCTCGGTGCCGATGATCGACATGCGCTCGTCGATGTCGAAGGGGGTCTTCTCCGGCATGCACCAGACGGTCTCCAGCGTCGCCGTCGCGCCTGAATCGAAGCGGTACATGGTCTGGCCGATGTCGGGGTACTTGAGGCCGCGCACGTCCACGGTCTGGGCGTAGGCGCTCACCACCTTCGCGCCGGTGAACCAGAGAATCAGGTCGGTGTCATGGATGGCATCGCCGATGATCGGCCCGATCTTGTTCAGGATCTCGGGCGTCCACGCCGCCGGGATGTTGCGCCGCGAGCTGAGCGCCACGATGCGGCCGATGTTGCCGGCCTCGATCTCCCGCTTGGCCGCGGCGTAGCGCGGGTTGAAGCGGCAGATGTGCCCCACCATGAGGAAGCCCGCGGCCGCCTCCGCCGCCGCCACGATCTTCGCGCAGTCGTCCACCGTCGATGCCATCGGCTTCTCGAGGAAGACGTGCTTGCCCGCAGCCAGCGCGTCCAGCGTGGGCTCGGTGTGCTGGTCCCACATGGTGACGACGCTGACGGCATCGAGGTCGTCGCGCGCCAGCAGCGCGCGGTAGTCGGTCTCCAGCACCTCCACGCCGTACTTGCGGCCGAGGTCGTGGAGCCGCGATTCGGTCCGCGTGCAAAGCCCGGCGAGCTCCAGGCCCGGCGTGGCCTTGATCGCGTCGCAGTGGACCTCGCCGAACCAGCCGAGGCCGATCACGCCGATGCGGACGCTCTCCATGGCGCAGCCCTCCCGCCCGGCCGCGCCGCTCAGGCGGCCTCTTCCTTCTGCGCTGTGAAGGTGAGGCCCTTGGCCGCGAACTTCTCCTTCACGCCCGGCTGGATCGCGTCGAGCTTGACCGCTGTCGACGGCGCCATGTCGATATCGGTCATGTCGTGCACGCCGCCCGAGATCAGCACCTGCAGGATGGCCTCGTCGTCGCTGATGTTGCGGAAGGCGCGGTTGACCTTGGGCGGGACCGAGATGGTGTCGAACTGGTCGAGCTCGACCCGCCCGCTGCCGTCGTCGTTCCAGGTCACCTCGAAGCGGCCCTTGAGCACGGTGAAGGTCTCGTAGGTCTGGTGGTGGGCGTGGAGCGAGGGGCCCTGGCCCGGCGGGCAGACCGCGAGCGTCATGGTCATGCCGGCGGCGTCCACGATGGGCGCGCCGGTGTTGATCGGCGTGTCCACGTCGCCGCCGAGCCCGATGACCGAGAGCAGCTTGCGCGCGTAAATGACGTCGTTGGCCTCCAGCGGAATCTCCGGGTCCTGCTGGATCGGCAGTGGCTCCAGCGCGCTGTAGCGCGAAATCCGGCTCTGCATCTCATCCGCTGTGATTTCGATCGTCTTCATCGCATCCTCCCTGGCGCGCACTCCGGCGCCGCGCCCGGAATGGTAGAGCGAACCGGGGCGGATTGGAATCGTCCGTGCACGTGCCGGCGTCCCGCGAACTGTAGGTGGGACAAGAAGTTCAGTTTTTTTTGGGCGGGATTCGGCGGGATTAACTGGGATTAAGCGGGACAAGTGGGATTCGCCGGGATTAACTGGGATGAAGTGGGACAAGTGGGATTCGGCGGGATTGACTGGGATAAAGCGGGACAAGTGGGATAAGTGGGAGTCCTCGCGCAGACGGTGCGCGTGGGGGACAGCGGTGTTGACGCCGACGCCGACCATCCTGCCTCCGCCCGCAGCGGTCCGCTCGCGTCGGTTATTGCCGTGCATGGTTCGATCATGGCGCTCCCGCTGCGCGTCGTCCACCGCACCATGGTGCGGGTCGTTAAGCGGATCGCTACTCCGGGGATTCGGCGGTGTCGGGACTCACCATTTGGGGCGACAACGTGCGCCTGAGTCTGTAAAGTGCCCCGTGACAGGTGACATGTCCGCAAATGATTCTTCGTTTCCGTCACGCGGGGCTCAAGCGCCTGTTCGAGAGGGGTGATGGTCGACGGGTTTCGCCCGCGTTGATACCCAAGATCGAACGAATTCTGGCCCGTCTCGACGAAGCGTCAGAGCCTGGCGACATGAACCTGCCGGGATTCCGGTTGCATCTCTTGAGGGGTGACTTGGCCGATCATTGGGCCGTCAGCGTGTCGGCCAACTGGCGTATCGTTTTCCGCTTTGAAGGCCGCAACGTCACTGATGTCGATCTGGTCGACTACCACTAGGAACAGGAGGACTGCGGCATGCCCATGAAGAACCCACCCCATCCGGGTCTCTCCGTGCGTCATGACTGCCTCGAGCCGTTGGGCCTCAGCGTGACGGAAGCTGCGCGCAAGCTCGGTGTCAGCCGCAAGCAGCTCTCGGACATCGTGAACTGCCGTTCCGGCATCTCGCCGGAGATGGCGATTCGCCTCGACAAGGCGTTCGGCGGCGGAGCCGACACGTGGTATCGGCTCCAGTCGACCTGGGAGCTAGCCCAAGCACTGAAGAAGGCGGATCAGATCAAGGTCGAGCGTCTCTCGCCTGCCGCGTGACGCTACGCGCCTTTCGGCCCATCGTGCGCCGCAGCGCTTGCGATATGATCGGGCGTTGGTGGCGCCACCGCTGGGGAGATTATCGGTCTTGAGCAGTACCCCGCCCACAGCCGGCGAGACCGGGACGCCCGCGCCGGTCGATCTTCCCTTCTCGCGCGATGAGTACGCGGCGCGGATCGCGAAGACCCGCCGCGCGATGGAGGAGAAGGGTCTCGACCTGCTCGTCGTCTCCGACCCCTCGAACATGGCGTGGCTCACCGGCTACGACGGCTGGTCCTTCTACGTGCACCAGTGCGTGCTGCTCGCGCTCGAAGGCGATCCGGTGTGGTTCGGGCGCGGCATGGACGCCAACGGGGCGAAGCGCACCGTGTTCATGGCGCACGACGACATCGTCGCCTACGGGGACCACTACGTGATGTCCACCGAGCGCCACCCGATGGACTACCTGAGCGAGGTCATCGCCGCGCGCGGGTGGGGCGAGGCGCGCATCGGCGTCGAGATGGACAACTACTACTTCAGCGCTGCCGCCTACCGGTCGCTGGAGTCGCACCTCGGCGATGCGACGCTGCTCGACGCGACGGGGCTGGTGAACTGGCAGCGGATCGTCAAGTCGGAGGCGGAGATCGCCTTCATGAGGAACGCGGCGCGCATCGTGGAGAAGATGCACGCGCGCATCCTGGAGGTGATCGAGCCCGGCATGCGCAAGAACGACCTGGTGGCGGAGATCTTTCACGCCGCGATCACCGGCGTGGAGGGGGCGGGCGGCGACTACCCGGCCATCGTGCCGATGGTGCCCACCGGCATCGACGCCTCGGCGGCGCACCTCACCTGGGACGACAAGCCGATGCGCGCGGGCGAGGCGACGTTCTTCGAGATCGCGGGCGTCTACAGGCGCTATCACTGCCCGCTCTGCCGCACGGTGTTCCTGGGAAAGCCGGCGGCGCGCGAGCGCAACGCGGAAGGCGCGCTGCTGGAGGCCATCGAGGCGGGGCTCGACGCCGCGAAACCGGGGAACCTGTGCGAGGACATTCACCGCGCGTTCACGGCCTCGCTCGCACGCCACGGCCTGACCAAGGAGAGCCGCTGCGGCTACTCCATCGGGCTCAGCTATCCGCCCGACTGGGGCGAGCGCACGATCAGCCTGCGACCGGGGGACCGCACCGAGCTTGAGCCCAACATGACCATCCACTTCATGCCTGCGCTCTGGTTCGAGGACTGGGGCCTCGAGATCACCGAGAGCATCCGCATCACCGA
>JAPPNV010000408.1 GCA_028818565.1 Rhodospirillales bacterium | reverse complement strand
GAGACGAAGATGGCGTCGGCGATCAGGCCCTCCTTGAGCCAGTATTCCTCGCCGGAATGGCTCATCTCGCGCGAGCCCGCGAGCTCCTCGAGCACCTGCGGGCCGTAGGGGTCCCAGAGCTCGGCGGCGTCGAGCTGGCCCGCAATCATCGCGGAGGCGGCGGCATCCGGGAAGAGGTTCACCATCTCCACCTCGTTCCACTTGATGCCCTGCTGCTCGAGCCAGATCGCCATGTAGATCTGCGACAGCCCGCCCTCGATGACGCCGACCTGCTTCCCCTTCAGGTCCTCGGGCGACTTTATGTTCGGACCCACGATGATGCGGTCCGAGCCGTTGCCGAGATTGGTGAGGCCGAGCAGCTTCACCGGCATGTCCTCGGCGAGCGCGATGGGACCGAACTCGATGGTGCTGGTCACGATGTCGAGCTGACCGCTCGCGAGCAGGCCCATGCTCTGCACCGGGTCCTCGATGATCGAGATCTCGAGGTCGACGTTCTCCGGCAGCATGCCTTTCGCCTTGGCGATGTGGAGGTAGCCGTAGCCCGGCCAACTGAAATGCGCGACCCTGACCGTCTCCTTTGCGCTCGCGGCACCGACGATGCCGAGCGCGAGCGCGCCGGCCGCCAGTGTCATGATGGATGTTCGCCACAGCATGTTCGTTTCTCCCTTTCCTTGCCGTTGACCGTGGAGGCGGGCCCTAGCTGACCCGTCCCCGGATTTCCTCGCGCATCATCGCGTAGAGCCGCCGTTCCATGTCCACGTAGCCCGGATGCACGAGCATCTCCTCCTTCTTGTGGAAGCGGCGGCCTTCCTTGAACTCCATGGGGAGGTCGGCTTTGATCCGCCCCGGCTGGCGTGTGTAGAAGATGATCCTGTCGGCGAGGTAGATCGCCTCCTGGATGTCGTGGGTGACCACGACCACCGTCTTGTTCTCGCGCTCGATGATCTCGATGATCATCTCCTCCATTTCCCAGGTCACCTGGGCGTCGAGCGCGCCGAAGGGCTCGTCCAGCAGCAGCAACGCCGGATTCTGCGCCAGCGTGCGCGCGATGGAGACGCGCTGCTTCATGCCGCCGGACAGCTCGGCCGGGTAGGCGTTGGCGAACCCCTCCAGATGAACCAGATCGAGGAAGTGCTCGGCGCGCTCGCGGCGCTCCGCCTTCGCGAGCCCCTGGAGCTTCAGTCCGTACTCGATGTTGGACCGCGTCGTGAGCCAGGGGAAGGAGGTGTAGGCCTGGAACACCATGCCGCGCTCCGGCCCCGGCCCCATGATCGGTTGGCCGAACATGGTCACGTCCCCGCGCGAGGGGTATTCGAGCCCCGCCATCAGCCGCAGCATCGTCGTCTTGCCGCAGCCCGACGGGCCGATCATCGCCGTGACCTGGTTGGCATGGACGTCGAAGGAGACGTCGTCGAGGGCGATCACGCTGCCCTTCAGGTAGCTCTTGGTGACCCGGTTGGCGCGGAGGGGCGGCGCACCCTCCACCGGGGCGTTCGCACCCGTCTGCGCTGCCGCCGTTCGCCCGCGTCCGAAGACCGCCATCACCCGGCCCCCTAGCGCCTGACCCGCAGGTACGGGAAGAGAACGCGGCTCGCGATGCGGAACGAGATGTCGGTCAGCACGCCGAGCACACCGATGGTGAGGATGCCGCCCATCATGATGTCGACATGGAGGAAGCGCGCGGCCCGCATCATCACCGCGCCGATGCCGTCGGTCGCCACGATGATCTCCGCGATCACCAGATAGGTCCAGGCGACCGCGATCATGTTGCGCATGGAATCGAGGATGGCGGGCGCTGCGGCGCGGAAGGTGATGCCCACCACCTGCCGCCGCTTGGCCCCCATGGTGAGGCCGGACTCGATCAGCTCGCGCTGGACCGCGAGCGTGTTGTCGAGAATCAGCGCCACGAGAAAGAAGAAGCAGCCGAGGAAGAGCAGCGCCATCTTGGCGAAGTCGGTGGGCCCGAACCACACCAGCAGGAGCGGCGCGAAGGAGGCCGCCGGCAGGTAGCGCCAGCCCCCCGTGGTGGGGCTGATGAGCGCGCGCGCCTTGACGAAGCAGCCCATGAAGACGCCGAGCGGCACGGCAATCAGGCTGGCGACGAAGAAGCTCGCGTAGATGCGATAGAGGCTGGTGCCGACATCGGCGATGAAGTTCTTCTCGGCGAAGAGATAGGCGATCTCGGCCACCACCTGCTCGACGGCGGGCAGAAAGCGCTGCTTCTCCTCCGGCGTGACGTAGTGGGCGACCTCCCAGACGGCGAAGAAGATGATGACGCCCGCGACCCCCAGCACCACGGTGCGCCGTTGCGTGAGCGCGCCGAGCACCTCCAGGAAGGGCTGGCGGGGCGGCTTGAAGACCGGCGCGGGTGCTTCGTCGCCCGGATGCGAAGCTGCATCGGACGGCGGCGTGCCCCCGGCCTGCCCTTGCGCCATTCATGTCACCCGGGAGGCCGGGGATCATGTGCGGCACGCGCTCCCCGCATCATCCCTCCACCACGGCGATCGCCTCGATCTCGATCAACAGGTCCTCGAAGGCGTAGCCGTCCACCCGAACCGCCGTCGCCGCCGGCCCGAGCGGCGGAAAGTAGCGGCGCCGCACCTCGGTCATCTTCTCCCAATACTCGGTGGGCGAGGCGCCGCCGTCGTCGTACTGGTAATAGGTGTTGAGCTTGACCACGTCGCTCATCTCGGCGCCGGCCTCCCCGAGCACCGAGATCAGGCTCTCGAACACGTTCTCGGTCTGCCGGGCGATGTCGCCGGGGCCGACCGTCCGCCCCTTCTGGTCGGCGGAGATCTGGCCGCCGGCGAAGACGACATTGCCGACCCGCCAGCCCTGGGAGAACGGCACCGGCATGCTCCAGTCCCAGTGACCCGCCGGCATGATGCGCCGGCGCTCCTGACCGAGATGGGCCATGCCCTCAATCTGAATCAGCTCCCCCGGGTGGGAGAAATCCTTGACCCTGAGCCCCGTGCCGGCGGGGCCTGGATCTGGCAGAAACTCCATGCGCACCCGGGTCAGCGCCTCCCAGAACGCGGTTACGTCGTCGCCCGTGGTCTCCTGCCTGTAATAGGTGTTGAGGCGCAGCAGATCGTTCATCGAGGCGCCGGCCTCGGCGAGGACGGACGCCATGCCGTTGAAGCAGTTGCGGGTCTGCGCTTCGATCTCGCCCGCATCCCTGAGCGAGCCGTCCCCGTTGAGCGAGCGCTGGCCGCCGACGAAGACCCAGTCGCCCGCCTGCCAGCCCTGCACGCAGGCGATGCCGTTGCGGCGCGACCAGTGGCCCTCGGGCGTGAGCGGGCGCTTGTCCCCGCCCACCACGGCGAACGCGTCGATTTCCAGCAGCAGCCCCTCGTAGGCGAGACCCGAGACCGGCGTCTCGGTCGTGACCGGCCCCGGCGTGGAAAAATACTCGGCCTGCACCGCGTCGATCCGCCGCACGACCTCGGCTGCGGGCGGGCTCTCGTCATCGACCACGTAATAGACGTTCTGCTTCACGACGTCGTCGAAGTCGGCGCCCGATTCGCGCAACACGCGGCCGATGAATTCCATGATGTTGCGGGTCTGGGTCTCGATATCGCCGCCGACCGTGCGGCCCTTGTCGTCCGCCGAAATCTGGCCGCCGACCACGACCAGATCGCCCAGCCGCCAGCCCTGGGAGAGCGTGACCGGCATGCTCCAGTCCCAGTGTCCGGCGGGCATGATGCGGCGTTTGCTCATGGCGGGTTGTCTCCCTTGCTTCTTGTGCACCGGCGCGCCGGCCGTTATCGGCCGCTGCTCCCGGCCGACTTGCCACGGCCGTCGCCGCCGGTGAGCGGCTTGTCCCACTTGAACAGGCTCTTGTAGAGGCCCAGCCCCATCATTGGCTCGACCTGGGCGATGCTGTCCGAGCCGTAGCAATGGGCATCGAGAAATTCGCGCAGCTCGTCGGGCGAGCCGCACACCACCTCGGCCAGCAAGTCGTAGCGCGCGGCGACCCGCATGACGTAGACGACCTCCGGCCGATCGCGGAAATGAGACGCCACCTCATGGGCGCTGGCGCCGCGGGCGACCTTGATGCCGAGCATCGACCAGGCCGTGTAGCCCAGCGCCAGCGGGTTCACCACCGTGATGAAGTGGATCAGGTTGGCCTTGTGCATCTGCCCGACGCGGGAGCGCACGGTCCCTTCGGAGACGCCGAGCGTGCGCGCGATGCTCGAGAACGGCATGCGGCCGTCCTCCTGCAGCAGGGCGACGATCTCCCGGTTGAGGCCCTCGATATGGGGGATCGAGGCAGGGGCGACCGCATCGCCCTGCAGATCCGCCATTCCGACCTGGCGCAGGCCCATGATCGGCGCGGGCTCCGCCTCCGTCAGAGCGCGAAGCCGAGGCTCCCGGCTGCTCCCTTTCCCTTGTGAGGGTGGTTTCGAGGCGCTCATGCCGCCCTCTCGCGCGTTCAACGGATTCCGGTTTCAAGAAAGCTCAAGCCTGCCGAAATCCTCGCGGTAGTCTAGCTACACCATAGAAATCCGTCAATAAAAGCCGCCTAATTCACGAATTTCGTATCCTTGGATTTGCCCTATGCCGCGTGTAAGGTCGCCGCAGCGGTTGCCGCGAGGAGGGAAGCGATGACGCTCAAGCTGATCGAGAACCCGGTGCCGTGGCCGGACGGGGCGCGCTGCGCCGTGGCCATCACCTTCGACATCGACACCGACAGCATCCTGCACCTCGATTTCCCCGACAAGGCCGAGAACATGCTCTCGGCCAACTCGTTCCTGAAGTACGACGAGGTGGCGATCCCGCGCATTCTCAAGGTTTACGCGCACTACGGCATCAAGCAGACCTTCTTCTATCCGGCCTGGTGCATGGAGCGGTATCCGCACCTCGTGGATGCGATCCTGGAGGGCGGACACGAGATCGCGGCCCACGGCTACCTGCACGAGAACCCCAACGACGAATCCCGCGACCGCCAGGAGTACTGGCTCGACCGGCAGATCGACGTGATCAAGCGCATGACCGGCCGGCCCCCGAGCGGCTGGCGCGCGCCGCTCTACAACGCATCCAAGCATTCGCCGACGCTGCTGGCCGAGCGCGGCATGCTCTACGACGCGAGCCTGATGGGCGATGACGTGCCCTACGTGCTGAACACGCCCAAGGGCGAGGTCATCTGCCTGCCCTCCCACTGGGGCATGGACGACTGGCCCCACTACATGCACAGCCTCGACTTCCACTACACCATGACCATCAAGTCGCCGGACGAGGCCATGCGGGTCTTCGATTCCGAGTTCGAGGCGATGTACGAGAACGGCGGCATGCTGATCACCGTCTGGCACCCCTTCGTCTCGGGCAGGCTCGCCCGAATGCGCCGCGTGGCGGCGTGGATCGAAGCGCTGCAAAAGAAGGGCGGCGTCTGGTTCGCGACGATGGACGAGATCGCGCGTCACGTTCGCACCTGCATCGACGACGGCTCGTGGACACCGCGAGTCGAGCAGATGCCCTACTACGACGGCCGCATCCCCGAGTGGGAGCCGCAGGAGGCCGCGGCCGCCGCCGAGTAGCGCCGGAGCGCGGTCAACCCCGCCCGATGGTCGTGAACCGTTGGGCGCGAGCGTGGCATGATGCCGGGCGGCAGGACGCGCGAGGTGCCACGCATGACTGAAACGCCCGCGAGCGGCGACACGAGGCAACCGGCCGCGGCGGCACCGCCCAACCGGGGCTTCCCGAGCCCGTTCGAGCTGCCGACGCCCGATGGGGCCGAAGGCTGGGAAGAGCTTTATCCCTATTACTGCCTGATCAGCGACGAACGTCGCGCGATGGAGGAGGGAAAGTTCTGGTTCTTCGACGGGATGCACAACCCGGAGCCGCTCTATCCCTTCGACACCATCATGACCGAGAACTGGTGGGTGGCCGCCAGCCAGATGGCGAGCCGGGTCTGGCCCATTCCGGTCGCCATGGGGATCGATCAGCGCCTGGTCAACGGCTACATCTACGTCAGCCCCAACAGCGTCACCGATCCCGACCAGATTGCCGCGCGGCACGAGTACTTCGCCCGCCGCGCCGGCCACTATTTCGAGAACTGGGACGAGATTTACGGCAACTGGGTGGAGAAGGCGAAGGACTGCATCGCGCGTCTGAACCAGATCGAGTTCCGCCCGCTGCCCGAGCTGGAGCCCGAGGAGACCGTCTTCGGCCACCGGGGCGTCTACTCCTCCCACGACCTGCTCAGCGCCTACAACCGGCTGATCGAGAACATGCTCGAGATGGGCTCCTACCATTTCGAGATGCTGAACCTCGGCTACGGCGCCTACCTGACCTTCCGCGAGTTCTGCCAGCAGGCGTTCCCCGGAATCACCGACCGCACGCTCACGCAGATCGTCTGCGGCATCGACAATCTGCTGCTCAGGCCGGACGACAAGGTCCGCGAACTGGCCGAACTGGCGATCCAGCGCGACCTCGCCGGCGTTGTCCTGCAACACGACGACCCGGACGCGATGCTGGCCGCCATGGCGAAGGCGGAGGGCGGGGCCGAGTGGCTGGAGGCCTTCGAGGCGGCTAAGGAGCCGTGGTTCCACTTCTCGACGGGCGTCGGTTACGACCATTCCGATCCGGTGTGGATTGACGACCTGCGGCTGCCGTTCATCGCGCTGCGCGGCTACGTCGAGGCGTTGCAGCGGGGCGAAGACATCCGCCGCCCGCTCGAGCGGCTGCTGGCGGAGCGCCAACGGGTGACGGAGGAGTACCGCGCCCTGCTGCCCACCGACCAGGACCGGGAGGCCTTCGACGGCCTGCTCGCGCTCACCTGCAAGGTCTTCCCCTACGTCGAGGATCACAACTTCTATGTCGAGCACTGGCACCACACGATCTTCTGGTCGAAGGTGCGGGAGCTCGCGGATGTCTTCGTCGCGCACGACTTCTTCGACGACCGCGAGGACCTCTTCTACCTGCACCGCCACGAGGTCTATGACGCGCTCTACGACCTGCTGATCGGCTGGGCGACGGGCACGCCGCCGCGGGGCGAAGTCTACTGGCGGCCCATCGTCGAGAGGCGGCGGCGCATCCGGGACTCGCTCTGCCAGTGGACGCCGCCACCGGCATTGGGCACCCCGCCGTCGGTCGTCACCGAACCCATCACCATCATGCTGTGGGGCATCACCGAGAAGACGATCGAGGAGTGGCTCGGGGTCGATCCCGCCGCCGCCGGCGATGTCCTGCGCGGCGTGCCCGCATCCGCCGGCAAGGTGACCGGGCCGGCCCGCGTGATCACCCGCACCGAGAACCTCTACAGCGTCCATCAGGGCGAGATCCTGGTCTGCCGGATCACGGCGCCGAGCTGGGCGACCGTCTTCGGCCGCATCGGAGCGGCGGTCTCCGACGTCGGCGGCATGATGGCCCATACCGCGATCATCTCGCGCGAGTACGGGCTCCCTGCGGTCGTCGGCGTGGGCTTCGCGACGGCGACGATCCGGACCGGCGATCGGGTCGAGGTCGACGGCAACGAGGGCACCGTCAGGGTTCTGGAAAGAGCCGCGCCGTGACCGACGATCCCCACATTCTGTGGCTGGGTCAGGAGGGCGCGCCGGGAAACCCGCTGCTCGGCGGCAAGTTCGCCAGTCTCGCCGAAATGACGGCGGCGGGGTTCGCCGTACCGCCCGGGTTCGGCGTGACCACCACCGCCTATCGCGTCTTCATGGCCCACGCGGGCCTCGATGATAAGGCCGCGTTCGTGCGGGAGGCCGCTCGCCGCTCGGCGCTCGCGGACATCGGCAGCGCGCGGGCCCGGCTGGTGGAGGCCATCGGCGCGGCCCCGATGCCGGAGAAGCTGGAAACGGCAATCCGGCGCAACTACGCGATCCTTGAAGAGAGGACGGCGCGGGCCGGCGTGCCGGTAGCGGTCCGCTCCAGCGGCGAGGCGGAAGACCTCGCCGATGCGAGCTTCGCCGGTCAGCACGACACCTATCTCTGGATCACGGGCGCCGACGCGGTGCTGCAAAACATCAGGGCGTGCTGGGCCAGCATGTTCGGCGACACGGCCCTCTCCTACCGCGCGGGCGGCGACGGCGCTGTGGCCGCAGGCGGCGACGGCATCTGCGTGGGCGTCCAACAGATGGTGGAGGCGCGCGCCGCCGGTGTCATGTTCACACTCGACCCGTTGAACGGCGATCGTTCGAAGATCGTCACGGAGGCCTGCTGGGGCCTCGGCGAGGGCGTAGTGAAGGGCGACGTGACGCCAGGCCGCTTCACCGTCGACAAGGTGACGCTGGAGATCGTCCAGCGGGAGATCGTGCCGCAATCGGAGGAATACCGCTTCGATCCCGCCTCCGGCGCGGTGCGTCTCATGCCGCTCGCGCCCGAGCGGGAGCACGCCGCCTGCATCGACGATGACGAGGCGCTCGCGCTCGCGACGCTCGCCAAGCGGATCGAGGGGCATCGCGGCGCGGCGCAGGACATCGAGTGGGCGATCGGCGCCGACGGCGACGTGCGGGTTCTCCAGGTCCGGCCCGAAACGGTGTGGAGCCAGCGGGAGAGCACCACGCTGGTCTCCGAAAGCCGGAGCGCGGTCGAGCACGTGCTCGCCAGGCTCTCGGGCGGCCGGGTGGCGACGGCGGACCCTGGACAGCGAGAGCCGTGAAGAGCGCCGACTTCGCCTACCACCGCCCGGACGACATCGCGGAAGCGGTGCGTCACCTGCAGGACTACGAGGGCGCGGCCCGCGTTCTGGCCGGGGGCCAGAGCCTGATCCCGATGATGAACATGCGGCTCTGGCGGCCGGACGCGCTGATCGACATCAACGGTCTCACCGACCTCGCCCAGCTGGCGGCAGACGGGGACGAAACCCGGATCGGCGCGCTGGTGCGCTATTCCACGCTTGAGTTCTCGCCACTCGTCGCGGCGCGGCTGCCGCTGATCAAGGCGATGGTGGCCTTCGTCGGCGATCGCCAGGTGCGCAATCGCGGCACCATCGGCGGCAGCCTGGTGCAGGGAGACCCGACGGGCGAAATGCCGCTGGCCTGCCTGGTGCTCGGCGCGACGGTGACCGCTCTTGGGCCAGCCGGCACGCGCACCGTCGCGATGGCGGACCTCTACGAGGGCGCCTACGCCACCACCCTCGCGCCCGACGAGGTGCTGACGGAGGTCCGCTTTCCCCCGCATGCGCCGCACTTCGCCTTTCGCGAGTGCTGCCGCCGGCACAACGACTTTTGTGTGCTCTCGGTGGCAGCGACCGGGCGGATGACGGGGGACGGCCGATGGAGCGGGCTCCGCATCGGCCTCGGCGGAGTCAACGACACGCCGGTCCTGGCCGAGGCCGGCATGGCGCTGCTGGAGGGCAGCCGGCTCGACGACGCGG
>JAPPNV010000141.1:4730-9342 GCA_028818565.1 Rhodospirillales bacterium | reverse complement strand
TCGCTGCGATGGCACCGCGCATGTGGTCGTAGGCGGCGGCGAAGTCGTCGCCCCGCGCCGCCGCTGCCAGCAGGGCCTTGGAGGGAACGCAGCCGGTGTTCAGGCACTCCCCGCCCATCCGGGACTGCTCGATCAGGATCACCGAGGCGCCCATCTGAACCGCGCCTGCCGCGAGCGAGAGCCCCGCCGAGCCGGCGCCGATCACGCAGAGGTCGGCCCTGATCCGGTCGGTCACTGTCTTCGATCCCGTTACGCTCGCTGTTCCCATCCGCCGCTCTGGGTCTGCTCCCAATAGGTCACCGTATCGCCCCGCTCCCTGTGCGCCCGCCAGCGAGCACGCGCCGCCTCCAGCACCGCTGGGTCGGACCCGTCAAACATGTCGAGGCAGCGCTCGAAGCGGCCAGGATCGGCAGGGGCGATACCGTCGACCATGACGGCGATCTCGGCGCCGTTGGGATTGGTATCGTCGGTGGCAAGAAAGATCGGCTGGCGCTCAGACTGACCATCCCGCGCCGTGCCGTGAGGCAGGAACGAGCCCTGCTCGTAGGTCCAGAGCGCCGCGTTCAGTGCGTCCGCGCGCTCCTCAGAGGCAGCGAGCACCACGGCGCGGCGCCCGCTCTCCAGCACCTTCTCCAATAGCTTCGGGAGTGCTTTCTCCAGCGGCGTGCGGCGAAGCTGGTAGAAGGCGATCTCGACCATCGCGCCGGCGTCAGCCCTCGTAGTGCGCCCGCACCAATTGATCGAGCAGGCGGACGCCATAGCCCGACGCGCCCTTGGGCACGGTGGGGTCGTGGCTGCCCTTCATCCAGGCCATGCCCGCGATGTCGAGGTGGGCCCAGGGCACGCCGTTGACGAAACGCTCGAGGAACACCGCGCCGGCGATGCTGCCGGCCTCGCGTCCCTTGCCGACGTTCTTCATGTCGGCGATGGCGGAATCGATGTCCTTGTCGTAGCGCTTGCCGAGCGGCATGCGCCAGACCTCCTCGCCGCTCTCCTTGCCCGCCGCGATCAACCGCTCCGACAACTCGTCGTCGTTGCTGAAGAGGCCGGCGTGGTAGGTGCCGAGGCTGACGATGATCGCGCCGGTGAGCGTCGCGAGGTCGATCATGAAGCGAGGCTTGTAGGTCGCCTGGGCGTACCAGAGGACATCGGCGAGCACGAGGCGGCCCTCGGCGTCGGTGTTGATGACTTCGATGGTCTGGCCGGACATGGATGTCACGACGTCGCCTGGCCGCTGCGCCTTGCCGTCGGGCATGTTCTCCACCAGGCCGACGAGACCGACAGCATTGACCCGTGCCTTGCGGCCGGCCAGGCACTTCATCAGGCCGACCACCGTCGCCGAGCCGGCCATGTCGTACTTCATCTCTTCCATGCCTTGGCCCGGCTTGATGGAGATGCCGCCGGTATCGAAGGTCACGCCCTTGCCGATGAAGGCGACGGGCTGCTGGTCCGCGCCTTCGGGCGCCCCGTTCCAGCGCATGATCGCAAGATAGGGCTCGTGGTCGCTGCCCTGGGCGACGCCGAGCAGCGAGCCCATGCCGAGCGATGCCATCTTGTCGCGGTCCAGCAGCTCGACCTCGATCCCGTCAGCGGTCAGCGCCTCGATGTCTTCCGCGATGGTTTTCGGATACTTGACGTTGCTCGGCTCGGAGACGAGGTCGCGCGCAGTGAAGACGCCGTCGGCGAGGCTCGCGTTCGCCTCGAACGCGTCCTCCGCCGCCGCGGGCTCGTCGAGCATCACCGTGAGCTCGCCCAGGCTCTTCTTGTCCTCGTCCTTCTTCTTGGTGTGATACTTGTCGAAGCTGTAGCTGCCGAGGCGCGCGCCAAGGGCGATGTCCGCCGCCATCGCGGGCGGCGCAACGCTCGCGCCGTCCACTGCATCCACCGCAACGGCGCCGGTCTTCGCGCCGGCGGCGTTCATCCTGCGGACGACACTGCCGCCGAGCGCCCGCAGCCCGCTGCCATCGATCTTCCCCGGCTGGCCGAGGCCAATCAGGATCACGGCATCGACGTCGAGGCCATGCGGCGCCACGATGGTGGTGGACGTCCCCTGCTTCCCCTTGAAGCGGCCGGCGCCGAGCGCGCGGCTGAGCGCACCGCCCGTCTGCTCGTCGAGCGCGCGCGCTGTCGCGCCCAGCGTGCTGTCCTCGGTCACGCCGACTGCGATGACGCCCTCGGACAGCGTTTTGATTTCGGAAAATGCAATCTTCATGGGGTTGTCCATCCTGCCGATACCTGCGCCCGCAGCGCAGTCTGCGCGTGTACCGTATAGCTAACGTGGTGTGTCAGGTGAAGGGAAGCAAGCCCGCCCAGGCCGGGCGGCGCATCAGGCGGCCATCGGCGCCGCCGCCTGGACCTCCTTGTCGACCTCGCGCGCGAACTGCGCGAAGTTGTCGTGGAAGCGGCCGACCAGATCGCGCGCCTGCGCGTCGTACGCCTCCTTGTCGGCCCAGGTGCCGCGGGCGTCGAGCACTTCGTCAGGCACCCCGGGGCAATGCCGGGGCACGGAGAGGCCGAAGGGGTTGTCGCTGGCGCACGCCACGCCATCGAGCTCGCCTTCCAGCGCTGCATGCAGCAGCGCGCGGGTATAGCCGATCGCCATGCGCTCGCCGGTGCCGTAGGGGCCGCCGGTCCAGCCGGTATTGACGAGCCAGCACGCGGCGCCGGTCATCTCGATCCGCTCGCGCAGCAGGCGCGCATAGGCGGTCGGCCGGCGCGGCATGAAGGGTGCGCCGAAGCAAGTGGAGAAGGTCGCCTGCGGCTCCTTGCCCAGCCCTCGCTCCGTGCCCGCAACCTTGGCCGTGTAGCCGGAAAGGAAGTGATAGATCGCCTGTTCCGGCGTGAGGCGGGCGATCGGCGGCAGCACGCCGAAGGCATCGGCGGTCAGCATGACGATGTTGGTGGGGTGGCCGGTGACGCCCGTGGGGCTCGCGTTCGGGATGGATGCCAGGGGATAGGCGCCCCGGGTGTTTTCCGTATGGCTGCCGTCGTCGAGATCGAGCACGTGCGTGCCGGCATCCATCACGACGTTCTCGAGCACGGTGCCGAACATTCGCGTGGTGGCGTGGATCGCGGGCTCGGCGGTCGGCGAGAGCCGGATCACCTTGGCGTAGCAGCCGCCCTCGAAGTTGAAGAGGCCGTCCTGGCTCCAGCCGTGCTCGTCGTCGCCGAGCAGCATCCTGCGCGGGTCGGCGGAGAGCGTGGTCTTGCCGGTGCCGGAGAGGCCGAAGAAAACCGCCGGCGTACCGTCCTCGCCGACACTGACCGAGCAGTGCATGGGCAGCACGTCCCGCGCCGGCATCAGGAAGTTCATGATGGTAAAGACCGATTTCTTGCACTCGCCGGCGTAGGCCGTGCCGCCGATGATCACCAGGCGCCGGGCGAAATCGAGCAGCACCACGGTCTCGGAGTTAGTGCCGTCGGTCTCGGGCCGCGCCTTGAAGCCGGGCACCTGGACGATGGTGAACTCCGGCTCGTGGTCTGCCAGCTCGTCAGTCGCCGGCGTGATGAACAGATTGCGTGCGAACAGGCTGTGCCACGCGAACTCCGAGATCACGCGGACCGGCAGCCGGTATTCCGCATCGGCGCCGACGTGGCAATCCTGGACGAACACCTCCTTGCCTTGAAGGTAGGCCGCGACCCGGCCGTGGATATCGTTGAAGACGTCCCTGGAGATCGGCCGGTTGACGTCGCCCCACCAGATGTCGTGCTCGGAGGACGGCTCGCGCACGATGTACTTGTCGTTGGGCGAGCGTCCGGTGTGGGCGCCGGTCATCGCGATCAGGGCGCCGCCCTCGGCGATCTGCGCCTCACCACGGCGCACTGCCTCTTCGTAAAGTGCCGGTCTCCGATAATTCCAGTGGGCAGCGGCGATGTTGCCGATGCCGAGCCGTTCCAATCCGTGGCGACTGATGTGAGGTCCTCGCTGATTCATCGATCGCTCTTCGGCGGGGGAAACGGGCCCTTCGCCCCGCTATCGGTCTTCCGCCGGCCCGTCGCGTGCGGAGAAAAACAGGCCGCGGCGTCACGCCTCGCAGGCGCGACACCGCGGCCGTGTAACGGTACGCCTAGATCTTGTAGCCGAGCGAACGGGCGCCCTTCACGAAGTTGGCGTACTGGGACATCTGACTATCGATGCCCAGCTTCTGCACGATCTGGACCCATTCCTCGGCCGCCTCGTCGAGCGCCTGCTGGCTGGTCAGCTCGCCGGCGATCGCCTTCTGGATGTTCCGGCCGAGCGCGTCGCCGTACTCGGACGCGCCTTCCCAGAAGAACTGAGGATAGCCGACCTCGACGTTCTTCAGGCCTGCGTCGAGATGGTTCCGCGAGGTATCGAAGTTCTGGAAGATGCCCGAGTTCGTGGCCCAGAGATCGGTGGTCCCACGCTGCGGATTGGGCTCCAGGTACTTCTGGGCAGCGGCATCGGTGTAGTGGCTGAGGCCGAACGGATCGGAACCGCAATACTCGTCCGCCACGATGTCGTCCGAATAGTCCGGGTGCGACATCCGGTAGAGGAAGTAGAACGCAGCCTCCTTCACGTCCTCCGGCGCGTTCTTCGGAATGGCGCCGGTGCGGCACCAGAGCGAAATCGCCCGGTGGTTGATGGAGCCAT
>JAPPNV010000141.1:1920-4630 GCA_028818565.1 Rhodospirillales bacterium | reverse complement strand
GGAATGGCGCCGGTGCGGCACCAGAGCGAAATCGCCCGGTGGTTGATGGAGCCATCCTCTTGCGGCCAGCCGGGAACGATGTCGCCGCGCTGATCCTCGGCGCGCTCCATGCCCTGCTGCTGCACCGTGAACTCGGCGAGGTCGATCCACCAGACCGACATCACGTCGCCGCCCGACTGCCAGCGCTGAATGCTGGTGGAGAGACCCAGGGACTCCTTCCCGGGCGGGCCGAACTGGACGATCTCCTTGAACAGATCCAACGCCTCGACGGCCTGGGCCGTGTTGATCGTCGGGTTCATGTTCTCGTCGAAGTAGTTGACCCCGTTGCCGGCGGCCACGTCCATCCAGAAGCCCCAGCCGAAGTTCGGCGGGTTGATGACCATGGAGGAGCCGTAGACGCCCTCGGACTCCGACAGCTCCTCGGTGAAGAACTGCGTCGCATCGAGGAACTCGAACCAGGTCTTCGGCACGGCGAGGTCGCGCTGGAAGCGCTTGGAGAACTTCTTCTGAAGCTCCGGGCGCTCGAAGAAGGACTTGCGGTAGTGGAGGATGTGGATGTCGCCGTCCAGCATGATGCCGTAGGTCTGACCGGCCCACTTCGTATAGAACTCGCTGTAGGCGGGCATGACCCAGTCCAGATACTCGGACGTGCCCTCGTACTTCTCGAGGTACTTGTCGAGCGGCTCGAGCTGGCCGGTCTCCGCGAACGCGCCGAAGAACAGGCTCGGGAACTGAACCCAGTCGAAGCGCGGGTTGCGGGAGAGGAGCTGCGGCAGAATCTTCGCGACCGCATCGCCGCCGTCGTACTGCTCCCGGCTCTTGATGCCGACACCGGCCTCCGCCTTCAGATGCTCGGAGAGCCACAGTGGCGCGTGCAGCCAGTTGGAATCCTGGAAGTACGTCAGCTCGATGTCGTTGAAGAGCTTCTTGCCCGGCGGTACCGCCTGGGCCGCACGGCCAAGCCGTGGCGCCGCGACGCCCGAGGCGCCGAGAGCCGCTGCACCGGCCGCCGCGCCCTTGAGGAACTTGCGCCGCGTAATGTGGCTAAACATTCCCATTTCGTGTCTCCTTCGTGCGTTCAACCCACAAACATTGCCGCTCGGTACTTCGCCCGGCCGCGTTCAGGCGATGAGAGCTTCCGACTCCGCGTCGAACACCATGATGTCCTCGGGCCGGTAGTAGAGCGTGATCGGCTCGTCAGGCGCCCATGAGCCCTCGGCCGACGCCAGGGCCTGAAAACTCTGCCCGCCCCGGCGCAGGGTGAGGATGGAGCGCTCTCCCAGATATTCATGGATGTCGATCGTGGCGTCGAAGCTGATCGTGCCCGCTCTTGGTGTGCATATCAGGTTTTGCGGACGTATGCCAACGACATAGCTCTGGTCGCCGCGCGCGCGCAGTCGGGCGGCGGATTCGGCCGTCGGCCGCAGCGCGAGATCGGCCGCGCGCAGCATTCCCTCCCCCTCTTCCTCGACGAATCGGGCGTCGAAGAAGTTGGTCGGCGGCTCGCCGATGAAGTCCGCGACGAATCGGGTCGCAGGCGTGTCGTAAAGCTCGTCGCGCGTGCCGCTCTGCACCAGGCGCCCCTGGTGGAGCACCGCGATCCGGTCGGAGAGCGCGATCGCCTCCATCTGATCGTGGGTGACGAAGATCATCGTGCTGTCGAGCGATTGATGCAGGCGCTTGAGGTCGAACAGCATCTGGAAGCGCAGGTGCCCGTCCACATGACCCAGCACCTCGTCGAGGATGAAGGCGGCTGGCTCGCGGATCAGCGCGCGTGCCAGCGAGACCCGCTGCTTCTGGCCGCCGGAGAGCGTGTTGGGCTGCTGGTGCAGGATGTTCTCGATCTGGAGCAGCCCGGCCAGCTCGCGGACGCGGCGGCGGCGCTCGGGCTTCGGAATCCCCCGCGCCTCCAGCGGGAAGCCGATATTCTCCTCGGCGCTGAAGTTGGGATAGAGCGCGTAGTTCTCGAACGCCATCGCGACGTTCCGCTCTTGCGGATCGAGGTCGTTGACCATGTCGCCGTTGAACAGGATCTGGCCTGACGTGGCCTTCTCCAGGCCCACGATCATGCGCAGCGTGGTGGACTTTCCGCAGCCCGAGGGCCCCACGATGGAGACGAACTCGCCGTCCTCCACCACGAGGTCGAGATCGCGGACTGCGTGAACCTGCTGGCCGCGGCCTTCGTAGACCTTGTTGACCTCGCTCAGCCTGACTTCCGCCATCGCCGCTATCCGTCGAACAGAGAGACGCCGTTCCGCATGTCGAAATAGTGCACCCGCTCGGTCCTGAGCGCGATCCTGAGCGGCTGGCCCGGCTCGAAATGCGCGTCGGGCGCCGTGATCATCGTGAGCTTCGCGCCGCCGACATCGGCGACGAGCACGCCCATGGAGCCCAACGCCTCGTAAATCTCGGCGCGGCCCTCCATCACATGCCGCCCGCCCGCATCGGCATCGTCCGCCAGCGCCTCCAGATGCTGCGGCCTGATGCCGGCGACCAGGGTCGGCTCGTTGCGCGCCTCCAGGGCGGCGACGTGATCGGCGGCCAGCGGGAAGGAAAGCTGCGTCTCCTGGCTCTCCACCTGGAGCGCGTCGTCCACGCGTCGGAGCGCGCAGTCGATCAGGTTGATCGGCGGCTGGCCCACGTGCTGGGCGACGAAGAGCGAGTTCGGCCGCTCGAAGATGTCCCGCGGCAGGCCGGTCTGCACCAGCCC
>JAPPNV010000141.1:0-1820 GCA_028818565.1 Rhodospirillales bacterium | reverse complement strand
AGCTCCAGCCGCGCCATCTCAGCCCTTCACCACGCCGAGCGAGAGGCCGCGCACCATGTAGCGGCGCAGGATGATGAACAGCACCACCGGCGGGATCATGGCGACCAGGCTGAAGGCCATCACCAGATTCCACAGCGTCTGGCTGCCGCTGGTGAAGCTCGGGATGATCACCGGGAAGGTCTTCACGTCCGTGCCGATGAACATGTTGGCGAACAGGTACTCGTTCCACGCGAAGATCCAGCACAGCATGGCGACCGCGATCATGCCGGGCCCCACCAGCGGCAGCGTGATGGTGAAGAACACCTTGAACGGCTTGTGGCCGTCCACGTAGGCCGCCTCCTCCAGCTCGCGCGGCACGTCGCGGAAGAAGACCATCATCAGCCAGACCGCGAGCGGCATGTTGAAGACCAGATAGAGGATGATCAGCGCCATGTGCGTGTCGGTGGTGCCGAACAGCTCCTCGAACAGGAAGAACATCGGCAGCAGGACCGCCACCGGCGGAAACATCCGGTTAGAGAGGATCCACATCGCCACGTTCTCGCCGCCCGACTGGCGCGGGAAGCGCGCGAGCGCGTAGCCCGCCAGCGTGCCGAAGAAGAGCGAGAGGATGGTGTTGGCGGTGGCGATGATGAAGCTGTCGATCAGGGACTTGAAGTTGCCCGGCTCGTTCCAGATCGCCGAATAGTTGTCCCACACGAACACTTCCGGCCAGAACGTCGGCTCGATCCGGTTGACCTCAGCCACGTCCTTCAGCGAGGTGATGATCTGGAAGTAGAAGGGGAACATGATCAGCACCAGCCACACGCCGAGGAAGATCAGCAGCAGCAGCCGGACCAGCCTGTAGTTCTTCGTGCTCATGCCGGCCGGCTCAAGCGATCGCCTGCGCGCGCAGCACGCGCTTCAGGTAGCGCAGGAAGAGCGTGATCAGGATGATGGCGAAGAGGAAGATGATCCAGGCGTAGGCCGCCGCCTCGCCGATCTCGAATTCCCGAACGCCACGTTGATAGGCGATATACGCAGGCAATTCCGACGACTGCGCCGGCCCGCCCGAGGTCATGACGTAGACCTTGTCCACGAACTTGTAGGCATCCATGAAGCGGATGATGAAGGCGATGGCGATGACCTCCTTCAGCATCGGCAGCGTGATGCGCCGGAGCGTGAGGAAAGGCGAGGCCCCGTCCACCCGTGCCGCTTCGTAAATCGACGGCGGCAGGCCCAATCGGCCGCTGAAGACAATGAGGAAGGGCAGCGAGGTCCATTCCCATATGTCGGCGATGGTGATGGTCCAGAGCGAGACGCCGATCTGGAACCACTCGATGTGCGCCTGAATCAGGCCGATATCGAGCAGCGCCTGATTGATCGCGCCGTTCGACGGGTTGAAGAGGAAGCGCCACAGCACGCCCACGATCGAGGGCGGCAGCATCATGGGCATCACGAGGATGACCAGGATCACCAGCCTTGCGGCGTTGTTGCGCACGCAGTGGTGCAGGATGAGCGCGAGCGCGGTGCCGACCACCACCTGAAGCACGGCGCCGAAGAAGAGATACTGGATCAGGTGAAGCACCGAGCCGTGGAAGCGGTCCGAGGTCAGCACCCGCTCGAAGTTGGTGAAGCCGATCAGCCCGTAGTCGCCCTTGAACAGGCTCACCATGTTGATGTCGTGAAAGGCGTAGTAAGCCATCTGCACGGTGGGATAGGCGACGATGAAGAGCAGCACCGCGATCGGAATGCCGACCATGACCCGCGGCACCCAGCGGTTCACGATCAGCGAGCGCGCGCTGCCGCGCTTCTTCTTGAACCAATCGGGGAGCTCGTCGTCC
>JAPPNV010000071.1 GCA_028818565.1 Rhodospirillales bacterium | reverse complement strand
CGGTCGGCGAGGGTCGACTTGCCGTGGTCGATGTGGGCGACGATCGCGACGTTGCGAATCCGCGCGAGATCGGTCATGGGAGCGGCCCGAACCCTTCGCCCGAGTGCAGGCGCGGTCAGCCGCGCAGCACGCCGCCGGTCATCTTCGCCACGTTGGCGACGATCTTCGCGGCCGCCGCGTCGATTTCCGGGTCGGTCAACGTGCGGTCCCGAGCCTCCAGGAGAACCGTGATCGCGAGGGATTTCTTGTCCGCCTCGATACCGGGGCCAGCATAGACATCGAAGACCGTGACTGCCTTGATCAGCGATTTCTCAGCGTTGCGGGCGGCGCGCTCGACTTCCGATGCGGGCACGCCGCCGTCAAGGATGAACGCGAAGTCGCGTTCGGCCGCCGGATAGTCGGAGGCGGCGAGCGGCGGCTTGGCGCGCGTCGCCTTGGCCTTGGGCCGGGGCACGGCATCGATCATCACCTCGAAGCCCACCATCGGCCCCTCGGCGCCAAGCTCCGCGAGGACGCCGGGATGCAGCTCGCCGAAGGTGGCCAGCGCGTTGCGGCCGAGCCCCAGTGTGCCGACCCGGCCGGGGTGGTACCACGCCGGGCCTTCCGCCCCGGTCTGAAGACCGCTGAGCGAAACGCCTGCGGCATTGAGTGCGGCGAGAGCATCGGCCTTCGCATCGAAGGGGTCCACCGCCCGCTCCGGCCCGTGCCAGTTGCGCGGCACTGCCGCCGCGGCCCGCACGCCTGCGACGACGGTCTCTTGCTCCTCCGGCGCGGTGCCGGTGTAAACCGGCCCGGTTTCGAACAGCGCCGCGTCCGCCAGACCGCGGTCCGCGTTGCGCCGGCAGGCCTCGATCAGATTGGGCAGGATCGAGGGACGCATGGCATCGAGCTCGGCGTTGATCGGGTTCGCAAGCACCAGCGCATCCGGCGCGTCGCCGAAGAGCGCCGCGTGCTGCCTCGGCATGAACGACCAGGTCACCGCCTCGGACATGCCGCGCGCCGTGAGCGATCGCCGCACGGCGCCGAGCCGGCGGCGTGTGGGCGAGAGCGCCGGCCGCGACCGCTCGGCAGCCGTCGGGCTAAGGGAGACCGCGGGAATCTGGTCGAAGCCCGCAATCCGCAGCACTTCCTCGACAAGGTCCGCTTCGCCGAGGATGTCGCCGCGCCACGGCGGTGGCGCGACCGAGACTGCGCCGCCCTCCTGCTCCTCGCAGGCGAAGCCCAGAGCCGTGAGGATGCCGAGCGACTCCGACCGCTCGCAGTCGACGCCGCCCAGCGCCTTGACCCGTGAGGGGCGGAAGGCGATCTCGCGCCGCCACGCGGGCTCCGCGCCGGCGACCACGACCTCGCTCGCCTCGCCGCCGCAAAGCTCGATCACGAGCCGGGTCATCAATTCCATGCCGGGCCCTGCAAAGGCCGGATCGACCCCGCGCTCGAAGCGGTAGCGGGCGTCGCTCTCCAGGTTGAAGGTGCGCCCGGTCGCGGCGGTGCGGACGGGATCGAAGAGCGCGATCTCGATGAAGACATCCGTCGTCTCCATCGTGCATCCTGTGGGCTCACCGCCCATCACGCCGGCAAGGCTGATCACGCCGCTCTCGTCGCCGATGCCGGTCATCGTGTCGTCGAGCACGTACTCCTTGCCGTTGAGCGCGTCGAACGTCGCGCCGCCCTGGCCGAGGCGGAGCCAGATATCGCCCTTCACTTTGCCGGCGTCGAAGACGTGCACCGGGCGGTTGCGGTCTATGGTCAGGAAGTTGGTGAGGTCGACCAGAGCGGAGATGGGGCGCAGGCCGACCGAGGTGAGCCGCTCCTTGAGCCAGCGCGGGCTCTCGCAATTTTGCACGCCCTGTATGTAGCGGCCGAGGAAGAGAGGGCAGGGGCGGGGCCCCTCGCCGGGGAAGTCGAGGATCACGTCGATAGGGCTCGTGAACGTGCCCGCGACGGGCTCGATGTCGGCGGTCTTGAGGCGGCCGAGACCGGCTGCCGCGAGGTCGCGGGCGATGCCGTAGACGCCGAGGCAATCGGCGCGGTTGGGCGTGATCGCGATGTCGAACAGCGGGTCGTCCAGGCCCATGACTTCAGCGAAGGGCGTGCCCACCGGGGCGTCCGGGTCGAGCTCGATGATCCCTTCGTGCTCGTCGCTCAGGCCCATCTCGCGCTCGGAGCAGAGCATCCCGCAGCTCTCGACGCCTCTGATCTTCGCCTTCTTGAGGACGTCGCCGGTTCCCGGGATGGTGGTGCCGGGCGGGGCGAAGACGCCCTTCATCCCGGTCCGCGCATTGGGCGCGCCGCACACCACCTCGACCTGTTCGGTGCCTGTATCGACCGTGCAGAGCCTTAGCTTGTCGGCGTTCGGATGCTGCCGCGCCTCGACCACGTAGGCGACGGTGAAGGGCGCAAGCTCGTCGCCGGGCCGGCGGACCCCCTCCACCTCGAGCCCGACGGCGGTGAGCTTGGCCGCAATGTCGTCGAGCGACACATCGGTCTCCAGATGCGTCTTCAGCCAGGAGAGGGTGAACTTCACGCGCTCAGCCCCGCAGCCAGGCTCGGCACGTCGAAGGGCGCGAAGCCGTAGTGGCGCAGCCAGCGCAGGTCGGCGTCGAAGAAGCTGCGCAGGTCGGGAATGCCGTACTTCAGCATGGCCGGGCGCTCGACCCCGATGCCGAAGGCGAAGCCCTGGTAGCGCGCGGGGTCGAGCCCCACGATCTCCAGCACCCGTGGGTGAACCATGCCGCAGCCCAGAATCTCCATCCAGTCGGCGCCGTGGCCGATGCGCAAGCCGCCGCCTTCGCGCGAGCAGCCGATGTCCATCTCGGCGGACGGCTCGGTGAAGGGGAAGTAGCTCGGGCGGAAGCGCACCGGCAGGTCTTCCACCTCGAAGAACGCCCGCGCCAGATCGATCAGGCAACCCTTGAGATGGCCCATGTGGGTGCTCTCGTCGATCACCAGCCCCTCGATCTGATGGAACATGGGCGTGTGGGTCATGTCGTAGTCGCAGCGGTAGGTGCGGCCCGGCGCGATGATGCGATGCGGCGGCGGCTCCGCCTGCATGGTGCGGATCTGCACCGGCGAGGTATGGGTCCTGAGCAGCATGCGCTCGCCTGCCTCGTCGGCGCCGAAATAGAAGGTGTCGTGCATCTGCCGCGCCGGGTGCTCGGGCGGAATGTTGAGCGCCGTGAAGTTGTGGAAGTCGTCCTCGATGTCGGGTCCTTCGACGACGCGGAAGCCCATGTCGGCGAGGATCGCGATCAGCTCGTCCAGCACCTGACTGATGGGATGAACGGTGCCCTCCGCCTCGGGGCGGGTCGGAAGTGTGACATCCACCCGCTCGGTCGCGAGGCGCTGGTCCAGCTCGACACGCTCCAGCGCCGTGCGGCGCACATCGACCGCGTCGGCGAGCTTGCGCTTGATCTGGTTGAGCCTGACTCCCGCTTCCTTGCGGGCATCGATATCCAGCCCGCCCAACCCCTTCATCGCCTGAGTGAGCGGAGATTTCTTGCCGAGAGCGGCGACGCGGGCCTGCTCCAGCGCGGGCAGGTCGCCGGCAGCCTCAATCCCGGCCAGCATCCGCTCTTCCAGGGCGTGAAGGTCTTCCAAGGACCCTACTCCGGCGGCCGTGCCACGCTGGCGCGGCGGCCGATCAGCCGGTCGCGCCGTGCGCGCTCCGTGCCTGTTCCACGACGGCCGCGAACGCCGCCGGCTCACGGACGGCGAGGTCGGCCAGCACCTTGCGGTCGATATCCACCTTGGCGAGCGCGAGGCCGTGCATGAGCTGCGAATAGGTGAGCCCGTGCTCGCGAGCCGCGGCGTTGATCCTCTGGATCCAGAGCGCGCGGAACCGGCGCTTGCGGGTACGGCGGTCGCGATAGGCGTATTGCAGCGCCTTCTCGACCCGCCCGAGGGCCACCCGGTAGCTGGAATGGCCGCGCCCGCGATAGCCGCGGGCCATCTTCAACACCTTCTTGTGCCGGGCGTGGGTAGTCACGCCCCGCTTTACCCGTGCCATGGGGAGGTTCCTCCGACGCGCTCAGAGATAGGGCAGGAACTGCCGCACGATCGCCGCATCCGGCGCGGAGAGCACCTGGGCGCCGCGCTGGTTGCGCTTCACCTTCTTCTCGCGCTTGGTCAGGTTGTGGCGATGGTAGGCGGCACGTCGACGCAGCTTGCCGCGCCCCGTGGCGGAGAACCGCTTCTTGGCGCTGCTCTTGGTCTTGAGCTTGGACATGTGCGTCTCGCGATCCTGGTGGTTACTCGAAAGGGTGGGGGGCGCCGGGCGCGCGCCCTTGTACTCGGAGTATCGGCAGGATTCAAGGGAAGAAGCGCTGGTGCGGCGCTCGCGCCGGGACGCTGCAACCGGGTGCCGGTGCTCGGCTTGGCTACAAGTCTCCGGTGCTGCGCCCGGCCGCTACTTGCAGGTCATCACCATGGTCATCTGGCGGCCCTCCATCTTCGGCATCTGCTCGACCTTCGCCAGATCCTCGAGATCGTCGCGCACGCGCATCAGCACGTTCATGCCGATGTTCTGGTGCACCATCTCGCGTCCCCGAAAGCGCATGGTCACCTTGACCTTGTCGCCTTCGTCGAGGAACCGGCGGATGTTGCGCAGCTTCACGTCGTAGTCAGCCTCATCGATGCCGGGCCGGAACTTGACCTCCTTGATATCGATGGTCTTTTGCTTCTTGCGGGCTTCGCTGGCCTTCTTCTGGGCCTCGTACTTGTACTTGCCGAAGTCGAGAAGCTTGCACACCGGCGGCTCCGCGTCCGGTGCGACCTCGACCAGGTCGAGTCCTGTCTCGTCCGCGAGCTCCAGAGCGCGCTCCACGGCGACGACGCCGACCTGCCCTCCGTTTTGATCGATGAGGCGGACACTTGCCGCCTGAATGTCATCATTGACGCGCGGTCCTTCACGCGTCGGTGGTGCTGCGACCGGATGTCTCGCTATCCCCCGCCTCCCTTCGTCGTGGCGCTCATCGGGCCGGCGGCACCGTCATGTTTGGTCCCGCGCTTCGTCAACCCGTGCCCTCCCCAGTGGCCCGCCGGCTTAGCGGGCCGGCCACTTCACGGCGAAGTGTAGTGACGGCCTCATCCAGCGCAAGAATTTCTTGATCCCTGGAGCCGAGCCGTCGCACCGAGACGGTGCCCTGCTCGGCTTCCCTCGCGCCAACGGCGAGGATCAACGGGATCTTGGCCGCGCTGTGCTCGCGCACCTTGTAGCCGATCTTCTCGTTGCGCAGGTCGGCGTCGACGCGCAGCCCGGCGCCCTGCAAGCGCGTCGCCACGGTCTTCGCGTAGTCAGCGTACTGGTCGGTGATGCTCGCCACCACGGCATGCGTGGGTGAGAGCCAGAGCGGCAGATGGCCGCTGTAATGCTCCAGCAGGATGCCGATGAAGCGCTCCAATGAGCCGAAGAGTGCCCGATGCAGCATCACCGGCCTGTGCCGTGCGCCGTCTTCGCCGATGTAGCCGGCGTCGAGACGCTCGGGCAGGTTCAGGTCGACCTGGAGCGTGCCGCACTGCCACTCGCGCCCGATGGCGTCGCGCAGCACGAACTCGAGCTTCGGCCCATAGAACGCGCCCTCGCCGGGATTGTGGCTGTAGTCGATCCCCATGCTCTCGAGCGCGCCTTGCAGCGCAGCTTCCAGCTGGTCCCACACATCGTCCGAGCCGATCCGCTTGGGCGGCCGGTCAGCGAACTTGATCTCCACGTCGTCGAAGCCGAAGTCACGGTAGATGTCGAGGCAGAGCTCGGTCACGCCCCGGCACTCTTCCTCGGTCTGTTCCGGCGTGCAGAAGATATGGGCGTCGTCCTGGCTGAAGGCGCGCACCCTGAGCAGGCCGTGCAGCGCGCCCGACGGCTCGTAGCGGTGGACCTTGCCGAACTCCGAAATCCTGAGCGGCAGGTCTCGGTAACTCTTGATGCCGCGTTTGTAGACCTGAACGTGCCCGGGGCAGTTCATCGGCTTGATCGCGTAGTGCCGGCCGTCCTCGGTCTGCGAGACGAACATGTGCTCGCGGAAGGTCTGCCAGTGGCCGGATGCCTCCCACAGCACGCTGTCCATCATGTCGGGCGTGCTGACCTCATGGTAGCCGGCGGCATCCTGCCGCGCGCGCATGTAGTCGACGAGGGAGCGGAAGAGCGTCCAGCCCTTCGGGTGCCAGAAGGCCGCGCCCGGGGCCTCTTCCTGAAAATGGAAAAGGCCCATCTCGCGCCCGAGCCGCCGATGGTCGCGCTTCTCCGCCTCTTCGAGCCGGTGCAGGTAGGCCTTGAGCTGCTTCTCGTCCGGCCAGGCGGTGCCGTAGATGCGCTGGAGCATCTCGTTCCGCGCATCGCCCCGCCAGTAGGCGCCCGCAACCTTGAGCAGCTTGAAGGCGCCGACCCTGCCGGTGGACGGCAGATGCGGCCCGCGGCAGAGATCGACGAAGTCGCCCTGCCGGTAGAGGGTGATGGCCTCGCCCTCCGGAATTGCCGCGATCAGCTCCGCCTTGTAGAGCTCGCCCATGTCCTGGAACATCTCGACCGCGTCGTCGCGCGACCAGACCTCGCGCTCCACCGTCTCGTCCCGGCTCTTGATCTCGGCCATGCGCGCCTCGATTAGTTCGAGGTCGGCCGGCGTGAAGGGCTCGTTGCGGGCGAAGTCGTAGTAGAACCCGTCCTCGATGGCGGGGCCGATGGTCACCTGGACGTCGGGGAAAAGCTCCTTGACCGCTTCCGCCAGGAGGTGGGCGGCGTCATGGCGGATGACCTCGAGTGCATGTTCATCGCGCGCGGTGACCAGGCGCACCGCCGCGTCATTTTCGATAAGCCGGGAGAGATCGCGCAGCTCGCCGTCGACCTCGACCAGAAGGGCCGCCTTGGCGAGTCCGGGTCCGATCGACGCCGCGAGGTCGGCGCCTGTCACAGGGGCGTCGAACGAGCGCGCCGCGCCGTCCGGCAACGAGAGTGTCGGCATGGCGACGACGTCGAATCCCTGATTGCTCGGTGAAAGTCGCGGCACTCTATCCGCGGCGCTTCGCCTGTCAAGCAGAGCGGCACGTCAGCAGCGGTTGCCTGACTCGGTTCAGGCAGATATGAGACGGCGCTCAAGCGAGAGGGATGGGAACGAGCGATGTCAGACAGCTACAGAGCACTCGTCGTCGACCGGCAAGGGGATGGGCTCGGCGCCGAGATCAGGACACTCACCGAGGCCGACCTACCCGAGGGAGACGTCACGGTGCGGGTCGACTACTCGTGCCTCAATTACAAGGACGGCCTTGCGCTCACCGGGCGGGCGCCGATCATTCGCAGGCCCCCAATGACCGCCGGAATCGACTTTGCCGGCACGGTCGAGCAGAGCGACTCGCCGGACTTCACGCCGGGTCAGGCGGTGGTGCTCACCGGCTGGGGCGTCGGCGAACGGCACCCCGGTGGCTTCGCCCAGCGCGCACGGGTCAAGGCCGGATGGCTGGAGCCGTTGCCCGAGGGTTGCGATACGAAGTGGGCGGCGGCCATTGGCACGGCCGGCTTCACGGCGATGCTCTGCGTCATCGCGTTGGAGCGCGCCGGCGTCGCCAAGGACGCGGGCCCCGTTGCGGTGACCGGCGCGGCCGGCGGTGTCGGCAGCGTCTCGGTGGCTCTGCTCGCTCGCCTCGGCTACGAGGCCGTCGCCATCACCGGACGCGCCGACCAATGCCGCGACTACTTGAAGAGCCTCGGCGCCAGTGACGTGCTGCCTCGCGGCGAGCGGGCGGAAGCCCCGGACAAGCCGCTGCTCTCCGAGCACTGGGCCGGTGCCGTCGACTCCGTGGGGGGCGCCATGCTGGCTCACATCCTGGCCGAGACCCGCTACGGCGGCGCGGTCGCGGCCTGCGGCCTTGCCGGCGGACCTGGGCTGAAGACCACGGTCATGCCCTTCATCCTGCGCGGCGTGAGCCTGATCGGCATCGATTCCGTCATGTGCCCGCGCGGGCCGCGCCGCGAGGCCTGGCAGCGGCTCGCGCGCGACCTGCCGCGCGACGCGCTCGACGCAATGACCGAGGTGGTGCCGCTCGATCAGGTGGTAGCGCGAGGCAGCGACATCCTCGACGGCGGCGTGCGCGGCCGCGTCGTCGTCGACGTCAACGCCTGAGGATCGCGATAAGCTAACCGTAAAGGACGCCGGTGATCTCGTAGGTGTGGCGGCCGCCCGGCGTTTCGAGCTCCACGGAATCGCCGATCGCGCGGCCGACCAATGCCCGCGCCAGGGGCGAGGTGATGGAGAGCCGGCCTTCGCTCGCGTCGGCCTCGTCGGCGCCGACGATCTGGTAGGTGCTCTCGGCCTCGGTGTCCTCATCGACGATGGAGACCGTCGCGCCGAACTGCACCCGGTCGCCGGAGAGCGTGCTGGTGTCGATTACCTCCGCGCCGCCGAGCTTCGCTTCCAGCTCCAGGATGCGTGCCTCGGTCAGGCCCTGGCGATCCTTCGCGGCATGGTACTCGGCGTTCTCCGACAGGTCGCCGTGCTCGCGGGCGGCAGCGATCTCGCGCACGATACGCGGCCGCTCGGCCTTGAGCCGGCTGAGCTCTTCCTTGAGGCGCTTGTGCCCCTCTGGCGTCATTAAGTGTCTGTCCATCGCTGGACTACCGCGCGCCCGCGTTTGGGGCCGCGTCCCCTCTCGAGCCTGTCGATGATCTCCCGCTGCCGGCGTTACGCGCCGACGTTCTGATTGGTTCGAGAATAGGACTGGAGCGGAGCCACATCAAGGCTGCCGCCCTTCAGCGCCTCGACGCCGCGGATCATTGCGCGGCTGCCCGAGAGCGTCGTGAAGTAGGGCACTTGATGTTCGAGCGCTGCGCGGCGCAATCGGTAGCTCGCCAGCCGCTCCTGCGCGCCTTCCGTGGTGTTGACCACGAGCTGGATGGTGCCGTCCTTGATGGCATCGACAATGTGCGGGCGGCCCTGCTGCACCCGGTTGACGTGCGCAGCCGCGATCCCCGCCCGGGCCAACGCCGCGCGGGTGCCGCTGGTGGCGACGAGGACGAACCCGAGTTCCGCCAAGCTCTGTGCAATGGCCACGGCGGCCGGTTTATCGTCGTCGCGCACCGAGATGAAAGCACGGCCCGCGACCGGCAAATGCATGCCGGCGCCGATCTGCGCCTTGGCGAAGGCGCTGCCGAAGTCTCGGTCGATGCCCATGACCTCGCCGGTCGATTTCATCTCCGGCCCGAGCACCGTGTCCACGCCGGGGAAGCGGGCGAAGGGGAACACCGCCTCCTTGACCGCGACGTGCCCGGGCGCCGCGCCGCCGTTCAGAATCGCCTCGGGCAGCGCTTCGCCGGTCATGGCGAGGGCCGCGAGCTTCGCGATCGGGGCACCGATGCTCTTGGCGACGAAGGGCACGGTGCGGCTCGCCCGCGGGTTGACCTCCA
>JAPPNV010000112.1 GCA_028818565.1 Rhodospirillales bacterium | reverse complement strand
AATCGTTCGAAACAATCCGGGAAACCCGTGGTCAGATGATCTGCGAAACAACAACGATGAACTCCTCTGCTTTCCTTGATACCAACGCTGTACGAAACTTGTCGAAGGCAGAATCTCTGCCTCCGCAGGCGATGATTTGCGGCATGCGTCCGGCCAAATTCGCCTTCGCGAAGAAGGAGCTGAAGCCCCTGCGGCACCCTGTTCGCAAGGACTTACCGTCGCCCCCTCCCTCGACATAGACCTTGACCTTCACCAGCGATTTCCCCCCAGTTCTCCCGAGGTCCAGAGTTCGCCTAGCCGGTATTTCTCGAGCCAATGGGAAAGCTCATCCTTGTCTAGCCGCTTCAATTTGGTCTGTCCGTTATCTTTCTCGCAGATCACTATGCTTTCAGGTGTGTCCGTCAATGCGTCCACGAGGGTGTCCGAGTGCGTGGTGACGATGAGCTGGCAACGTTCGGAGGCCTCCCGAAGCAAGTCGGCGAGGCCGGGGAGGATGTCGGGATGCAAACCAAGTTCCGGTTCTTCGAGACAGACTAGTGGCGGTAGGCTCGGGTTGCACAAGATGGCGAGCAAACAAAGGTAGCGGAGAGTGCCGTCCGACAGCCTCGTGGCTGGAATGGTGAGGTTACCCTCCTTAAGAAATACTTGGACGCTGCCAGCCTCAACCTGAACATAGTAGTCGTCTATGCCGTGGTAGAGCTTTTGAAGTGCCGTGAGAAGCTGTCTCTTGGCCTTCAGATTTCCATCGAGGCGGTTCAGAACCATGCCAAGGTTCCGGCCGTCCTCCGCAAGTGAGTGGTTTGGGAGGTCTGCCTTCTGCTGTAATCGCGGCGGCGTGTTGCGGCCAAATGACCACTCACGATACAGCCGAATTTCGGCGAGCCGAGTCCCAACAAGCGTGAGTTCTGGATACTGAATTGGATCCTTGAGCTGTGACAAAATAGATCGGTCGGATTCGATCTCACTCGCAGGTAGTTCACGCTGTTTTCTGTTTCTGTTCTCGTCAAGATAGCTCAAAATGACTTTCTTACCTCTACGCTTTAGGTAGCGCTCGGCTTCATCTTCAGCACTCTCGGTCGGTACATCTTCTCTGAGTTCCTCGTTAAGAAACGGCGAATCCCAAAAAAACGGATCAAGGGAAATAGAATAACGAAGTAGTTTCGTGCGAGAACGGCGCCGGCGTTCTACAACTACCTCCACTCGCGCTTCCTCCGCTCTTGGCTCGCCGCGCCAGAGCCAGTTTTCGCTCCCCCCTCCCTCGCGCATCGGTGCCGTTACGTCGCTCGGTGCCGCTCTCAGCAGGCCGATCACCTCGATGAGGTTCGACTTGCCGGAGCCGTTCGGGCCGATCAGTACGTTGAGAGGCTTGAGTTCCAGCTCCTGGGAGTCGGGGCCGAACGAAAGAATGTTCTCAAGCTTGACGCTGTGTATGAACATCGCGCGCGTCTCCTCAGCCAATGGCCGTCAGACTCGGCGTGACCTGTGAGCCGAGAGTTCGCCGTCGGCCATCGTGTCCGCGACGGCATCTTCATGACTAGACCGATGCACCGTGCGCGTCACCCCCCGAACTCCCCCCGGATCGCCTTGCTCTGCTCGCCCAGCGCCGGGACGGGGCGGAGGGGGCGGTCGGCGTTCTCGCCGTCGTTCTCGTGGCGGGCGGGGGGTGCGACGATCTCGACCGTGCCGGCGGGTGTCTCCACTCCTGCGCGGCGGAGCTGCGGGTGCGCGGACAAGTCCGGAATATCGTTGAGCCGGCCGAAGGCGATCCCCGCATCGCGCAGCGCATCCGCGAGAGACTCCATGCTGTGCCGGGCGAAGACCGCGACGATCAGCGCGTCCATCTCGGCCCGGTTCGCGAGCCTGGCCGGGTGGCCCGCGAAGCGCGGGTCGAGGCTAAGCGCCGCATCGCCCAGGATGTGCTCGCAGAAGCGCGCCCATTCGCGCTCGTTCTGGATCGCGATCACCATCCGGCCGTCGCCCACGGGATAGGCGCCGTAGGGCGCGATCATGGCGTGGCTGAGGCCGGTGCGCGCGGGCGCCTTGCCGCCGTGCTCCAGGTGCAGCAGCGGCACGGTCATCCAGTCCGCCATGCCGTCGAAGAGCGAGACCCTGATGCCGCTGCCCTTGCCGGTGCGGTGGCGGCCGACCACCGCCTCCAGGATCGCGCCGTAGGCGTTGAGCCCGGCGCCGATATCGCAGACCGAGATTCCGACCCGGCTCGCGGATTCCGGCGTGCCGGTCACCGACGCGATCCCCGATTCGCACTGGATCAGGAAGTCGTAGGCCTTCATCTGGGCGTAGGGGCCGCTCTCGCCATAGCCGCTGATGTCGCAGGTGATGAGGCGCGGGTGCCGGCGCCGAAGCTCGTCGGAGTCGAGGCCCGCCCGCGCCGTCGCGCCCGGCGCGAGGTTCTGCACGAACACGTCGGCGCGCGCGACGATGCGGTGCAGCAGAGCGTTGTCGCCCGCGTCCTTGATGTCGAGGACGACGGATTCCTTGCCCCGGTTGAGCCAGATGAACCAGGTGCACTCGCCATCCACGTGGCGGTCGTAGAAGCGGGCGAAGTCGCCCTCCGGCCGCTCCACCTTGATGACGCGGGCGCCCGCGTCGGCGAGCCGGCAGGTGGCGAAGGGCGCGGCCACGGCCTGCTCGACCGAGACCACCAGAATGCCCGCGAGCGGCCCTTCGGCGGCTTCAGTCACGACCGCCTACCCCTGGAGCACGATCCGGTCGTATCGGGTAGCGGCAGACAGAACGAATCCCACCTCCCCCTGTCCCCCTCCCCCCAAGGGGCGGAGGGGGGACGCAGACGGCACCGCCTACTCTCCCTCTCCTCCCCTCGGGGGAGGACAGGGCCGGGGTGAGGAGGGGGGCTCGGGCCGTACTGCATGCAAGACAGGGACATTGTGCCGATCGGTTGCGCCCCAGTTTGCTCAGACAATGCGCTCAATACGAGCGCGGCATGCCGAGCACATGCTGGCCGAGGTAGGCGAGGACGAGGTTGGTCGAGATCGGCGCGACGCGGTAGAGCCGGGTCTCGCGGAACTTGCGCTCCACGTCGTATTCCTCGGCGAAGCCGAAGCCGCCGTGGGTCTGGAGGCAGGTGTCGCCGGCCTTCCACGAGGCCTCCGCCGCCAGCAGCTTCGCCATGTTGGCCTCGGGCCCGCAGGCGCGGCCCGCGTCGAAGAGCGCTGCGGCCTTCTGCACCATCAGCCGCGCGGCCTCCATCTGCGCGTAGGCCTCGGCGATGGGGAACTGCACGCCCTGGTTGGCGCCGATGGGGCGCCCGAAGACCTGGCGCTCGGTGGCGTAGGCACTGGCCTTCTCGATGAACCAGCGGCTATCGCCGATGCACTCGGCGGCGATCAGGATCCGCTCGGCGTTCATGCCGTCCAGGATGTAGCGAAAGCCTCGGCCCTCCTCGCCGATCAGGCTGGAGCCGGGGATCACGAGATCGTCGAAGAAGAGCTCGGTGGTCGCGTGGTTGATCATGGTGCGGATCGGCCTGATTTCGAGACCGTTGCCGACCGCGTGCTCAAGCTCGATCAGGAACACCGACAAGCCCTCGGTGCGCTTCTTGGTCTCTTCCTTCGGCGTGGTGCGGGCGAGGAGGAGCAGCAGGTCCGAGTGCTCGGCCCGCGAGATCCACACCTTCTGGCCGTTCACGGTGTAGTCGCCGTCCGCACGCCGCTCGGCGGTGGTGCGGAGCTGGGTGGTGTCCGAGCCGGTCGTTGGCTCGGTGACGCCGAAGGCCTGCAGCCTGCGCGCGCCGCTCGCGATCTGCGGCAGGTAGGTCTCCTTCTGCCGATCGGAGCCGTGCCGCAGCACCGTGCCCATGGTGTACATCTGGGCGTGGCAGGCGCCGCCGTTGCAGCCGGACGCGTGGATCTCCTCCAGGATCGCCGCGCCCGCGCCGATGCCGAGCCCGCTGCCGCCGTAGCGCTCGGGGATCAGCGCGGCCAGGAAACCCGCGTCGGTCAGCGCCTGCACGAACTCCCCGGGGTAGGCGCGCTCCCGGTCCTTCTCCCGCCAGTATTCGCCGGGGTAGCGGGCGCAGAGGGCGCGGACCGGCTCGCGCAGCTCGCGGTGGTCGTCGTCGAGGTCGATGAAGGCGCGGTGTTCGCTCATTCCACGGTGACCGATTTCGCGAGGTTGCGGGGCTGATCCACGTCGGTCCCCTTCAGCACCGCCACGTGGTAGGCGATGAGCTGGACCGGGATCGCGTAGAGGATGGGCGCGACGAAGGGATCCAAAGCGGGCAGCGCGATGGTGTCCGCCGCGAGCGGCGCCAGCGCCTCGCAGCCTGCCTCGTCGCTGATGACGACGACGTGGGCGCCGCGCGCCGCCGCCTCCCGCAGGTTGGACGCGGTCTTGTCGAAGAGCGGGCCGGGCGGCGCCACCACGATTACCGGCACGCCCCGGTCGATCAGCGCGATGGGCCCGTGCTTGAGCTCGCCCGCCGCAAACCCCTCGGCGTGGATGTAGGAGAGCTCCTTGAGCTTGAGCGCCCCTTCCATGGCGATGGGGTAGCCGGTGCCGCGCCCGATGTAGAGCACCGTCTCGGCCTGGCGCAGGGTCTCGGCCAGCGCGAGCAGCCGCTCGTCGTGGGCGAGCGCCTCCGCCGCATGGGCCGGCACGTGGGCGAGCGCCGCCGTGAGCCGGGCTTCCTCCGCCTCGTCGATGGCGCCGCGCGCCCGCGCCAGCGCGATGGCGAAGCAGGCCAGCGTCACGAGCTGGGTGGTGAACGCCTTGGTGGACGCCACCCCGATCTCGACCCCGGCGTAGGTGGGGAGCAGCGCGTCCGCCTCCCGCGCCATGGTGCTCTCGCGCACGTTCACCACCGCGGCCGTCGGCGCGCCCGCCTCCCTGGCAAAGCGGAGCGCCGCCAGCGTGTCGGCGGTCTCGCCGGATTGCGAGATGAAGAGCGCGACGCTGCCCTCCGCCAGCGGCGGCGCGCGGTAGCGGAACTCGGACGCGATGTCGATCTCCACCGGCACCCGCGCGGTCTGCTCGATCCAGTAGCGCGCGGCGAGGCCGGCGTAGTAGGAGGTGCCGCAGGCGACGATGGTCGTCCTCTCCACACGCTCCAGCGCGAAGGGGAGGGCGGGGAGCGTCACCGTCTGCGCGCCCGGATTGTAGTAGGCCCCCAGCGTGTCGCCGATGGCGCTCGGCTGCTCGAAGATCTCCTTCAGCATGTAGTGGCGGTAGTTGCCCTTGCCGATCATGGCGCCGTCGTGGGCGGTCACGCTCTCCGGCCGCGCGACCGGCCGCCCGCTCGCCTCGCGCACCGTCGCCTCGCCCGGCCGCAGCACCGCCCAGTCGCCCTCGTCGAGGTAGCTGATCCGCCGCGTGAAGGGCGCGAGCGCGAGCGCGTCCGACGCGAGGTAGGTGGCGTCGTCACTATGCCCCACGGCGAGCGGCGAGCCCTGCCGGGCGCCGATCAGGAGACCCGCGTGTCCCGCGAAGATGATCGCGAGCGCGAACGCGCCTTCGAGCTGCTTGAGCGCTTCTGCCGTGGCGGCCTCCGGGTCGAGGCCGCGCGCCATGTAGAGGTCGATCAGGTGCGGAACCACCTCGGTATCGGTGTCGGAGGTCAGCTCCCGCCCCTCCGCCTCCAGCGCGGCGCGCAGCGCGCGGTAGTTCTCGATGATGCCGTTGTGGACCACCGCGACGCGGCCGGCGGCATGGGGGTGGGCGTTGGTCTCGCTGGGCTCGCCGTGCGTGGCCCAGCGGGTGTGGCCGATGCCCACGGTTCCGCTCACCGGGCGCTCGGCCACCAGCCGTTCAAGCTCGCCGAGCTTGCCCTCGGCCCGGCGCAGCTCGATGGAGCCGTTGGCGAGCGTGGCCAGCCCCGCCGAGTCGTAGCCCCGGTATTCGAGCCGCCGCAGCCCGTCCAGGATGTGCGGCGCCGCCTGATCCGGGCCGGTGACGCCGATGATTCCGCACACGGTTCCGGTGCTCCCCTCGCTTTCGCCGCCTAGCCCTCGGCCAGGTCGGGCTTGCGCCGCTCGCGCCGCCTGGCCGCCGCGCCCTCGCGCTGGCGCTGCTCGCCCCTGGCGACGGCGATGGCGTCCGCCTCCACGTCCTCGGTGATCACGCTGCCGGCGCCGACCACCGCGCCGGGGCCCACCGTCACCGGCGCCACCAGCGCCGTGTTGGAGCCGATGAACGCGCCTTCGCCGATCTCGGTGCGCGACTTCCGGTAGCCGTCGTAGTTGCAGGTGATCGTGCCCGCGCCGATGTTGGCGCCCGCGCCGACGCCGGCATCGCCGACATAGCTCAGATGGTTGATCTTGGCGCCCTGCGCGACCGTGCTGCCCTTCACCTCGACGAAGTTGCCGACGCGCGCGCCTTCGCCGATATCGCTGCCCGGCCGGAGCCGTGCGAACGGGCCGATCACGGCGCCCTCCCGCACGCGGACCCCCTCCAGGTGGCTGAAGGGCCTGATCTCGACCCCGTCCTCAATCACCACTTCGGGGCCGATGACGACGTTCGGCCCAAGGGTCACGTCGCATCCCAGGCGCGTGTCGAGGCTGAGCCAGACGGTGGCCGGATCGACCAGCGTCGCACCCGCTTCCATCGCGGCCCGGCGCAGCCGGTCCTGCACGACGCGCTCGGCTTCGGCGAGCTGAACCCGGTCGTTGATGCCCATGACCTCCCCGGCCGGCGCCTCGGCGACAGCGCATCGGCCGCCCTCGGCGGCGACGATGGCGGGCAGGTCGGTCAGGTAGTACTCGCCCTTGGCGTTGTCGTTGCCGATGGCGTCCAGCAGGGGGAAGAGCCTGCGCCCGTCCACCGCCATCATGCCGGCGTTGCAAAGCGTGACCGCGCGCTCGTCCTCGCTCGCCTCCACGTATTCCACGATGCGCGCGAGCGTGCCGTCGGGCGCCAGAATCAGGCGGCCGTACTCGGCCGGGTCCTCCGGGCGGAAGCCGAGCACCGCGGCTGCCGCGCCGTCGCCTGCGCGCCGTGCCGCGATGAGCCCGGCCAGCGTCTCGCTGCGGACCAGGGGCGTGTCCGCGTAGAGCACCAGCACGTCGCCGCCGAAATCCTCCAGCAGCGGGCGGGTCCGGGCCACCGCGTGCGCGGTGCCGAGCGGCTCCTCCTGCACCACGCAGGCGGCCGCCTCGCTCACGCCCTCCAGCCCGGAAGAGTCCGCTTCAAGCTCGGGCCCGATCACCAGCACCGTGCGTTCGGGCGCGAGAGCGCGGGCGATCGCCAGCGCGTGCTCCACCATCGGCCGTCCGGCCAGCGGATGCAGGACCTTCGGCAGGGCCGAGCGCATGCGCGTGCCCTTGCCCGCCGCGAGCACGACGCAGGCGAGCCCGCTCACCCGCGCCTCCACCGCGGGGCGGCCGTGACCGCGCGCGGATCGCTGCTCGCCGCGCTGCTTGCAAGCGCCCGGCAGGAACGAGCGCGGTGGAAGACCGCCTGGCTCACGCCCTATGTCTCATGTGATTCGGGATGTCCGACGCCGGATCGGTGAGGCCGCGCGACTCCTGCCATCATAGCACGTCCGCCCGCGCCGCAGCCCCGCGCCGCCTTGTCAACATGCGCGGGTTCCCGCACCATCCGCGCGATGCGTGAGCATGTGGACGCGGTTCTCGTCGATTTCGACGGGACACTTGTCGATTCCGCGCCCGATCTCATCGCGGCGCTCAACCGGGTGTTGACGGAACTGGGGCACGCGCCGGTCGCCTTCGAGCGCTTTCGCCAGCGCGCGGGCGAGGGCGCCAAGCGCCTCCTGCTCGCGGCCCTCGACTCCCAGGGGGCGGCGCGGCCCGACGACGCGGCGCTCCGGCCCCTGATCGAGCGCCTCATCGCCTGCTACTTCGAGATCGAGACCGAGCGGGCGCAGCTCTTCCCCTCCGTCGCGGCCACGATCGAGCGGCTCCGCGACGCCGGCATCGCGCTCGCCGTCTGCACCAACAGGGGGGAGCGCTCGACCCGCCGTCTGCTCGCCCACTTCGGCATCGACGGCCACATCCAGGCGGTGCTCGCCGGCGACATGGTGGCCAGGATCAAGCCCCATCCCGGCCACATTGAAGAAGCGCTGGCGGCCCTCGGCACCCAGCCGGAACGCGCGGTCATGGTCGGAGACAGCTCGGCGGACGTGAATTCCGCGCAAGGTGCCGGCGTCGCCGTGGTCGTGACGGCCTATGGATACAGTCCGATCCCGCCCCATGACCTCGGCGCCGACGCGGTGATCGACGATTTCGCCGAGCTGCCGGCCTCGATCGAACGTCTCTTCCCAAGGTAGCCGGCCGGATGACGACCCTCGTGACCGGGGCCGCCGGCTTCATCGGCTTCCACGTCTGCAGGGCGCTGCTCGTGCGCGGCGAGCGCGTCCTCGGCGTGGACAACCTGAACGACTACTACGACGTGCGCCTCAAGGAGGCGCGGCTCGCCCTGCTTGAGCCGCACGCGGGCTTCGACTTCGTCCGCGCCGATATCGCCGACCGCGAGGCGATGGCCGCCGCGATCGCGCCGGAGCGCCAATCGATCACCCGGGTCGTCCATCTCGCGGCCCAGGCCGGGGTCCGCCATTCCCTGGTCGATCCCTACGCCTACGTGCAGGCCAACGTGATGGGCCAGGTCGTGATCCTGGAACTCTGCCGCACGCTGCCCGCGCTGGAGCATCTCGTCTACGCAAGCTCGAGCTCGGTCTATGGCGGCGTCGCCGAGGTGCCGTTCTCGACCGGTGCCCGCGTCGATACCCCGGTCTCCCTCTATGCGGCGACCAAGACGGCCGGCGAGCTGATCGGCCATGTCTACGGGCATCTCCATGCCGTGCCCGCGACCGGGCTCCGCTTCTTCACGGTCTACGGCCCCTGGGGGCGGCCCGACATGGCCTATTTCCTCTTTACCCGGTCGATCCTGGAAGGCCGGCCGATCACGCTCTTCAACCACGGCCGCATGAAGCGCGACTTCACCTGTATCGACGACGTGGTGCCGGCGGTACTCAGCGTCCTCGACGCGCCGCCGGCGGGCGGCAGCGGCATTCCCCACCGCCTCTACAACGTCGGCAACAACCGGCCCGAGACCCTGACCGGCTTGGTCGCTGCGCTGGAGCGGGCGCTCGGGCAGAAGGCCACGATCGAGCACGCGCCGATGCAGCCCGGCGACGTGGAGGAGACCTGGGCGGACATCTCGGCGCTGCAGCGCGACCACGGCTACGCGCCGAAGACCGCGATCGCCGAGGGAATCCCCCGCTTTGTCGCCTGGTATCGCGAGCACTACGGAGTCTAATCCCGCCACGCTTGAGCAGTTGCGTGGAGCGCGCCCGCGCGCGTGGACGCGCGACGCGGAGGTGTCGGCCGCAGGCCGGCTGCCGTGAGCGACAAGAAACTCAACCTCTGCGCGAGGCCTTCTCCCAGCCCAGCACGGCGAGCGCGCGGGCGCGGTCGCCGTACTCGTGCGCGTTGGGCGCGCTCGCGTTGCCCTTGAGGCCGC
>JAPPNV010000371.1:2848-9577 GCA_028818565.1 Rhodospirillales bacterium | reverse complement strand
CGGCAGCCGGCCGTCCTGCTATTCCGCGCGCCTACCGGCGCGACCGGCCGGCGCCCCCGCGTCGCGCGTCCACGCGCGCGGGGGCGCGCGATGCGTCCATCAAAGAAGGACGCGCTCTAGCCGGGCCGCGCCGCCGGAAGTTGCTGGACGGTCGTGACCCCGGCGAGCGCGCCGATCTCGCCGCCGAGAGAGGGGCTGAGCGCGTAGGCGTCAGGCAACTCGATCTCGACCGTGCCCTCGCCGCCGGCTTCGACGAAGAGCGCGATACGCCCGCCCCCCGCGGGCCGGCCCGCGAGTATCGCCCCCAACGGCTCCAGTGCGGCCGGGTCGTGTACGTAGACCGCGAGACCGGTGAGATTGCGCGCGAGCCGGGCGTCCAGGTCGTCGAAGCTCTGGGCGGAGAGCTTTACCTCCTCGCCCTCGATCCGGGCTTGCGCGGTCACCAGCACCGGCTTGCCGGGCTCCAGCACGTCGCGCCCGTCGCCGTAGGTCTCGCGGAAGGCCGCTACCTCGAAGCTGCCGCTCGGGTCGGAGAGCTGGATGAAGGCGTACCGCCGCGAGCCCGGCCCGCGCTCCCTGACGTTCAGCACCATGCCAGCCAGGCGGAAGCGCGTGATGCCCCGCGCCACCTGCTGCGCCACCTCGGCGGCGGGCGTGACCGAGAGCCCCTTGAGCGCCGCTTCGTAGGAATCGAGGGGATGGGCGGAGAGATAGAAGCCGACCGCCTCGTGCTCTGCCGCCAGCCTCTCGTTCTGGTCCCAATCCTCCTGCTCCGGCAGGCTCGGCCTGGGTGCGAGCGTCGCGTCGGACTCGTCGAAGAGCGAGGCTTGCGAGCGCGACAGCTTGGCCTGACCCGAATAGGCGAGAAGGACCTCGGCACCGTCCGCCATCTGCTTGCGGTTTGGCGTGAGGCTCTCGAAGGCGCCGGCCTTGGCCAGGTTCTCGATCTGCCGGCGGTTGATCTGATGCGGATCGACCCGGCCGGCGAAATCGAAGGCGTCGGCGAACGGCCCGTTGGCCGCCCGCTCGTCCGCGAGCGCCGTCATCGCCTGCACGCCGACGTTCCTGATAGCGCCGAGCGCGTAACGGATCGCCTTGGTGCCGTCCTCCTGGCTCTCGACCGAAAAGGTCGCCCGCGAGGCGTTGATATCGGGCGGCAGCAGGGGAATGCGCAGTCGCTCCAGCTCGCGCCGGAACAGCTCCAGCCGGTCGGTGTTGTTGATCTCCAGGCTCATCGAGGCTGCCATGAACTCGACCGGGTGGTTGGCCTTGAGATACGCGGTCTGGTAGGCGACGAGCGCGTAGGCCGCCGCGTGGGACTTGTTGAAGCCATAGCCCGCGAACTTCGCCACCAACTCGAAGATGCGGGTTGCATCGTTGCGGGCGACGTCGTTGGCAAGAGCACCGTTCACGAAGGTCTCCCGCTGCGCGTCCATCTCCGCCTTGATCTTCTTGCCCATGGCGCGGCGCAGCAGATCGGCGCCGCCCAGGCTGTAGCCGGCGAGAACCTTGGCGATCTCCATCACCTGCTCCTGGTAGATGATGACGCCGAAGGTCTCCTCCAGCAGGCCGGTCAGCATGGGGTGCAGATAGTCCGGCTTTTCCTTGCCGTGCTTGCAGGCGATGTAGCGGGGAATGTTGTCCATCGGGCCAGGGCGATAGAGCGCGACGAGGGCGATGATGTCCTCGATGGAGTCCGGCTTGAGGCTGCGGAGCGCGTCCCTCATGCCGGAACTTTCCAGCTGGAACACCCCCATGGCGGCGCCGCTGCCCAGCATCTCGTAGGTCTTCTGATCGTCCAGCGGGAGCGCATCGATATCGATCTCGGCCCCGGCCTCGCGCAGCATGGCGCTCGCATGATCGAGCACCGTGAGGGTCTTGAGGCCGAGCAGGTCGAACTTCACCAGCCCGGACATCTCGGCGTACTTCATCGAGAACTGGGTCGCCGGCATCTCGGAGCGCGGGTCGCGATAAAGCGGGACGAGTTCGCTGAGCGGGCGGTCGCCGATCACGATGCCTGCGGCGTGGGTCGAGGCGTGCCGGTACAACCCTTCGAGCTGAAGCGAGATCTCGATCAGGCGCGCAACCGTCGCATCGTCGTCGCGCTCGGCCTTGAGCCGGGGCTCGGCGTCCAGCGCCTGCTGCAGGGTCACCGGGTTGGCCGGGTTGTAGGGAACCAGCTTGCACAGGCGATCGACTCGGCCGTAGCCGAGGCCGAGCACGCGCCCGACATCGCGGAGCACCGCACGGGCCTGGAGCTTGCCGAAGGTGATGATCTGGGCGACGCGGTCCTTGCCGTAGCGCCGGCACACGTAGTCGATCACCTCGTCGCGGCGCTCCGGGCAGAAGTCGATGTCGAAATCCGGCATCGACACCCGTTCGGGATTGAGGAAGCGTTCGAACAGGAGGCCGAAGCGCAACGGGTCGAGATCGGTGATGGTGAGCGCCCAGGCCACCACGGAGCCCGCGCCCGAGCCCCGGCCGGGGCCGACCGGAATCCCCTCCCCCCGGGCCCAGCGCACGATGTCGGCGACGATGAGGAAGTAGCCCGCGAACTGCATCTCGACGATGACGCCGAGCTCGTAGCCGAGCCGCTCCCGATAGGCTGCCGCCGCCGCCTCGCGTGCCGCATCGTCCATGTCCGCGCGGTAGACCTGCGCTTTCAGGCGGCGCTCCAGCCCCTCCTCGGCCTGGGTGCGCAGCGCATCGGCCTCGCTCGCGTCGCCGGCGGTGGGGAAGACCGGCAGGATCGGCTTCCGCGTCGGCGCCATGACGGCACAGCGCCGGGCGACGACCAAGGTGTTGTCGACGGCCTCCGGCAGGTCGGCGAACAGCGCGCGCATCTCGTCGGCCGGGCGGAAATGGTGCTGCGGGGTGAGCCGACGCCGGTTCTCGTCCTCGACATGGCTGTTCTGGGCGACGCAGAGGAGCGCGTCGTGGGCCTCGTAGGTCTCGGCGCGCAGGAAGTAGGCGTCGTTGGTCGCGACCAGCGGCAGATCGAGCTCGTCGGCGAGCGCGATCAGCTGCGCCTCGATCTGCTCCTCTTCCGGCAGGCCGTGGCGCATGAGCTCGACATAGAGCCGGCCCGGAAAGACTTCGCCGAGCCGCACCAGCAGCTCGCGCGCGGCCTTGACCTGGCCGTCGAGCAGGAGACGCCCGACCGGCCCGGCGGGGCCGCCGGTGAGCGCGAGCAGGCCCTCAGCCCGCGCCGCAAGCTCGTCCAGTGTGACGAGAGGCTGCCCGCCGGCCCCGTCCTGCAGGTAGGCGTCGCTGGTCAGCGCGGTCAGGTTGCGGTAGCCGGTTTCGTCCTGGGCGAACAGCAGGAGCCACGATGCCGCGCGGCCCTGCTGGCCGGGTTGCTCCGTGCGCGTGCCGATCGCGATGTCGCAGCCGACGACCGGCTGCACGCCGGCCTCGCTGCAGGCCTCCGAGAAGGCCAGGGCGCCGAACATGTTGCCGCGATCGGCGATGGCGCAGGCGGGCATTCGCCACTCGCGGCAGGTCTCGACCAGCTCGTCGAGCCGGATCGCGCCCTCCAGCAGCGAATAGGCGGTGCGGACCCTGAGATGGACGAAATCGGCGTGGCTCATGGCAGGATCCTGACGAATCGCTGAAGGATACGAATGCCCGATAGATGCCACAGGGCAAGGCGGCCGTCACGCGCTACTGCCGCCGGCACCAACCCCTGCGAAACGAAGCCGCAACGGACATGGCTCAATGAGCGGCCCTTTGCTAAACTTCCGGAGTCTACCGAATGGATAGGGAGCCGGGCGTCATGGACGATACCGGAGAGGCACGTGTTTTCGAGCAGGAAACCGACCTGCGCGAGACCATGGGCGAGACCATGGAAATCTCGGTGAAGAAGTGCATCCCCTCGCTGGATAAGCACTGTAAGGACTTCATCAGCCGCTCGCCCTTCCTCTGCATCGGCACCAGCGGCGAGAGCGGCCGGGCCGACGTCTCGCCGCGCGGCGACCCGCCGGGATTCGTCCAGGTTCTGGACGACAACACGCTCTTCATCCCGGACCGGCCCGGCAACAACCGGCTCGATACGATGACCAACATCATCGAGAACCCGAACGTCGGCCTGCTGTTCCTGGTCCCCGGCTTCGACGACACGCTGCGGGTGAACGGCAAGGCGACGATCGTCCGCGACGAGGCGCTGGCCCAGGCCGCCGTGGTCAAGGGCAAGGAGCCGAAGGTCGGCATCAGGGTCGAGGTCCAGGAGGCCTTCCTGCACTGCGCCAAGGCGTTCAAGCGCTCGCGGCTCTGGGACGAGGAGAGCAGGCAGAACCGCCGCGAAATGCCGTCGCTGGGCCGGATCATCCTGGAGCAGACGGCGCCGCCGGAGGAGCCCCCCACGGAAGAGACGGTCAAGGAGACCGACGAGTTCGTCGAGGAGAACTATCGCACCGAGCTCTACTGAGGGGGCGGACACACACCCAAACGCGTCTGCCCATCACTGGAGCCGGATCGCCGGCCGAGCCGGTGTCCGGCGGTGCATGACAGCAGCAGGAGCTTCGCCATGGAACGGATCGATGTCAGCCCGGATTACATGGAGAGCGAGCGCGTCGCCCGCTACAAGGACCTGAAATCGAGCGCCCACGCGTTCGTCGATGCGCTCATCCCCGGTTACGAGCGCGATATCTTCAACATCATCGGCCGCGGCGTGGTCGAGGACAAAGAGCTCAAGCCCCCGATCACCGACAACCGCGACTTCAACGTCGGCCTGATCAAGGCCGACCCCGGCAAGGGCGCCTCGTTGCACATTCACGAGACCAACGAGGTGTTCATTCCGCTGACCGGCAAGTGGGGCATCTACTGGCAGAACAGCGACGGCCAACGGCACGAGGTGGTGCTGGAGCCCTACGACACCGTCTCGGTCCCCATCGGCGCGAGCCGGGGCTTCCGCAACGCGGGCGACGAGACGGCGCTCATGCTGGCGGTGGTCGGCGGCACCGACCCCGGCAAGGTGCACTGGCCCGAGGAGACCATCGAGGAAGGCCGGCGCCACGGCATCGGCCTCGACGAGAACGGCGACCTCGTGCGGCTTGAGGGCAGCCAGGCGGCAGAGTGACGGCTGCCCTGGTTGCGGCCGGGGCATGAATTAGCCGAAGCGGCGGGGTGTTGTCCCATCCCCGCCGCTTGACAGTTTGAAACCGCGCGGTAATGTCGCCGCGTCCGCGACACCAAATAGCCGAGCGTATCCAATGGCCAAGGCCAACAGCATCCTGATCAAGCTCGTCAGCTCGGCGGGTACGGGGTTCTACTACACGACGCGCAAGAACCCGCGCACTCAGACCGAGAAGCTTTCGCTCCGCAAGTTCGACCCCGTCGCCCGCAAGCACGTGGTCTTCAAGGAAGCGAAGATCAAATAGAACCCGCAGGATTCTGCATGTCTTCCGGGCTGCACCGCCGGCGTGCCGGCGGGGCGATGGCAGTCGCGGCAGGTTTGCTTCTGTCGCTCGTGCTCGCGCACGCGCCCGACGTCGCGCGTGCGGACATGCAGGCGGGCTGGCAGGCGTACACGGCCGGCGATTACGAGACGGCCATCGGCGAATGGCAGCCGCTCGCCGAAGCCGGCGACTACCAGGCGGCCTACGCGCTCGGCATGGCGTTTCAAATCATGGGCCAGCCCGCTGACGCGGTGCCCTGGTACGAGCAGGCGGCCGGCGCCGGGCTCGCCGAGGCGCAGATCCTGCTGGGCACGATGTACGCGCGCGGCAGCGACGTGCCCCGCGACCTCGTGCGCGCCTATGCCTGGCTCCACAAGGCGGCCGAGAAGGAGAGCCCGAACGCCCGGCTCATTCTCGAATCCGTCGCGGCCCTGATGACCGCCGAAGAGATCGAAGCCGCGAAGGCGCTGAGCGCGACGCTGTAGAGCGCCAGTTTCCAGCGGTAGTCCGTGCGCCGGGCCACGCCGGTGCCCCGATCGAGACGTTTCATTGACGAGGCACCCCAATTCACGTCATGGCCGGGCTTGACCCGGCCATCCATGCGGCGGTTCGCACGCCGACGGGTCTTCAGGAGACAGATGCCCGGATCACCCCCGGACTTGATCCGGGGGCCGGGCATGACGAGACGAGTGGGCGGGCGGGGAGACCAGGCAGGATCACGGCGCATCGGATCGCGCCGGCCGGGCTGAAATTGCGCCGCTCCGCGGTCTTGCCTAGAGTCGAGCCCGGTAGGTTGCGAGAGGGTACGCATTGGCTCGTCCCGGCTTTACGTCTCGCATTCCCGGCCTGGACCCGAAATCGCCGGCCGGGCGTCTCCTTGGCGCGGCAGAGCGCGCGATCATCGACAACCCCACCGTCTTCACCGCCGGCATCCTGCTCCTGCTGTGGCTGATCCTGTCGCAGCTCTCGCCCTACTTCTTCACCGTCAGCAACCTGTTCGAGATCACGGTCCAGGCCGCCGTGATCGCGCTGATCGCGGTCGGGCAGACCTTCGTTATCCTCTCCAAGGGGATCGATCTCTCGGTCGGCGCGATCCTCGCCGCCTCCGCCGTCACGTCCACCATGGTGATGGACGCGGGATACGGCCTGGGCGCCGGTGTCATCGCCGGGATCGTCGTCGGCGCCTTCTTCGGCGCGGCGAACGGCGTCGCGGTCGGCTATCTCCGCATCCCGCCCTTCGTCGCGACCCTCGGCATGATGGGGATCGCCCGCGGCTATGCGCTGATCATCACCGAGGGCATTCCCATCTTCAGGGTGGCGGACGGCTTCGAGA
>JAPPNV010000371.1:0-2748 GCA_028818565.1 Rhodospirillales bacterium | reverse complement strand
GCGCTGATCATCACCGAGGGCATTCCCATCTTCAGGGTGGCGGACGGCTTCGAGATTCTTGGCCAGGGCCGCATCTGGGGCGTGGTGCCGGTGCCGACGATTGCCACGCTCGGCCTCTATGTGATCGGCGTGTTCGTGCTGCTCCGCACCCGGCTCGGCCGCTACACCGTCTCGATCGGGAGCAACGAGCAGGCGACCAAGGTCTCGGGCGTCAACGTCCCGCTCTACCTGATCCTCATCTACGGCCTGAGCGGCGTCACCGCCGGCATCGCGGGGCTCACGGAAGCCTCGCGCATCGGTAGCGGCCAGCCGGCGGGCGGCGTGGGCTACGAGCTCGACTCGATCGCCGCCGTGGTGATCGGCGGAACCAGCCTCTTCGGCGGCCAGGGCAGCCTGATCGCGTCGTGGATCGGAGCGCTCATCATCGCCACGCTGCGCAATGGGCTCAACGTGCTCGGCGTCTACGCCTTCTGGCAGCTGGTGGCCATCGGTGCTATCCTTATCGCCGCCGTCTACATCGATAATTGGCGGCGTCTGAGGCGCGGTGGAGAACAATAACGAGGCCACCCGTCGTGAAGCGGCGGGTGTGCCGTCAAGGGAGGAGAAACCATGAAATTGCGCGTACCCATCATCAGGTCTTTACGCGCGGTGGCCGCGGCCGCCGTGATTGCCGCCGTGTCGGCGGCAGGGTTCGGCGCCGACGCTCTCGCGGCGGACAAGACGTTGGCGTGGATCCCGAAATCGACGGATTCGTCGTTCTGGCTCGCCATCAAGCGGGGCGCGGAGAAGGCCGGCGCGGAGCTCGGCTACGAGGTCCTCTACGTCGGCACCCAGGACCAGACACAGATCGCGGGCCAGATCAACCTGGTCAACGACATGGTGACGCGCAGGATCGACGGCATCCTCATCGCCGCGACCGACGCCAAGGCGCTGTCCGACCCGGTGACCAAGGCCATCGAGGCCGGCGTGCCGGTCATCACGGTCGATTCCGGCATCGACCCCGACACCTCGCTCGCCTATATCGCCACCGACAACATCGGCGCCGCCAGGGCCGCCGCGGAGCACCTGGCGGGGCTGATCGGCGGCAAGGGCAAGGTCGGCGACATCGGTATCACCGCCGGCTCCCAGACCGGGTACGAGCGCGAGAACGGCTTTGTCGAGGAGATGAAGAACTACCCCGACATCGAGGTGCTGCCGGTGCAGTACTCGGAGTGCAAGCCGGCCAAGGCGCTGAACATCGCGACCGACATGCACACCGGCAATCCTGACCTCGTCGGCTTCTATGGCGCCTGCGACGGCGCCGGCACCGGCGCGGGTCAGCTCGCCAAGCAGCGGGAGCTCGATCTCCGCATCGTCGCCTTCGACAGCTCGGCCGAAGAGTTCGAGCTGTTCAAGGAAGGCCACATCGACGCACTCGTCCTGCAGGACCCGTTCAGGATGGGCTATGACGGCGTCTACACCTTGGACAAGATCATCAAGGGCGAGACGATCGAGCCGCGCGTCGTGGCCATCCCGGCGGCGGTCGTCACGCTGGAGAACATGAACGAGCCCGCGATTCAGAAGCTGCTGAGCGACATGGAGCTTCTGTAGCTGCAACCATCGCCGGGATCGGCGCGCGGCCGCCCGCCCGGTGCCGTGAACGAACGGGCCTCCGTCGTACTTCGGTGCGTCGGAGGCCCAAATCGCCGTAGCAAGAGGAGAACCGACGATGACACCGAAGTTGCACAGGATAGCTCTATCGACGCTCGCAGCGATCGGTCTGGCCGCGGTCATCACCGGCGCCGAGGCGCAGGAGATCGACACGATCGCGGTGCTGGTGCCTGAGCAGGGCACCGACTACGGCTGGAATCAGCAGGGCGTCGACGCGGCCAAGGCGGTCGGTGCCGCCATGGGCCTCGAGGTCATCTCGGCCGAAGGCCTCGGCTACGGCGACGTGCGGCCGACGCTGCGCGAGCTCGCGGCGGAAGGCGCCGACCTGATGATCGCCCACGCCAGCGGCTACAACACCGCAGCGCCCGAGATCGCCGCCGAGACCAACGTCGCGGTCGCGATCGTCGACAATCCCGGCGCCGCTGCGGCCGGCCTCGTCGCCGACTACACCGTGAGCGGCCATCAGGGCGCCTATCTCGCCGGCATGCTGGCGGCGCAGCTCTCGCGCACGGGCACCCTCGGCATCGTCGTCTCCGGCGAGCCGCCGTCGTGGAACTCGCAGTCCGCCGGCTTCGCCATGGGCGCGCGCGCGGCCAACCCGGACGTGAACCTGCTCTACGCGGTGATCGGGCCTGCGGCCTACGCGGACGCGGCGGGCGGCAAGCGGGTCACCGAATCGGTGATCGCGGCCGGCGCCGACATCGTCTTCGGCCAGGGCGACGGCTCCACCTTCGGCATGCTCCAGGCGGTGGAGACGGTGCCTGCCTCCGACGGCGGCAAGGTGCTGTTCATCGACGTGATCGGCGACAAGACCGAGATCGACAAGGGCCACCTGCTCTCGTCGGTGGTCTGGAACCTGGTGCCGGTCTACGCCGCGATGGTCGATGACATGAAGAGCGGCGCGTTCGGCACGAAGAACTACGCCATCCAGCTGGCCGACGATTCGGTGCAGCTGCTGCGCACCGGGCACATCTCCGACGAGATGTGGGCGGGGCTGATGGACGCCAGGGCCAAGATCGTCGCGGGCGAGATCGAGGTGCCCGCGATCTGGGAGGCCACGGACGTGCGCGCGATGATGTCGTCGGTCGAGGCGGCTGA
>JAPPNV010000300.1 GCA_028818565.1 Rhodospirillales bacterium | reverse complement strand
TGCGCGTCGGACTGATCGGGGCCGGCAAGTTCGGCACCATGTTCCTGGCCCAGGCGCGGCGGACCCCCGGCCTGCACGTGATGGCCGTGGCGGACCTCGACCCCGCCCGCGCAGACGCGGCACTCGCCCGCGCCGGCTGGGAAGAGGACGAGCGCCGCGCGCGCTCCTTCGCGCAGGCCATGCAAGGCGGCGGCACCCACGTCTGCGACGATGCGTTCGCGTTGATCGCGGCGGACGGCCTGGACGTCGTCATCGACGCGACCGGGCACCCGGCCGCGGGGATCGCCCACGCGCGCGCCTGCTTCGCCGCCGGGCGTCACGTGGTGATGGTCAACGTCGAGGCCGACTGCCTCGCCGGGCCGCTGCTCGCCAGGGAGGCGGCGGAGGCCGGCGTGGTCTACTCGCTCGCATACGGCGACCAGCCGGCGCTGATTGCAGAGATGGTCGACTGGGCGCGGGCTTCGGGCCTCGACGTCATCGCTGCCGGCAAGGGGACGCGCTACCAGCCGGGCTTCCACCACGTGACGCCCGACGATGTCTGGACCCACTACGGGCTCACGCCGGCGGAGGCCGAGGCCGGCGGCATGAACCCGCAGATGTTCAATTCCTTCCTCGACGGCACCAAGTCGGCGATCGAGATGACCGCCGTCGCCAATGCCACCGGGCTCACGCCTGCGCCGGAGGGGCTTCTCTTCCCGCCCTGCGGGGTCGACGACCTGCCGACCGTGCTCAGGCCGCGCGAGGACGGCGGCACCCTGCACCACAAGGGTCAGGTCGAAGTGATCGCGAGCGAGGCGCGGGACGGCAGCGCGCTCGACAAGCACCTGCGCTGGGGCGTCTATGCGGTGTTCGAGGCCGGCACAGACTATGTCGCGGCCTGCTTTCGCGAATACGGGCTTTGCACCGATTCCACGGGGCGCTATGCGTCGATGTACAAGCCCTATCACCTGATCGGGCTGGAGCTCGGCATCTCGGTGGCGTCCGTCGCGCTGCGCGGCGAGCCCACCGGCGCGCCGACCGGGTTTCGCGCCGATGCAGTCGCCTGCACCAAGGCGCATCTGCAGGCCGGCACGCGGCTCGATGGGGAAGGGGGCTACACGGTCTACGGACGTCTGATGCCGGCGGCGGCGAGCCTCGCCGGCGGCCACCTGCCCATCGGCCTCGCCCACGGCATCAAGCTGACCCGCGCCGTGGAGCCGGACACGCCGCTCACCTGGGACGATGTGACCGCCGACGAGGACGATACGGCGGCGGAGGCAGTGCGCGTCCGGCGCGCGATGGAAGCGGCGTTCGCGCCTGACTCGCCGGCGGCGCAGGCGGCTACGCCTGCTTGAGAGGAAGGATCATGCCCAAGCAGCTATCCGCAGACGCCGTCGCAGCCTACGAGCATGACGGCTTCCACTTCCCGGTCCAGGCCATCTCGGCGGCGGAGGCCCGCGCGATCCGGGCCGACGTGGAGACCGCCGAGCGGCATTTCGCCGAGCGGGGCGAGCGGATGCGCCATCGGCCCCACCTGCTGGTGACGGCGCTCGATCGCCTGATCCGCAACGAGACGGTGCTGGACGCGGTGGAAGACCTGCTCGGCCCCAACCTCCTGTGCTGGACCTCGCTCTTCTTCACGAAGGACGCGCACGATCCTGCCTATGTCTCCTGGCACCAGGATTCGACCTACTGGGGCCTGAGCAGCCTCGAGGTGGTGACCGCCTGGATCGCGCTCTCGCCCAGCACGGTGGAATCGGGTGCCATGAGGGTCGCGCCCGGCACCCACAGGCTGAATCAGATCTCCCACCGCGACGCTTACGGCGAGCACAACATGCTCACGCGCGGCCAGATCGTCGAGCACGAGGTGGACGAGGACGCGGCGGTCGATGTCGTGCTGCAGCCGGGCGAGGCCTCGCTGCACCACGTGCGCCTGATCCACGGCTCGGGCCCCAATCTCTCCGACGACCGGCGCATCGGCTTCGCCATCCGTTACATTCCCACCCATGTGAAGAACGTGGTCGGGCGCGACTATGCGGCGCTGGTGCGGGGCGTCGACGAGTACGGGTACTTCGATGCCGAGCGCCGGCCCGAGCGCGACCTGGAGCCCGAGGCGTTGGCGGCCTACGAGGCAGCGAACGCGAGCCACAACGCCGTGCTCTACGCGGGCGCGGCACAGATACGCGGCTGATCCGTAATCCACCCCACCCTGTCCCCCTCCCCGGAGGAAAAGCGTAAAGCGATGGCCGGCGAGTCGCTGCTCTGGACCCCGTTTCGGCTGCGCGGACTTGAGCTTCGCAACCGCTTCGTCCTGCTGGCTCATTGGAACGGGCTCGATGCGCCGGACGGGACGCCGACGGAGGACCTCGCCGCCTACTACGCGACGCGGGCACGCGGCGGGGCCGGTCTCATCGTGACCGGAAGCCACGCCATGCATCCGATCGGCCAGATGAGCCCGAATTACGGCCGGGCGTGGGACCGTGAGGCAATACCGGCCTACCGGCGGATCGTCGATGCGGTGCATCCCCACGGCGCGCATGTCTTTGCCCAGCTCAGCCACGCCGGGCACACCAGCCTCAGCCATCCGCCGCGGGAGCTCTGGGCGCCCTCCCAGATGCCCGAGCCGTACTCGCGCTACAACACGGTCGAGATGGGGCCGGCGGAGATCGAGGCGGTCGTCGAAGGATTCGCGGTGTCGGCGGTCAACATGCGCGAAGCAGGCTACGACGGGGTCGAGATCAAGATCGGCCACGACGGCCTCCTGCGCAGCTTCGTCTCGCCGTTCTTCAACCGCAGGCAGGACGCTTACGGCGGCTCCTTCGAGAACCGCATGCGCTTGCCCCTCGAGGTGCTCGCGGCGATGCGGGACGCGGTCGGCCCTGATTGGCCCATCTCGGTCCGCCTCTGCCTGCACGAGTACACCCCATTCGGCTACGGCCTCGACTACGGTCTCGAGGTGGGCCGTGCGCTCGCGGAAAGCGGTCACGTCGATCTCTTCAGCTCCGATGCGGGTTCGTTCAGCAGCTTCTGGATGGAGGTCCCGCCGGCGGCGGTGCCACAGCTCGCTTTCAACGACCTGAACGCCGCCCTCAAGCGCGCGACCCCGGTCCCGGTGGTCGCCTTCGGCCGAATCAAGAAGCCGGCGGACGCGGAGCGGATTCTGCGGGAGGGCGATGCGGACCTCATCGGCATGGCGCGCCAGCTCATCGCGGACCCCGAGCTCCCCAACAAGGTCCGCGAACGCCGGCTTCGCGAAGTGCGGCCGTGCATCGCCTGCAACGACGCCTGCGTCCTGCAGGTCATGCAGCGAGACCCGATCCGCTGCGTGTCGAACCCGGCGGCCGGGCGCGAACTGCGGCGCGGCGCCTTGACGCCGGCAGCGACGCCCCGTCATGTGGCGGTGATCGGTGGCGGTCCTGCCGGGCTCAGCGCCGCGGTGACCCTTGCGCGACGCGGCCATCGCGTCACCCTGTTCGAACGTGAGAGCGAGCCGGGTGGCCTCATTCGGCTCGCCGCCCGCCAGCCCCTCCACGCCGAAATCGGGGAGTCGGTGCTGCATCTCGCCTCTGAGGCGGAACGTCTCGGGGTTGACGTTCGGCTGGGTGTGGAGGCGACAGTGAGCGCAATCGAAACGCTCGGCCCCGACGCGGTGGTCGTCGCCACCGGCTCGCGCCCCTACATGCCGGGACGCGACGCCCTCGACGGGCCAAGCCCGCCTCTCGCGTCGGAGGGCCTCTGGGCCTCGATGGGCGGGCTGGTCCCCGGCGTTGCCGACGACCCCCGGGTGGTCTCGACCGACGACGTGATGTCGGGACGTGTCGACGCGGGGCCAAGTGTCGTTGTGCTCGACCGCAACGCGCACTGGGAGGCGTGCGGCACGGCCGAGTTCCTGCTGGAGGCGGGCCGGCAGGTCGAGTTCGTAACACCGCTCGGTGCGGCCGGGGCGGACCTCGAACCGAGCAATGCTGCGCTCTTCTATCAGCGCGTTCGCCCGCGAGGGCTTCGCATCACCTTGCACACGGACATCCGCTCGATCGGGCCGGACGGTGTGGTCGCCGTCGACGTCCACACCAATGAGGAACGGACTCTCCGCGATGTCGATACGATCGTGCTCGCCATCGGGCGCCGATCGAACGACGCGCTCTACTGGGCGTTGCGGGAGCGACTGCCGACCTTCCGAATCGGAGACTGCCGGGCGCCGCGCCTGCTCCAGCACGCGATCTATGACGGGGACACCATCGGGCGCGAGTTCGAGGCGCGGCTCGCCGAAGCCGGATGACGACGGCCGCGGTTTAGGTGGGCGCCCGAGAAGGGAGGATGGGATGATGGACTTGGATCTTGCCTACACACCCGCGACGACGCTTGCCGGACTGATCAGGGAGAAAAAGGTCTCGCCCGTCGACGTGGTGCGGAACAGTCTCGCCCGCATCGAGGAGGTGAACGGCGCGCTCAATGCCTTTTGCTTCACCTATCCGGAGGAGGCGCTCGCGCGGGCGCGGGAGGCCGAGCGCGCGGTCATGGCGGGCAAGCCCCTTGGGCCGCTGCACGGCGTGCCGATCGCCATCAAGGACCTGACGCCCACCAAGGGGAAGCGAACCACGCTCGGCTCCAAGATCTACGAGAACTGGGTGCCCGACTTCGACGTGCCCATCGTCGAGCGCCTGCGTGCCGCGGGAAGTATCCTGGTGGGCAAGACCACGACGCCTGAGTTCGCCTATGCCGGCTTTTGCAAGAGCGCGCTCTGGGGCGACACCAACAATCCCTGGGATACGACGCGCTCGCCGGGCGGCTCGTCCGGCGGCTCGGGCGCCGCGGTCGCGACCGGCTGCGTGCCGCTCGCCGAGGGCACCGACGCAGGCGGCTCCGTCCGCATCCCGGCGGCCTATTGCGGCACGGTCGGACTGAAACCGACGTTCGGGCGCATCCCGCTCCAGATGCTGCCGACCGCGTTCGACGACCTCCTGCACTTCGGCCCGCTCTCGCGAACGGTTGCGGACGCTGCACTGTTTCTTAGCGTCACCCAGGGCCCCGACGATCGCGACTTCCTGTCACTGCCCGAAGGCCCGGCGATCCAAGTGCCTCCGCCGTCGGATATCCGGGGTCTCAAGCTCGCGGTGAATTACGACTTCGGCTTCTACGCTATCGATGACGACGTGCGTGCCCAGACCCGGGAGGCCGTGCGTGCGCTCGAAGATGCCGGCGCCACGGTCGAAGAGGTGGAGATCGCCTGGAGTCGCGACGTCATCGATCGCTGGGTCGATCACTGGGGCATGCTGCAGGCCGCCTGCTTCGGCCAGCATCTCGGGGAGTGGCGGGACCAGATGGATCCGGTGCTGGTCTCCTACATGGACAGGGGCCTGGCCATGAACGCGGTCGACTTCAAGAACATCGAGATCTTCCGCACGCAGATGTGGGAGGACCTGCGGCCGGTCTTCGCCACGTACGACGCGCTGCTCACCCCCACCTGCGCGCAGCCGCCCCCGCCGAACGACACGCTCGATCCCGACTACTACCGCGTCGATGAGCAGGGGCGCTTTTGCGGACTCTACATGACCTATCCGTTCAATTTTCTGCACCAATGCCCGGCGCTCGCAGTGCCCTCCGGGGTCACGAGGTCGGGGCTGCCGACCAGCCTGCAGATCGTCGGCCGGCGCCACGACGACAACGGCGTGCTGCGGATCGGGGCTGCGCTCGAGTCGGCCCGTCCCTGGGCCGAGCGCACGCCGCCGATTTAGAAGGATGGACCTGGATGGGTGGGCGCGCCCGCATTGCGCTTTGACGCAGCCTTGGGCATAAACGCGGCGCGTTCTTTGGGAGCGAGGCGACGGTCATGCGGCGCTCACGTTACTTCCTGCCGACCCTGAGAGAGAACCCGGCCGAGGCGCAGATCGTCTCGCACCGGCTGATGCTGCGCGCCGGCATGATCCGTCAGTCGAGCGCCGGCATTTACAGCTGGCTGCCGCTCGGACACCGGGTGCTGCGCAAGATCGAGCAGGTGGTGCGCGAGGAGATGGATGCCGCCGGCTGTCAGGAGGTCCTGATGCCGGCGATACAGCCGGCCGAGCTTTGGGAGGAGAGCGGCCGCTACCACGACTACGGCAAGGAGATGCTGCGCATCACCGACCGCCACGAACGCCCGATGCTGTTCGGCCCGACGCATGAAGAGGTCGTGACCGACATCTTCCGGAACTCCGTGCGCAGTTACCGTGACCTGCCGCAGAACCTCTATCAGATTCAGTGGAAGTTTCGGGACGAGCTGCGCCCGCGCTTCGGCATCATGCGCGGCCGCGAGTTCTACATGAAGGACAACTACTCCTTCGACATCGACCATGCCGGCGCCGTGCGCTCCTACAACAAGATGTTCGTAGCGTACCTGCGCACCTTCGCCCGGCTCGGGCTCACCTCGATTCCGATGCAGGCGGAGAGTGGAGCCATAGGCGGCGACTACAGCCACGAGTTCATCGTGCTGGCGGATACCGGGGAGAGCGCGGTCTATTGCGACCGCGCCTGGCTCGATACCGACCCGCTGGCGATGGGGATCGACTACGAGGCGGACCTGCAGCCCATCGTGGACGAGTGGACCCGGCTCTATGCCGCGACCGACGACAAGCACGACCCCGCCGCCTGCCCGGTGCCCGAGGATGGGCTCTACCAGGGGCGCGGCATCGAGGTCGGCCACATTTTCTATTTCGGCACCAAGTACTCGAAGGCCATGGGCGCCAAGGTGACCGACCCGGACGGTGCCGAGGTGCCGGTCGAGATGGGCTCCTACGGGATCGGCGTCTCGCGCCTCGCAGGCGCGATCATCGAGGCGAGCCATGACGAGGCCGGCATCATCTGGCCCGAGATCGCGGCCCCGTTCAAGGTTGGCCTGATCAACCTGCGTGCAGGCGATGCGGCTTGCGATGAGGCCTGCGAGGCGCTCTATTCCCGTCTCGTCGAGGCGGGCGTCGAGGTCCTCTACGACGACCGGGACGAGCGTGCGGGCGTCAAGTTCGCCGAGATGGAGCTGATCGGGCTGCCCTGGCAGGTCGCGGTCGGCCCGCGCGGCCTCAAGGTGGGCACGGCAGAGTTGAAGGCGCGCGCCGGCGGCGAGGCCGAGGCGCTCTCGTTCGAGTCTGTTTCGGCGCGCTTGATCGGGGGCTGACCTACACGCATGTTCTCGGCCTTCGAACGCCTCGTCGCGTTTCGCTACCTGCGCGCCCGCCGGCAGGAAGGCCTCGTCTCGGTCATCGCGGCCTTCTCGCTGATCGGCATCTTTCTCGGCGTCGCCACGCTCATCATCGTCATGTCGGTGATGAACGGCTTTCGCGAGGAGCTGCTGACCCGAATTCTCGGGCTCAACGGCCACATGACGACCTATGCGTTCGAGGACGGCTTCACCGACTTCGATACGCTTGCGGGACGCATCCAAGCGGTGGACGGCATCGTCACCGTCTCGCCCATCGTCACCGGGCAGGTGATCGCGGCGGCGAACGGCAGGGCCACCTTCGGCCAGGTGCGCGGCGTGCGCGAGGCGCACCTGGAGGCGCGGCCGCTGCTGACGGGGAACGTTGTCGGAGGCACGCTCGAGGGTTTTGCCGCCGGCGAAGGTGTCGTGATCGGAACCCGCATGGCCCGCAGACTCGGCGTCGGCGTCGGCGATTCGATCACGCTGCTGTCGCCGGAAGGTCGGACCACGCTGATGGGGTCGGTGCCGCGCTCGCGCGCCTACCCCGTGGCGGCGACCTTCGACATCGGCATGTTCGAATACGACAACACGTTCGTCTTCATGCCGCTCGACCTTGCTCAGGTCTACTTCAGGAAAAAGGGCGCGGTCACCGCCATCGAAATGACGGTCGCCGATCCCGAGCGAATTCGCGAGATCGAGGCCGGGGTGAAGCAGGTCGTGGGCAGTCAGGGCTGGATCGTCGACTGGCGCCGGGCCAACGCGCAGTTCGTCAATGCGCTCCAGGTCGAGCGCAACGTCATGTTCGTGATCCTGACCCTGATCGTGCTGGTGGCCGCCTTCAATATCATCGCCGGGCTGATCATGGTGGTGAAGGACAAGGGCCGCGACATCGCGATCCTGCGCACCATGGGGGCGACGCGCGGGCAGATTCTGCGCATCTTCTTCATGAACGGTGCAGCGATCGGGGTGGCGGGAACGGTGCTGGGGGTCGGGGGCGGCGTCGCCTTTGCCGCCAACATCGATACCATCCGGGTCTGGCTCGAGGGCTTGACCGACACGGAGCTGTTCCCGGCCGAGATTCGATTCCTCTCCCAGCTCCCGTCGCGAACCGATCCGACCGAAGTGGTAATCGTGGCGGCCATGGCGATCGGCCTCTCGTTCCTGGCGACGATCTATCCCGCCTGGCGGGCGGCACGGCTCGATCCGGTGGAGGCGCTTCGCTATGAGTAGTGCCCAAGAGAGCAACGGGCCCTCTCTGGAGCTGCGCGAAGTGGTGCAGACCTTCTATCAGGCGGGCAATGCCATCGAGGTGCTGAAGGGCGCTTCGCTCTCGGTCCCGCCGGGAGAAATGGTGGCGCTGGTCGGGCCGTCCGGCGCCGGAAAGTCGACTCTGCTGCAAATTGCGGGGCTCTTGGAGCGTCCTCGCGCCGGCGGGGTCGCCATCGCGGGCGAGCGTTGCGAAGGCTTGCCGGACCGGCGCCGGACCAGGCTCAGGCGCGAGCGATTGGGGTTCGTCTACCAGTTCCACCACCTGCTGGCCGAGTTCTCGGCGCTGGAGAATGTGGTGCTGCCGCAGATGATTGCGGGCCGCTCCAAGCGCGCGGCGCGGGAGCGGGCGCGGGAGCTGCTCGCCCGCCTCGGGCTCGACGCGCGCGAGGGGCATCGGCCATCGCGTCTCTCGGGCGGCGAGCAGCAGCGCGTTGCCATCGCGCGCGCCATCGCCAACGGGCCGGCAGTGCTGCTCGCAGACGAGCCGACCGGCAACCTCGATCACGACACGGCGGACTCGGTGTTCACGGCGCTTCTCGATATCGTGCGCACGACCGGGCTTGCCGCGCTCGTCGCGACCCACAACATGACGCTGGCCGAGCGCATGGACCGGCGGCTCGCGCTGGAGAACGGCGTCCTCGTCTCGCTCTGAACCGATGACCTCAAATCCGCAAACCGCACCCGTGCTGCTCGTGACCCACGTCACGGCCTTCGACGTGGGTGCGATCCCGGAGTTGCTCACTGACTTGGGGCGGCCGAGCCGGGTGATGCGGGCCAACAAGGGCGAACCGTTCCCTGCCGATGTCGGATCCCTTGGAGGCGTGGTCAGCTTCGGGGGGCCGCAGAGCGCGAACGACGATCACACGGACTACGTGCGAGCGGAACTCGACTGGATACCGCGCGTGATGGCGGCCGGTGTGCCGCTGCTCGGCATCTGCCTCGGCAGCCAGATGGTGGCCCGCACCCTCGGCGCTACGGTGGGTCCAGACCCCAACGGCCTCTACGAGTTCGGTTACTACCCGATCGAGCCGGTGGACGGCGCGGCCGAAGACCTGGCCCTCGACGCGCCGCTGAATGTGGCGCATCGTCACGGCGAGGCGTTCACGATCCCCGCCGGCGCACGCCGGCTTGCGCGGCGCGACGTGTTCGAGAACCAGGCGTTTCGCTACGGGGCGA
>JAPPNV010000440.1 GCA_028818565.1 Rhodospirillales bacterium | reverse complement strand
TGTGCGATCCCCGTCATCCCGAGCCCTCAGCCACGACTAAAAAATGGTCCTGCCGAACAGCGCAGCCGTCAGGCCGATGTATTGCACGTCCCGCCTGCCGCAGTCGATGCAGCGCCGACCTCGTCCCTCACGGCCGGTCGACCGCGACCCCTGTTGGATGTAAGTGCCGAAGGCGCTAGGGTTGAAGCAAGTACTCCATAATTTTGACCTTCGTGACTGCGGCGTCGCGGGACGCCGTTGAACGAGGCAGGGAGGCCGGCCATGGACAGCCGGATGGAGTGGTGTTCGCGCGAGCTGAAGAAGGCCGGCACCTTCGATCAGGCGCTGGACATCCTTGCCCAGATGACGACTGACATGGGTTACACACAGGTTCTCTATGCCTATCAGCGGACAGCGCGTCTCGCAGACGGCGACTGGGTTCCGCTCAAGCTCAACGTCCGGAACTTTCCTGCAGGCTGGGAGCGCCAGTGGGAGGCATTCGGCTCGCACGATCCGTACTATCGAGCGTGTTTCGAGACGACCCTGCCCTTCGATTGGCACGACGTACAGCGGCGCGAGCACCTTCATCCGGCCCAGGCAAAGGCTTGGCGCTATCTCGCGGACCTCGGGCTCGGTCGCGGAATGACCATACCGGTCCATCTCCCCTGGGGGCGGTTTGCGGTGGTCAGCGCCATCGTCGACCGGACGACAGGCAATTGGTCGCACATCAGGGACACGACAAGGGACCCCATGTTCCACCTCACGCACCTTTTCCACGACATCGTCCAGCGCAGTGGATTTGAGGATCAGGTGCAAGTTGCGTCATGCGTCCGGCTCAGCCCGCGGGAAACGGAGTGCCTGCAATGGTCGGCGGCGGGCAAGACCTCGCCGGAGATCGCCCGAATCATCGATCGGTCGGTCGAGACCGTGCGTCTCCACCTGAAAAATGCGATCCACAAGCTTGGTGCGAACAACAAGGGTCATGCGATCGGCAAGGCCGTGCAGCTCGGGTTGGTCGAACCAATCGACCGCCACTGACTACCCATTTGTGTTAACGTATATGTAGAGCCACTTTCGGGGAGTGTCGGCACACTGGAATTTTGCCTAGCCTGCCGGCTGGGTGGCCGTATCAGGCCGGCCGCGGGTGCGGGCCGGGCGGTCGGAACCGAGACATCAGGGAGGTAATCGATGCGACCAAAGATCACGTTCGGGAAATTGTTCGGCGCGGCTCTTGCCGTGGTCGGCATGACGGTACTGGCAGGTTTGGCCGACAATTCGGCGCAGGCCGCGACCGATGAGGAGATCATCCTCTGCACGATCGACGATCTCTCAGGCGACTTCTCGATCATGGCCACACCCAAGACCTACGGCTATCAGCTGGCGGTCAAGGAAGTGAACGAGGCCGGCGGCATCATGGTGGATGGCGCCCAGAAGATGATCAAGCTGATCACTTACGACGGGCAATCCCAAGTCAAGCGATATCAGGAACTCGCTCAGAAGTGCATCTTCGACGACGAGGCCGATGTCGTGATGGCGGCCTACACGGGTGCCGAACGGGAAGCGGCCCGCCGCGAAGTCGTGCGCAACGAGGTCATCTACTGGCATAACAACCAGGGCGAGGGCGGAATCGCTGACAGGTACTCGTTCTTTTCCGGTCCCACGCCGGAGCAGCAGGTCCTGCCGGCCCTCAAGTGGATGATCGAAAATTACGGCACGCGCATGATCTACATCGGTGCCGATTACAACTTCTGCCGCGCGATCGGGATGTGGACGCGAACGGCCGCCAATCTCTATGGCGGGACGATCGAGTACGAGGAGTACTTTCCCTTCGGCGTTTCGCAATGGCAGGCGACGATCGACAAGATCCAGAAGGTCGCTCCCGACTTCCAGGTCCATTGCCTTGTCGGTGCAGAGCATGTGCAGTTTTATCCGCAGGCGCAGTCGGCAGGCCTGTCGACACCGACTTGGTCCAACGTGACCATCGCGGACGGCTACGAGCACAAGCGTTTTGCACCGCCATCGCTGGCGAACATGCATGTCTCACCAGGCTACATCGAGGATGTGCCTCATGAGAACAGCAAGGAGTTCGTCCGCAAGCTGCGCGAGATGTTCCCCGACATGCTGTACGCCAACGAGCACGCGGGCTTCGGCTATGTGGCGGTGAAGGCGATGGCCAACGCCTGGGCCAAGGCCGGCACGACGGACACCGACGCGGTGATCGACGCCTTACAGTCGGACATCGAGGTGCCGGAGGCGCCGGGCGGTCCGTGGAAGCTCCATGGCGACCAGCACCACGGCGCCATGCACTCCTACCTGTTCAAGGTGAACGACGACCACAGCCTGACGCTGATCGCCGATCTCGGTTACACCGAGCCGACTTTCTTGACGGACATCGGCGTGAACATGCGTGAAAAGGCGCCGGGCCGGCAGTATCTACCTCCGGACAATCCGGCGTGGGCGCCGTTCTTCGAGGGTCAGGATCGCGTTGGGCAGTGAGCTATCCCGGCGCTGGCGGCCGGCATAATCGTGCCGGCCGCCTCGTCCTGCCGTGCGGCAGGGCACCGGTACGTGGCAGCGCGGGCGGATAGGGCGTCATGGAAGCCGCGGCCGAAGTCTTCAGTTACGCCTATCAGTATTTCGACAACATCGGATTTCTGATCCTCTCGGCGTCCGGCCTCATCATTATTTTCGGGATGATGGGGGTCATCAACATGGCCCACGGCGAGTTGATGATGATCGGCGCCTATATCACGGCGTTCTCCTACCACGCCGGTGTTCCGGCACCCATCGCTGTCATCTTCGCCGGCATCGGCGCGGGCGTTGCGGGCATGATCCTGGAACGCCTGGTCATACGGCACTTCTACAAGCAGCTCCTCTCGTCGCTGGTGGTGACATGGGGGCTCAGCCTGATGATCAGTCAGGGATTCCTGCTGGTATTCGGACCGACGATCCTCAACGTGCCGACCCCCTTCGGCAACTTCCCGGTGTCGGGGCAAACGTTCGGGATCTACCGGCTCGTCCTGTTCGGCAGTGCGCTCGCCATCGTCGCCACCGTATGGGCCGTGTTTACGTTCACCAAGTTCGGCACTCACGCCCGTGCAACCATGGAAGACCCGGACATGGCCGACGCGCTCGGCGTCAACACGCGCAACATCTACGTCCTGACCTTCGGCATCGGTGCGGCCATGGGCGGCATAGCGGGCGGCATGTTCGCGCTCACGGCGACGATCTCGCCGTTCTTCGGCATCAACTATACGCCGCTTGCCTTCATCACCGTCGTGGTGGGCGGCGGCGCCAATGTCATCACGGGGCTACTGTCGAGCGTGATGGCTCTCGCCGGTGTGCAGACGGCGGTCAACAACCTGGTCAATGTCTATGTCGGTTATGTCGCCATGATGGGCGCGGCGTTCTTCATCCTGCTCCTGCTCCCGAGGGGAATTTCGGAGTACCTCGAGCGCCGCAAGATACGCACGGAGCGAAACGGCCGTGGCGCAACGGCATAGCGTCCTGGACCGCTACCTTGGCCCCTTGAACGGCCCGCACACGATGGGTCGCGGGGTCGCCTTCTGGGTCGGCTTCGTGATCGTCGTCGCCGTGCTCGCAAGCTTCCCCGAGTACATGCGCCGCTACGACATCATCAACCTCAGTAACTTCCTGATCTCGGGCTTCCTCGCCCTCAGCCTCAGCCTGCTCTGGGGCTATTGCGGCGTCCTCAGCCTAGGCCAGGCCGCGTTCCACGGCATCGGCGGCTACGCCTACGGCATTGTCGCGCTCAACCTCTTCAACGCGCACGGCAATACCGACCTGGCCTTCTTCGCGGGGGTTGCGATCCCGGTCATCTTCGCAGCCATCATCGGCGGGATCATGTTCTTCGCGCGATTGCGGGGCGTCTATATCGCGATCCTGATGCTCGTGGTCTCGTTGCTGATCGGCACGTTCATGCGCCAGACGGCCGACCCGAGCTACACCATCGGTGCGGCCTATCTGGGCGGGATGAACGGGCTCAGGCCCGCCTCCGTCGAAGATCCGCTGCTTCCCAGCCTGATTTTCGGCTGGGGCGAGACCGTGATCGAGCTGGACGGTCGCCGCCCCGCCTTCTTCTACTTCGTTCTGGGGCTGCTGGTGGCAGTCTACCTTGGCCTCCGCTGCCTCGTGAACTCGAGCTACGGCTACTGGTTGGTGGGTTGCAGAGAAGATCCGAACAGGACGGAAACCTTCGGCTACGACGTACGTCTGATTCAGCTCGGCGTCTTCTGCATAGCCGCTGCGATCGCAGGGCTCTCCGGCGTGCTCTACACGGCGTGGGGAACATACATCCATCCGGACGGCTTCGGGGTCGCGCCGAACATTCTTGTCGTCATCTGGGTTGCGGTCGGTGGACGCAAGGATCTCGGCGCCGCGATCGCGGGCGCGATCGTGCTCGAATGGGTATCGCTCAGACTCGCGGCCGAAGGCGAGATCGCGTTCCTCGTCCTGGGCGCAATCCTTGTCGGTGTGATGCTGATCGCGCCGAACGGCCTCGGCATCACTATTGGCGACTACATCCGGCGTGGCCACGACCGGGCAATTGCCTGGGTGCGTGCGCGGTGAGCGCGGTGACCGAAAAGAGCACCGCCGCGGGCGCCATCGTCGAGACCCGGGCGCTGACCAAGATCTTCGGCGGTGTGCGGGCGGTGGATGGACTGGATTTCGCCATCTCGGACGGCGAGATCCATTGCATCATTGGGCCAAACGGCGCCGGCAAGAGCACTCTCTTCAAGCTCTTCATGGGGATCGAGCGGCCGACGGCGGGAACGATCGCCCTCGACGGACACGACGTCACTCGCTTGGCACCGCACTTGCGCGCGCGCCGGGGATTGGCCATCAAGTTCCAGGCGATGCAGGTCTATCAGGACCTCACAGTCTATCAGAATCTCTTCATTCCCTTGCGCCGCCACCACCGGCCGCGCGAGATCCCCGAGCGCTGCGCCGAGCTACTTGCCCAATTGCAGCTCACGGATACTGAGGAGCGGATCGTCGGCGATCTCTCCCACGGTCAGCAGCAGTGGCTCGCCATCGGCATGTCGATGGCGGTGGATCCCAAGGTGCTGCTACTCGATGAGCCGACCGCCGGCATGTCGCCGGAGGAGACGCGGCAGACGGCGGCCATCATGCGCCAGCTCAACGAGTCAGGGGTGACGATTGCAGTGATCGAGCACGACATGGCGTTCGTGCGCGACCTCGATACGCGGACGACGGTACTCCACTACGGCAAGGTCTTCGCCCAGGGCGCGTTCGCGGATATCGAGCGCGACGAGGACGTGCATCGCATTTACCTAGGGAAGATCTGAGGAGGCGCGTGCGATGCTGCTCGAGGTCGGCGACCTGACCTCCGGTTACGGCAAGGTCCGCATCGTCAACGACGTCTCCCTGAGCGTCGAGACGCGCGAGATCGTCGCGGTGATCGGCCGCAACGGCGTCGGCAAGACGACGTTGATGAAGACCTTGGTGGGGCTTGTGCGTGGCTTCGCCGGCACAGTCGAATTTCGCGGCCAGGACGTAACGCGTATGCGGGCTGCCGAGCGGGCGCAGCTCGGTATGGGCTACGTGCCGCAAGGGCGCGGCATCTTCGCGCGCCTCTCGGTGGCCGACAATCTGCGGATGGGGGAGCAGATCGGGGGCAAGGGCAAGGCGCCCGACTATGCCCGGGTGCACCAGTACTTTCCGATCTTGAAAGAGCGCCAATCGCAGAAGGCCGGCTCCCTTAGCGGCGGCGAACAGCAGCAGCTAGCGATCGGCAGGGTTCTCGTCGGTCATCCCGAGCTCGTGCTGCTGGACGAACCATCAGAGGGGATTCAGCCGAGCATCGTCCAGTCGATCGGCGAGATCATCAAGCGGCTGCGGGCCGAAGTCGGATTGACCTTTGTGATCGTGGAACAGAACCTCGATCTCATCAACGCGGTGGCCGACCGCTGCCTGGTCATCGACAAAGGGTCGATCATCGCACGCCTGGACCCCGCAGAGTTGGCAGACCCGGAAATCGCCCGAAAATACCTGGCCATCTGATTCATCCTCGGTTGACCCGCTCGCCAGTACAAAGTGGGCGAGGAGACAGCGGTCCTCCCATGTACGAAGAGTCTCTGGAGCACTAGAATCGCGTGGTCAGAAACTCTTTGAACGGAGTCACGGTTTCATGACAGACGGTTCAACCGGCAACGGTGCCCGAGGCCCGCGCGTGGTCGTCGTCGGCGGGTCCATGGGCGGCCTGCTCGCCGGCAGCATGCTCTACCGCGCCGGCTGCGACGTGACGGTGCACGAGCGCATCGACACCGAGCTTGCCGAGCGGGGTGTCGGCATCGCGACCCACCCGGAGCTTCACGCCGCGCTCGAGACACTGGGGCTTTCCATCGACGGGGCGTATGGCGCGCGGCTCGAGGAGCGCATCACCCTCGGGACCGACGGCAGCATCCTTGCGCGCTATCACTGCCCTCAGATCCAGGCGTCCTGGGGGCATCTCTACGGCCTGCTGCGCAGCAACTTTCCGGACGAGCGCTACATCGCCGGCGCCAACTTCACAGGCTTCGAGCCCCGTGGCGACGGCGTGCTCGCGCACTTCGAGGACGGCACCGGCATCGAAGCCGATCTCCTGATCGGCGCCGACGGCGTGCGCTCCACCGTTCGTCCCCAGCTCTGGCCGGATACGGTGCCGCAGTACGCAGGCTACGTGGCCTGGCGCGGCATCGTCGACGAAGACCGGCTCTCGGCAGAGTGGCGCGACATGCTGATGACGCATTTCATCGTCTACCTGCCGACCGGGGAGCACGTGGTCGCCTACCCCGTGGCGGGCGCGAACGGCGACCTGAGCCCCGGCAAGCGCCGCTTCAACATCGTCTGGTACACGCTGACCACGGCCGAGAAGCTACGGCGGATGCAGACGGACGCCACCGGCCGCTATCACGAGGGGGGGATCGCGCCGCACCTCATCCTCCCGTCGTTCGTCGACGAGGTCCATCAAGCGGCGGCCGAGCGCCTGCCGCCGTGCCTCGCCGAGCCGATGATCCTGGCGGAAGGGCTCTTCTTCCAGACCATCGTGGACCTGGAGGTGCCCCGGATGGTGCGGGGGCGCGTGGCCATGCTGGGCGACTCGGCGTTCTCCGCCAGGCCGCATACCGGCATGGGCGTGGTCAAGGCGACCGGCGATGCGAACAGTATCGCCCGGGCCATCGAGGCCCATCCCGGCGATCTTGCGGGCGCACTCTCGGCCTACGATGAGGAGCGGACCCTCTACGGCCGCTCCCTGGTCCGCTTCGGCCGCCGCCTGGGCACGCATATCGAGACCCCGGAGCGGAGCGCCGAGGACTGCGAGCTCGGCGACTACCTGCGCGAGCCCTTGACCGTGATCCAGGCCATCTCGATCCCACCGCCCTGCTCGCCGCTCGCGGTGTTCCGGGAGGACCCGGAGATCGTCTGCGAACAGCGCTAGTGCGCGTCCGTCCTTGACGGACGAGCGACGGGCCGCGACCCCGGTGAGAAGTGCTGGCCAGCCCCGGATAGCCCTTCACGTCCGGACGGGCATTCGCCTATAAAGTCGCGGCAGCGGCGCTGCCGGCTCCGCTGGGTGAAACAAGGGAGAACGACATGACGAATTCGACGGGTAACCGCTGGTCGCTTGACCGGCGTACTTTCCTCAAGGGCACGACCGCTGCCGCGGCAGCTGCAGCAGTGCCGGGCGCGATCGCGGGCCGCGACGCCATGGCGCAGGACCGGGCGTCGACGCTGGTGCTCGCCTCGCCGGCGACGCCGCAGAGCCTGGACAGTGAATACGACGTGAGCCTCGGGACCTTCGAGACCGTGGCCGCCTGCTACGATTCGCTCGTCGAATTCGAGAAGATCACCGATCCTGGCGATCCGGATGCGCTGCGCGAGGACATCAAGGACTACCCGGATCGTCCCGGCCGCGTGAACATGAAGGGCAAGCTCGCGGAAAGCTGGGAGGTCGACCCCAACAGCCAGTGGGTCCGCTTCAAGCTGCGCGAAGGCGTCATGAGCAATTGGGGCAACGAGCTCACCGCCGAGGACGTGGTCTGGACCTGGCACCGCAAGCTGGGGCTCGGCGCCATCGGCGGCTTCTTCACAAACACGATCAGCCTCAGGCGGGAGGAGCAGATCAAGGCCGAGGGCAAGTACGTCTGCTCGATCAACCTCGACCACCCCAACCCGCTGCTGCTGAAGCTGCAGCCGAACCTGTACAGCCCGATCTACGATTCCACGAAGTGCAAGGAGGTCGGTGGCGCCGACGACCCCTGGGCCACGGAGTTTCTGAAGAACAACACCGCAGGTTACGGCCCCTACGTGGTCGAGCAGCTCACCCGCGGCGCTCAGGCGGTTTTCAAGGCACGCGACGACTACTATCGCGGCAAGGCGCCGATGGAGACGGTGATCATGCGCGAGGTGCCGACCTCGGCCAACCGCGCGCAGCTTCTGCAGGGCGGCGCGGTGGACATTGCGCAGTACCTGCAGCCGCTCGAGCTGGTGCAGCTCGCCAAGGCGCCCGGTGTGAGCGTCGATACGATCCCGGCGACCTTCATGCTCTGGATCGAGCTCAACGCCAAGATCCCGCCCTTCGACAGCATCGACGTGCGCCGCGCGATGAACTTCGCGTTCCCGCAGGAGCAGGTGATCTCCACCGTGTTCCAGAACCTGGCAAGCCCGCTCACCGGCTGCATGCCCGACATCTATCCGGGCTTCAACGACAGCTACTGGGAATACGGCACCCAGGACCTCGACCACGCCCGGGAGCTGCTCAAGGGAGCCGGCTACGGCGACGGCTTCGAGACCATTCTCGGCTACAACGCCGCAGACGCGACGCAGGAGACCACCGCGATCCTCTTCCAGAGCGCGCTCAGGGAGATCGGAGTCACTCTCCAGCTCAAGAAGATCCCGGCGGCGACGTTCTACAACAACGTCTCCGAGCGCAAGCAGCCGATGATCTTCTACTACGATTCGCCGTGGTGCCCGGATCCCGGCTACTCGATGAACCTCTACTTCCACTCCAAGTCGTTCATCAACTACTCCAACTACGAGAACGCCCGGGTGGACGAGCTGATCGACGGCGCGGCGCAGACCGGCGACATGGACGCCCGGCTCGCGGCCATGGACGAGGTGCAGCAAATCGTGATGCGCGAGGCGCCCTGGGTCTTCGGCGTCTTCACCAACTATTCGATGGCGCGCCGCTCCGATATCAAGGGGTGGACCTACTACACGTCCAACAACATCCGCTTCCAGGACTTCAGCCGGGAAGCGTAAGGGATGTTCTTCGGGCCGCGTCGCTTTTCGGAGCGGCGCGGCCCGCCCGCATTCCACATTTCTGAGCGAGAGCTTACCCACGCCATGGGCGTGCCGCGCGAGCGATGACCGATATCACCGCCGGAACTGCCGAGCGCAGCCGTTGGGAGACATTTCTCCACGCGCTCCGCTTCCTGCTTGCGGTGCTGCGGGCGCGCCCGCTCTTCGCGCTTGGCTATTTCATCGTTCTTCTCGTCTTCATTCTCGCCATCTTCGCGCCGCTGATCGCGCCCTACGAGCCCGAGGTCGCGAATCCGGTGGACTTCCTGCAGGGGCCGAGCTGGCGGCACCTCTTCGGCACCGATGCGACCGGCATGGATATCTTCAGCCGCATCGTCTACGCGC
>JAPPNV010000311.1 GCA_028818565.1 Rhodospirillales bacterium | reverse complement strand
TAGGGCATGGGGCTGGTTCGTGCGGCGCTATGGACGAAGCGGGGGATCATGGTCTTGAGGTGGTAGCGCCGGTTGTAGCGCCAGGCGAAGCTGGCGAGGTAGCGCTCGGCATGGTCGGGGCCGAGCTTGCGGTAGGTCCCGGTGATCGCGCTCTTGATGTTGCCCAGCGTCGTATTGACCCATTTGAACGAGGCCACACGAGCAGCCTTGGGTCTCCCAGCTGACATCCGCGCGGATCAGCGACGCGTCGATGTGCACCACCTCGGCCGTCGCGACCTTCGCCCCCAGGCAGGCCTTCACCGTGCGCTGAAAGATCGCCTGGAACCGCTCCTCGCCCCAGCGCTGGCGGATACGCGTCAGGCTCGAATGGTCGGGGAGACACTCGTGCAGCCCATAGCCGACGAAACAGCGGATCGCGACCTCGGCGCTGCGCGAGGGGTCGATGTGGTAATAGAGCGCGTCCCTGCTCACCGAGGTCCACAGCCAGGCCCGGTTCGAGCGCCCCTTCTCGCGATAAGCCTGAACGCGCCATGTCGTGTCGTCGGTGTGGCGCAGTGACGCGGTGTTCTGGTGCGCGAGGATCGCCTCCGCCAGCGGCTCGAACAGCGGCACGAAGCGCTTGATGCTGTCGGCCAGCGTCCCCGGCGAGATCGGCAGCCCCATATCGGCGAGCCAGGCCGCCACCCGATGCAGCGGACGACGGCAGACGAAGCGTTCGTAAAGCATGCACGTCCAGACGCTGATCCCGTAAGGCGTGGTCTCGAACAAGCATGACGCTGCGTTACGCTCATGTCGGCGATCGTGAGACCGAGGCAGCAGCGGAGCGTATCGGCGCAGCAACTGTGCATGCACCGGATGGTAGCGCGGTTAAATCATGTGACTGAGTTGAAGCGCTCAATTCCGTGTCACCAGCGCAATTCACGGAGTCCGGGCCGGTTTCTTAGTTGGGCGACGACAGCATCGCCGGTTATTCGTGTTGTCGCGAGGAGGCCTCTTGTCGCGTTATCTGCTCCTGGTGACGTCGCACTGCGTCGGGCCACGTGCTCATGATGAAGGCGAGGATATCGTGGATTTCAATATCGGTGAGAACTTCGGTGAATCCAGGCATGCCGCTCTCGAAATCGGTCACGCCGCGCATGTCCAACGCCACCTCGCCGCCCAGCTTTGTGTAGTCGAAGAGCAACCGGTCCCCGTGGTGCCAGGTGTGGCCGGTCTCGTCATGGGGCGGCGCCGGATAGAGGCCGTCGGGGCCTATTCGGCGCCAGTTAGGCGCGCCTTCGAGGTCCTTGCCGTGGCATGACGCGCAGTGCTCGGCGTAGAGCGGCGCGCCGCGCTCTACGGCCTCGGACGCCCTGGCGGTAGGCCCGACCAAGAGCGAAGAGGCGAAGATTGCCATCGCCGCGCCCCTCGCCGTTGCGGCCCAACCCACGCTGCGACCCTCAGACGCGCGCCGCACGGAGCCTCAGCGCATTGCCGATGACGGAGACCGAGGACAGGCTCATCACGGCGGCGGCGATCATCGGCGAAAGCAGGATGCCGAACGGGGGGAAGAGCACGCCTGCGGCGATGGGGATGGCGGCCGCGTTGTAGACGAAGGCCAAGAACAGGTTCTGGCGCACGTTGCCCATGGTCGCCCGTGCCAGTCTGCAGGCTCGCACGATGCCCCGGAGGTCGCCCTTGACCAGCGTAATGCCCGCGCTCTCCATCGCGATGTCAGCGCCGGTGCCGAGGGCGATGCCGATATCGGCCAGGGCCAGAGCCGGCGCGTCGTTCACCCCGTCGCCGGCCATAGCGACGGTCCGGCCCTCGCGGCGGAACTGCTCGACCAGCGCGCCCTTCTCCTCCGGCCCGAGCGCGGCGTGCACCTCGCTGATATCTAATGCGGCAGCGACAGTCTCGGCCACACGCGGGCTGTCGCCGGTCGCCATGACGACGCGCAGGCCCATCGCCTCAAGGGCGCGCAAGGCCTCAGGCGCGGTCTCCCTCACCCTGTCGGCGACCCCGATCACGCCCGCGACGGCAACGTCCACTGCAACATACATCGCGGTCTTGCCGGCGTCCTCCAGAGCTTCCGCCTGGCGTGCGTGATCGCCGAGCGGGACGCCCAATGTCTGCATCATCGCGGCGTTGCCGAGCGCCACAGCCTGGCCCACCGCACGCCCACGCACGCCCCGGCCGGCCACGGTCTCCGCGTAGCTCGCCGCAAGGTATGGCGCGCCTGCCGCCTCCGCCGCCTCGACGACCGCCTCGGCAAGCGGGTGCTGGGCGCTTCGTTCGAGAGCCGCCGCGAGCGCGAGCAGCCTCGTTCGCTCGACGTTGCCCAGCGGGATCACATCGGTCACGGCCGGTCGCCCTTCGGTGAGCGTGCCGGTCTTGTCGACGACGAGCAGGTCGGCCCTGGCGAGACGCTCCAGCGCCTCGGCATCGCGCACCAAGACGCCCGCCTGGGCGCCGCGCCCGGCGGCCACCATGATCGACATCGGCGTCGCCAGCCCGAGCGCACACGGGCAGGCGATGATGAGCACGCTCACGGCTGCGGTCAGGGCGTAGGCCAGCGCGGGCGACGGGCCGGCCACAACCCACACTATAGCCGCCAGCACTGCGACGGCGACCACGGCAGGGACGAAGACGCCGGCGACCCGGTCGGCAAGCGCCTGGATTGGCGCGCGGCTGCGCTGCGCCTTTGCCACCAGGGCGACGATGCGGGCGAGCGTGGTTTCGGCGCCCACCCGCTCCGCCCGCATCACCAAGGTGCCGGACCTGGCGAGCGTGCCGCCGGTGAGCGGATCGCCCGGCCCCTTCTCCACCGGGATCGGCTCGCCGGTGATCATGCTCTCGTCGAGTGTGGCGTGGCCCTCGGTCACGACGCCATCCACCGGCACGCTCTCGCCGGGCCGCACGCGCAGCTGGTCGCCGACGCGGACGGCTTCGAGGGGCACGTCGGCCTCGCTGCCGTCGTCCAACCGGCGCGCCGTCTTCGGCGCGAGGCTCATGAGCGCGCGAATGGCGTCACCCGTCCTCTCGCGCGCGACCGTTTCCATGACCTGCCCAACGAGCACGAGCACGAGAATCACCGCCGCCGCCTCGAAGTAGACCGGTGGCTGTCCGCCAGCGGTGAGAACCGCCGCAGGAAAGATGCCGGGTGCCAGCAGGCCAGCGAGGCTGAAGAGCCAGGCCGCGCCGGTGCCGAGGGCGATCAGCGTCCACATGTTGGGCGAGCGGTTGCGCACCGAGGCGAGCCCGCGCAGGAAGAACGCGCGGGCGATCCAGAGTACGGGTGTGGCCAGCAGGAATTGCAGGGCGACGAAGAGCCGCGGGCCGATCCAAGCGTCGAAGGGAATGCCGGCGTGGCTCCCCATCTCCAACGCGAAGACGGCGGCCGCGAGGGGCGCGGCAAGCCAGAGCCGGCGGCGCAGGTCGCGAAGTTCGTGCGATGGCCCTGCGTCAACCGTAGGCATCATCGGCTCCAGCGCCATGCCGCAGATGGGGCAGTCTCCCGGCGTGGACTGCACGATCTCGGGGTCCATCGGGCAGGTGTAGAGGCTGCCCTCCGGCAGCTCTTCCGGCTCGGGGCGTGCGGGGCCGTCGAGATAATCCTCCGGCGCTGCGGAGAAACGCTCACTGCACCGGGCACAGCAGAAATAGAACATCTGCCCCTGGTGCCGTGCCGTGTGGCGTGCGCCTGCACGTTCGACGGTCATCCCACAAACGGGGTCACGCGCAGCTGCCACCACTGTCGTCTCGACGGATTCGCAGCGTTCCACCCTTGGCTCCTTTCCAACCCTCCTCTGGAGAGAAGGTAGGAATTCCACCTGCAGGAAGGTCAAGCCGAATTAGAGCGCTTGACCTTCCCGCCGGTGGAATCCGTACAACAGTGTCGCGGAGGTAGTCATGAGGATAGGTCGCGTTGCGGACAAGAGCGGACTTTCGGCGAAGACGATCCGCTATTACGAACACATCGGCCTCGTGCGGCCGGCGCGGGACATGAACGGTTACCGCGACTTCGTTGAGACCGATGTGCACAAGCTGCGGTTTCTCGCTCGCGCCCGCTCTCTCGGCTTTTCCATCAAGGAATGCCGCATGCTGCTCTCTCTGTACGAGGACCACGAGCGCGCCAGCGCCGATGTCAAGGAAGTGGCCCAGCGTCATCTGCGGCGGATCGACCGAAAGATCGCAGAGCTCGATGGACTGCGCGGTACTCTCGGACGCCTTGTGGCTCTATGCCACGGTGATGAGCGGCCCGAGTGCCCCATCCTCGAAGACTTGGCGAGTCCCGAAGCCGACGGCGACGCGCCGTGAAGAACTTAACGGGCAAGCTTTACATCATTGTCATCGTGGCCGCGGTGATTGCGGGTGTCATCGGCTGGATGCAGTGGTTCGAGGACGACCCGGCGGACTCCGGGCATGGGGACTCAGCGCTGGTAATCCCGGCACTCTCAGCGAAAGCAGCGATGGGAGCAGAACTATTCGAGCAGAAGTGCATGGCGTGTCACGGTCAGAATGCTGCGGGCTCCGATCAAGGTCCGCCTCTGGTGCATAGGATTTACGAGCCCAACCACCACGGCGACATCGCTTTTCGGTTGGCAGCGCAGCAGGGCGTCCGCGCTCATCACTGGGATTTCGGCAATATGCCCCCTGTAGAAGACGTCTCCGAAGACGAAGTAGTGATGATAACTCGCTACGTGCGCGAACTTCAGAAAGCAAACGGCATCTATTGAAGAGCGCTCCGTAAGCGTCTTTGCCAGAAAATAGGACAGCGGCTCGGGCAACAGCCAAGTTCTTCACAACTTGAGGCAGGCGCTCATGAGGAGATCTGGAACCGAAGAGGTAATGCGTCGCAATAATTCGTGATAGCAGGGGTCGGAGTCTCGCGAATGGGACACTTATTATGCTGAAAGAGTTGAAGCGCATTGCAATGCTGGCCGCAGAAGCGTGGACAGACGTCCCAGAAAGTTCGGCAATGCTTGGGGACGAATTCAAGAAGAGTATCGGGAAAAGTGTTGTGGAGAATTCTGAGGCTAAGGAAGAAACAATCCGAGTGCCGCAGAAGAGTCGGGAACTCGAACAACAACAGACCTTCCAAATCGACGATTCCGGTATGGAAGACTATCTGGGCGAGACTTCGGGTTCCGCTCGGATACGGGGTATCAGGAATACATCTGCATTCGTCGCAGAGAGCTCGTTGAGTTCAGATCTCATGGTCGCCGTCTCGATGAAGGCGATCGTCGCGCAGGCCAGCGCAGACAATTGAGCGTGAAGAGTGTCTCTTGACGTTCTCTCGACTCTCTTGATTTCGTGCTGTGGGGGGCGGGAATGATTAACTCCCGGATAGACCGGTCATGGAGTTTGCAAGCCGCGCGCGTCGGCAGCGAATCGGATTGTAGGAATGGTCGTCCTCGCTACCTCCCCTTCCTGATTGGGGCCCTCTGGTTGATCTTGGCGGTTGCGGTCAACACGCCTGCTTCGATGCAGACAGCGTTCGCAGCGGCAGCAGTTGAAGCCCAAACGGAGATGGAAACGCTCCGAGTTGACCGTGGCGACAGCCTGTCCCTCCTGCTGAGCAGGGCTGGCGTGCGCGGCGTGGACGTCGACAGGATTAGCAAGGCCATCCAGAAAAAGACCAATCTTCGTCGCATGAGGGTCGGACGCGAGGTGCGGCTCCTGTTCCGAATGGAGGGCGAGGGCCGGCGCATCCCTGTCATGGTCAGTGTGGAGACCGGGCAGAACCGGTACGTGGAGGCGACGCGGGACGCGAGGGGCCGCTACTCGGCGCACCGCACGACGCTCCCACTCGCCCGTCCGGTCCGGCTCACGGCGGTGGCACTCCGCGACGACGGCCGCAGGGTGACGGTGCGGCGCAACGACACGCTGGGCGGCATTCTCCGCCGCAATGGCGTCGACGGCCCAACTGTGGACGCTATCGTGAGGGCGCTTCGAGACAGCTTCGACCCACGTGACCTTATGCCGGGCAATGCCGTCACGATCGCCGCCGCACGCGACGCCGGCGGCGATTTCGTTGTGAGCGCAATCGCGCTTCATCTCGACGGCGACAACGCGGTGGCTGTCGTTCGCACCGCAGACGGAGGGTTTGCCGCACAGCGCACCACCAGAACAGCGCACCGAACGGCGACGTCGACGACCGCAACCGCACCGGCGGCGAAAGCCGAGGCAGAGTTGCCAAGAAGGCCAGGCGCGGTAAATGTCGATGCGAAAGACGTTGATGGGTCCGGCGCGACCACCCAGGCATTCGCTGGCCCGAAAAACCCGCCAAAGCCTGAATTGGTCGAGTTGCGCCGCACCTTGCGCGCGGACAGCACCCTGATGGATGTGCTTCTCGACGCCGACGTGCGTAGACCCGATGCGGATGCCCTGGTGCAGAGCCTGCGCCGCGTGTTCAACCCGCGCCGCCTCCCGGCCGGCATCACGGTGCAGGTCGTTAAGCGGCGGGTGCCGGGGTTCGAGCCGCGCACCGAATTGCTAGACATCGAATTGCCGCAGGGGCGGCATATCCGGGTGGAGCGGGAAGAAAAAAGACATTTCTCCAACCGCGTCATGGAGGAGCCGGCACTGCCGCCCGTCAAGCCGGGCGCAGTGGCCGATGCAGCCGCGGCGGACCGCGCGGTCGTCGATCCCGGATCCAGAGCGAGACCGGTAGCGCCGGCGCCTCTGCCGCCATCCGCCACAGTCATCAAGGTGCGCTCGGGCGATACTCTGATGGCCATCCTGAGACGGCAAGGCATCGACCGCGTGGAGGCGGATCGGGCAATACAAGCAGCCCGCACCCTGATCAATCTGAGGCGGCTCAAAATCGGCCAGGAAATCACGTTGGTGACCGGCACCGATGAGACGGGCGCGGACACCCTCAAGGCGGTCGCGCTTCGCGTTGGCGACGACCGCTACGTCAGGGTGTCGCGTGCTGCCGACAACCACTTCGAAGCAGATCGAGTGTCCCGGCTCGCCTTCGTGGCGGCACCGCTCGAGCGGACCGCCGCAGCGAGCTCCGTGCCGGATGTAGAGGGCCGTCAAGACCGTGCGGACGTGGTGGACCGCGGGAACGTGATGAACGGCGCCTTCGTGGCAGCTGCAGCTCCGTTTTCGACCGTCCTTCCCGGCGTCGAGCCCCAGGGCGCGGCGGATCCCCAGAGCGGTGCGGTCAACGGCGTCGTCAATGGCACGATGAATGGCGCAGTCATCGACGCTCTCGACGACATCGGCGACCGGCACCTCGCTCCCGACAACGGCTTGGTGCGCAAGGCGGTGGTCATTCGCAAGGGAGACACTCTGTCGGCAGCGCTGACGCGGGCAGGCGGCACGCGAGAGGAAGCGGAGGCGGCAATTGTTGCCTTCCGCAAAGTTCATAATCCGCGACGCCTGCGGGTGGGGCAGACGCTGTCTCTCGCGTTCGATCCGGCGAACGGCTCCAACGGCACCCTGCGGCTTGCCTCGCTCGTCCTCGATGTGGCGCCGGATCGCGCTGTGGTGGTGTCGCGCGGCGACGACGACTTCTTTTTGCCGAGTGTGGTGGAACAATCGCTCGACCGCATCCTGCAACGCACTGGCGGTACGATCGATTCCAATCTCTACGACGCGGCGCTCGCCGCGGGAATGCCGAACCAGGTCCTCATGGAGATGGTGCACATCTTCAGCTTCGACGTGGATTTTCAGCGCGAAATACAGCGCGGGGACCGCTTTGAGGTCCTCTACGAAGCGGCCTTCAACAAGGCCGGCGAATTCGTGGAAAACGGCCCGATCCTGTATGCCACGCTTGAGATCGGCGAGCGCGAGGTCGAGCTGTTCCGCTACGAGCTCGACGAGGGCCCGGCGGATTATCTCGACGCAAAGGGTGCGAGTGTGCGCAAGGCTCTGCTGCGCACGCCGATCGACGGTGCTCGTCTCTCATCGGGCTACGGCATGCGCAAGCATCCGATCCTGGGCTACAACAAGAAGCACCTGGGTGTCGATTTTGCGGCGCCCACCGGCACGCCGATCTATGCTGCAGGTGACGGCACGATCACGATAATAGGCCGCCATGGTAATGCGGGAAACTACATCCGCATTCGCCATAATGGGACCTACAACACCAGCTACTCCCACCTCAGTGGCTTCGCAGAGGGCATGAAGCAAGGCAAACGCGTTCGACAGGGGCAAGTCATTGGTTATGTAGGCTCCACCGGGTTGTCGACGGGGCCGCACTTACATTACGAGGTGATGCGGGGCAGCAATCGGATCAACCCGATGACGCTCAAACTCCCTTCCGGACGCAAACTCGAGGGTAACGAGTTGGCCGCATTCCAACGGCAAGTCATGAAGATCGCGGTCATTCTTGTCGAAGCCCAGAAGGTTAACTGAGGTGATCGAGAAGATTGTCGACAAAGGGGCATACATTAGACGTGGAGAGGGATGTCAGTTGCCTGTGAGGTGGCCTCGCCTTTTTGGACAGCCTATAGGCTGAGCTAAGGTGTATTCCGGTTGATGTTCAGGCCGCCAGATGCTCCTTGAATCGATCTTCCTTCTGCTGCGCCTGTGGAGATGTGGGCAAGGCGTGGAGCGGCTGGTCCATGGCTTCAACGGCCAGGCCGGTGCGACATGCCTTGACCTGGGTTCCCTACCGGGCGCTGCGTGCCGTCGCTTGGCGTTGCAAGGTGGAGCCAATTGCGGATCAAGCGCCGGGTGTTGAAGTTATCGTAAGCGTCCGGGCTGACTGCCCGGGTGAGATCAGGCGTCGACTTCCCGGTTTTCGCCCGGGGCGCTTTTCCAGGGCAGCAGCTCGTCGACGCGGTTGATCTTGTGGTCGGGGATACGCTCGAGCACCTGGGCGAGCCAGGCCTGCGGATCGACGTCGTTGAGCCTTGCGGTCTCGATCAAGGTGTAGGCTATGGCGGCGGCCCGGCCGGCGCTGGCTGAGCCCATGAAGAGATAGTTCTTTCGGCCCAAGGCAATCGTGCGTTCATTCTGCCCATATCGGGCAGGATTGCGTGGTCCATTACCGCTGGCACGCGCATTTCGGGCGGCGACTACGCGTCGAAGGGATCGAGCATCGCGCTGACGGCCCCGTGGCCTCCGTTGAGGTACAACCGGGCCTGATCGTCAAGATAGCCGCCTGGATGCTCGATCCGGCGACCTGCGCCGGCATGGAGATCGCCGCCCCTCGGGCTTCCCTGGCGGCCCTCTCCGCTCTCCACGATCTTCTTGTCGCGCAAGGTCCGCGGCGAACCTTCTCCGGTGACCGGATTGTCATCGAGGAGAAGGCCGATGAAGACCCTGCCGGCATTGCCGAACCTGCCGAGCGAACCCTGCCAGCTGACCATGCCTCTGGACGCCCCGAAGTTGCGGGGAATGAGCCGGAAGGAACGGAACGCCGTCCTCGGCGCGCTGGCCGGGTTGATGCTGGAGGCCGCGAACGTCCCGGTAAGGGAGGATGACGATGCGGTCCTCTGATTCCTTGCCGCGGTCGGTGCTCACCCGCATTGCGGTCGTCTACATCCGTCAGTCGACGCCGGTGCAGGTGCGAGACAATCTCGAGAGCCAGCGCCGCCAGTACGACCTTGTCGAGGTCGCGCGCCGGCACGGTTTTGCCCGGGTCGACGTCATCGATGACGATCTCGGCCTGTCGGCCAGCGGCGCCGTCGCCCGTCCGGGTTTCGATCGCCTCGTCGCCCGGCTCTGCGCCGGCGAGATCGGCGCGGTGCTCTGTTTCGAGGCGTCGCGCATCGCCCGGAACGGCCGGGACTGGCATCACATTCTTGAGTTGTGCGGTCTCGTCGAGGCGCGCGTCATCGACCAGGACAGCATCTACGATCCGCGCCACCCCAACGACCGGCTGCTGCTCGGCATGTTATGTGGGTCACGACATAACATGCCATATGTAGGACAGCCCGCTATGTCGGGTAGCGTGCACAACCCATTGTCG
>JAPPNV010000042.1 GCA_028818565.1 Rhodospirillales bacterium | reverse complement strand
TCGCTGGCCGGTTCGGCGAAACGGAACCGCGTCTACTGCGCCCGAGACATGCTGGAAGTACTGGAGGCGCCCCGCGCAGCGGCACGGTCACTCCCGGAAGCGTCTGCACCGTCGGCGAGGACCGTGTAAGCGGCACGAACGTTCATCTCCTGCATGATCGATAACGGCCATGCGCGACGCTTGCCGGGCAGGGGAGGCATGTTCTCGACGCGAACTGCCGCCTGACAGGTGGAGGCTCGCGCTCTGCGCGGTAAGGGAAACTTGGCGCGGGCGCCCCGCTCCTCCTTTCTCGCGACGACCGGACGACGCACATTCGCGAGGAATGATAGCTCCCCGCCCTCCCGCTCGCCAACGGTTGGCGCCTCGCCAAGTGACGCATCATGTGCGCCGACCGCATCGAGATCGAAGGACCCGCCGACGGCGACACCGAAGCGCTCAAGCGCATGAGCTTCACAGTCGAGATCGTCGCATGCGGGTCCCGTGTCTTTGCGCCCGATGCGGAGACCATCGAACGCATCCTCGAACACTGGCCGCTCGCCGTCAGAGCCGCGGCCGCGCTATGCAAATTGCCGGCCCGCCGCTCTCCGTCGGCGCCGGCCCTTCCGTTACCATCCCCCGCTGCGATGCCGCCGGGGCACGTGCCGTCGGCCCGACGGTCGAGGTGACGCGCGCAAGGAGACCTACGCCATGACTGCCCAGACCCTCCCAGACGACCCCAACTACTGCTTCTGCCCCGCCTACGACATCGAGGACGAGGTGCAGCAGATCCGCATCGTCATCGAGGGCATGGCGGGCTATGTGCCCACCGCACTCGTGGCCTTGACGGTCGCGGACGCGGAGAACATCTGCGACAAGCTGAACAGGCGCCTCGGCTTGACGAGAGAGCAGTGGACCGCGCTCGCGGCCCAGTCGATGCGCGCCGAGGACGACGATCCGGAGAGCGGTCGCCGGCACTGAGGCCGCCGCCGTGTTGCCGAGACGTCCGCCTCAGCAGTTGGCTTACGCGCTCCGCAATTCAAGACAGACCGCGGCATGCACCCAGTTTGGCTCCCCATGCTGTTCCCTGTAATCCTTGGGGTATCTGCGAGCACTTCCTTGGTGACACGTCAGCTTCAGCCCCTTCGCGTCGAACTCGTCCTCCAATACCGTCCCGATTCCCTGCACTTGATTCTCCAAGGCTAGCCTAGCAGTCGTTCCATTCGCCTCCCGGCCCACAGCCAGGAATGCGAGTAAGCCCCTGCGCAGCGATCCCTCCCTTTCCTGGCCGAACTTGAGAATGAGATCCCGCATTCTATTCAGATCATCCAAGCACGGCCTTTTATCCCATAACCGCTTCACCTCGATCACGTAGATCGGACGCTCCTTCTTATCCAAGATCACGATGTCCGCCCGGTTCCCCTCATTCAGGTTCGGCAGGGGCCGACCCCGGGGGCGGCCGGCGCCAGACCACTGCTGGATGATCCCGAACCCCAATTCCATCACCACGTATCCGTCGCCGGCTACCCGCCCGTACAGCTTCCGGGCAACCGTCGAAACGACATGTCCTTCGATTCCCGAATCCGTCACCCACCAGCCACCGGACCATTTCTCGTATTCGACATTTGCAGCCTGCACCCCCTCGAGTGTCGCTTCTCTGATCGCCGTTATTCCGACCATTACTGCTTCCTTTCGCACAGACCGTCGGGATGCCGCGGGCTCATCAACACCATGGATCGTCTGAACTATACGATCTGAACGAAATGGCGGCTGGTACTGCCGGTCTCGATCACAGCCCCCGTCCAAGCTATACATCCCCGACCCTCCAAGCCTTACCGATGCACCGCCGCCCGCCGAAACGCAAGAACGGTCGGAATGCCGGTGGTGCCGGAGCCGGAGGACAACCGGGCGAAAACGAAGCCTCGCGCCGAGAGGCGGCTCAGTAGCAGTCGCATCCGGGGAGATCCGACATGACGACACTAACCTACCAGCTCGATCATGTTGACGCCGATGCTGGCGAAACCGCGAGGCACCTGTAAAGCGCTACCGGCACATTGCAGCGTTCCAAATTCAAGGAGGTAATCAACGGCCTGCCGCCTGCGCCGGGCTCGTGCGCCTCTCGCGACAGCACCTCTATTGTTATCGCGTGGTTTGGCTCGTCCTCGGTATACGCCTTGCCTATTGCGAGGTCGCAGGACTCGGTCGCGAGTTCGAACGCGATCGCAACTAGAACGCCGCGGGCCGCGGCGATAGTTTCGACCTCTAAGCATCGACCGGGAGGGGCAGGCATCATGAGCGAGGACCGGTGGCATTTCGCATCTGCTTGCGGCGTTCGGGCGGCGGCAGCGGCCCGTGAGGATGAACGATGACCGTCGAACTCGACCGGCGTGAAGACACCGCCATCTTCCGTTATCCGTCGGGATACGACCGGGTGGTCAATGAGCTGAACGATCTTCTGGACCGGCGGGACAGAGGAGAGCTCGCGGATGCCGGATACGTGAGCGGACTGGAGGAACTCGTCGCGCGCAACCCCTGGTTCATCGATGGCCACGCACACCTGGGAAGCGCACTTTACCGGTTGGGCGAGACGGAAAGTGCGCTGGCATCCTGCATGAGGGGCTATTCGCTGGGCACCGAATTGCTGACGCCCGACATGCAGGAGCTTGTCGAGTGGGGGCACCTGGAGAACCGGCCGTTTCTGCGCGCGGCCTTGGGCGCCGCTCTCTGTCATTTGCGGCTGGGCGAGCGGGAGGAAGCCATATCCGTCATGGAGCGGATCCTGCTGTGGAACCCCGACGACAATCAGGGCATCCGCTATCTGATCGGCTCGGAATACTTGCGTGCGGGCCAGGAGAGCCGTGCCGAGACGTTCTTCGAGACGGAGGCGCCGGGCTATCCTCCTTACTGGTACGAGAAGGCGCTTCTGTTTCTGCGCCAGGACAGGCATGTGGCAGCAGCGACCAGCCTGCGCCGCGGGTTCGTGGAGAACGGCTACATCGCGGAAATCCTGTGCGGGAACCCCGACCCTCGCCCGATCGGGGTCTGGCACGGCTGGGCCTTTGCCGAGCCGGAACTGGCGAAGGAGTATGCGGAATCGCATGGCGGCCTGTGGCACGAGACTGCGCATGCGACTTCCTTTCTGCGCTGGCTTCACATGCATCCCCTGATCATGTTTGAGCGCGCGGCAATCCTCGAGTTGAGCGAGCGTCTTCTTTGGGAGCTCGATGCCGAGCGGCGCGAGTCGATTTCGCGGATGCGGGATGAAGCATTGGCGCAGATCGACGACGAATTGTCGGAGGAGGTCGTGGTCGACCGCGTCGACAGAAGCGGAAGTACGGTTTCTCCCTGGCTTTTCTGTTGAGGTTGCGGCGAACCGCGAGTCTGGAGCGGGTCGAGACCGCACACCGCCTACTCGCTCCGACACAGGCCGGCCTTTACGACACCCGCGGAGGGGCGGAACCGGTAGGGCCGTGGCCGAGCCATTCGTCGAGTTTCGACCATCGCCGTCGGCCTGAGACATTGCGCACCGCGATCGCCACCGCCTTCTTCTGGCCTACCAGCACCACCAGGCGCTTGCCCCGTGTGACGCCGGTGTAGAGCAGGTTGCGGCGCAGCATCGCGTAGTGCTGCGTCAGCACCGGGATCACCACGGCCGGATACTCCGAGCCCTGGCTTTTGTGCACCGTCGCGGCGTAGGCCGGAACCAGCGCGTCCAGCTCGCCGAAGCCATAGACGGTCTCGCGCCCCTCGAAGCTTGCCGTGAGTTCCCCGGCCTCGGGGTCGACATCGGCGACATGGCCGATGTCGCCGTTATAGACCTCCCTGTCGTAGTCGTTCTCGACCTGCATCACCTTGTCGCCGGGCGCGAAGATCCAGCCGAAGCGCTCGACCCTGCGCTCGCCGGCGGGATTGAGCGCAGCCTGGAGCCCGATGTTGAGCGAACGCGCCCCGGCGCCGCCCCGGTTCATCGGGCACAGCACCTGGATGTCCCGCGCGGGGTCCAGACCGAAGCGCCTCGGAATGCGTGTCTTCACCAGCTCGACGATCCGGGCGGCCGCGGTCTCCGGGTCCTCCGCCGGAACGAAGTAGAAGTCGCTCTCGCCGGCGGGCCGGGACAGGTCGGGGATGGCGCCGCGGTTGATGCCGTGGGCGGCGGTGACGATCCGGCTCTGCGCCGCCTGGCGGAACACCTCGGTGAGCCGCACCACCGGCACCGCGCCGGAAGCGATGATGTCGGCCAGCACCTGTCCCGGCCCCACCGAGGGCAGCTGGTCGACGTCGCCCACAATCAGCAGCGCCGCGCTCTCGGGCACCGCCGCCAGCAGGGAGCGCATCAGCATGACGTCCACCATCGACGTCTCGTCGACCACCAGCAGGCCGCAGTCGAGCGGATTGTCCGCGTCGCGGCGGAAGCCGCCGTGCCGGGGATCGACCTCGAGCAGGCGGTGGATCGTGCGGGCCTCCATGCCGGTGGCCTCGATCATCCGCTTCGCCGCTCGCCCGGTCGGTGCGCACAGAAGAATGTCCACGCCCCTGGCGGACAGAGCGCGCAGAATGGCGTTCACGATCGTCGTCTTTCCGACGCCCGGGCCGCCGGTGACGACCACGGCCTTGGAGGTGAGCGCGAGGCGGACCGCGCCGGCCTGGCCCGGCGCCAGCACGAGCCCCGTCTTCCTCTCGACCCAGGGCAGCGCCTTCTCCACGTCGATCGCGGGCCAGGGCGGCGTGCCCGCCGCAATCCCGAGAAGCCGGTCCGCGATCGTCCGCTCCGCCCGGTGCAGGCCACCGAGGAACACGCAGGGGGTCTCGGCTACCGTGTCGGCGACCACCGATCCTTCGGCGAGTTCCAGGTCCAGCGCCGCGCGGATCAGATCGTCCGGCACCTCCAGAAGGCGCGACGCCAGAGGCCCGAGCTCGTCCACCGGCAGGCCGCAATGACCCTCGTCCATCGCCTCGGTGAGCGCGTAAGAGATGCCGGCGCGCACCCGGACCGTTGCGGTCTTCTCGATGCCGAGCTTCATCGCGATCACGTCTGCCGTCCTGAACCCGATTCCTCGGATGTCCCGAGCAAGCCGGTACGGGTTCTCCGTCATGACCTCGACGGCGTCGGCGCTGTAGGTCTTGAAGATGCGCACCGCCCGAGCGGTGCCGACGCCATGGCTGTGGAGGAACACCATGATCTCGCGGACCGCCTTCTGCTCCGCCCAGGCGTCGGTGATCCGCTTCGCCCGCATCGGGCCGATGCCCGTCACCTCGCGCAGCCGCTCGGGCTCCGCCTCGATGACCTCGAACACCTTGTCGCCGAAAGCGCGAACCAGCTTGCCCGCATAGACCGGGCCGATGCCCCGGATCATGCTGGAGCCCAGATACCTCTCGATGCCTTCTACCGAAGACGGGGCCGAGGTGCGCATGAAGCGCGCCCTGAACTGCAGGCCGTGGGTGCGGTCGTTGACCCACTCGCCGGACACCGTGATCCATTCCCCGGCGCCGACCATAGCGGCGTGGCCCACCACCGTCACCAGGTCGCGCTGGCCGCGAGCCTTGATCCGAAGCACGCAGAAGCCGTTCTCGGGATTGTGGAAGGTGACGCGCTCCACCAGTCCAGCGAGGACCTCGCGGTCCGCACCCGGCGCCGATCGGGCGCCCGGCTTCACGACGGCCCGGGCGCGGGCGCGAAACGCTGTTCCTTGAGAAAACCCGGCCGCCGCGTCCGTTCAACGATCGCCTTCGCATTCTCGATGCTCGGTTCAGGCTCTTCCGCAGCAGCCTCTGCCTTGTCGCGCAACCGGTGCTCGCCGCGGGCGAAGCTCTCGCGCATGTCCTCGGGCGTGGACATGCGCCTCTGCGTCAAAACGAAAGCCGGCAGTGTCTGCGCGAACTCGGACTGCTCCTCAGCCGCCTGCGCGAAGCTCACCAGCTTCTTGCCGACGAGGTAGTCGAAGGCGGACTCGACACCGAAGCCTTGCATGATGTCCCCGGCGGCCTCGCACTGTTCAATCCGGTCGTCCTGCCGGCTCGACACGGTCATGCGCCCGATTGCCTCTCCACGGTGCCGTCCCGAGGCGCCCCTGCTGGACGCAGCTTCCGCTTCGGCAGCCGATGGACTCCTCCGGTCATTCTGGAGCGTCGCTGCGCTCACGGCAACGAGGCGACGCGGGTCGCCCGCAACGGCGGCGGCATCGATCGACGGCGCTCCGCTGAGGACGATCCCGGTCAAGGGGCATGCTCGCGACAAGAGTTCGGCCGCCTGACAGACGCAGGAAGGGTGCGCCGCACAGCAGGGGACACCGACCGCAGCGGGCGGCCCGTCGGCGCATGGCGAGGCTTGCCGGTGCTTCGCCCAGTGCCGGCGGGGTGCGCGCGTTCTCGCGGAACCATCGGGCGCGGCCTTGGCGCCGGCGCGCCGCCGTAGTATCCAGCCGTCCTCCCTGTGCATCATCGACGAGGAAAGACCAGACATGGCGGCATCCCCTCCCCGCAAGGCTACCGCGCTCAAGGAAGCGATGACCAAGACCCAGCTGATCGCGTCGCTGTCCGAATCGACGGGTCTCCCCAAGAAGGACGTCTCGGCGGTGCTCGACGAGCTCGGCGTTCTCATCGAGCGCCACATCAAGAAGCGCGCCGTCGGCACCTTCACGCTTCCCGGCCTCTTGCGGATCGCGCGTGCGCGCAAGCCCACCAGCAAGGCGCGGACGATGATCTCGCCGCGCACGGGGGAAGAGATACAGGTGCCCGCCAAGCCGGCCTCGACCGCGGTCAAGGTTCGGCCGCTCGCGGGCCTCAAGCGGATGGTCGAATAGGGCGCTCCTCCCCGCAGGGCGGCAACCGCACGCGCATTGGACCGCGCGCCCCGTTGCGAGAGGTGTGACACCGGCCGGTGCGACGCCAACCCGCGCCGCCGGCCAACACCCACCGCACTACTCAGATCGGTACGACATCCGTGGCCTGGGGCCCGCGCGCTCCCTGCTCCACCATGACGCTCACCCGCTGGCCCGGCTCCAGGGCGGCCAGACCCGACCGGCTCAGCACGCTCGCGTGCACGAACACGTCCGGACCGCCCTCGTCAGGGACGACGAAGCCATAGCCCTTCGCCGCGTTGTAGAACTTGACGAAGCCGTAACGCTCCTCGACCGCGTTGCCCGCCCAGTCCTGGCTCCGGCTGCGGTCTCGCCGCTCATGTCCCGGCCCGGCGCGGCTCGCAGGTTTGAGCATGGCGGTCGAGGCATCGACCGAGACGATCGACGACACAATCGGCCCCCTCCGACCCTCAACCACCTCGCAGGTCACGCCCGCACCCTGCGCCAGCGTACCGTAGCCGGCCTCCTCGACAACCGAGACGTGGCAGAACACGTCGGCTGAGCCGTCGTCGGGGATCAGAAAGCCGAATCCCCTCCCAGGAACGAACCACTTTACTGTCGCCACCACGCGGCGCCCCGGGGACGCTCCGCGCCCGTCATTACCTTGTCCGTGCTCCCCGTGCATCGTCCCGCCGCTTGCCGCCCCGACGGGGGTCGCGGTCGAGTCATCGACGCCGTAGATCCATCCGACCTGCGGACCCTGCCGGCCCTGCATCACCTCGCAGGTGACCGTGGCGCCCTCGGCCAGCGTGAGCAGGCCGGCCGGACCCAATGCCGACACATGGCAGAAGAGATCGCCCGAGCCATCGACGGACGTCAGAAAGCCGTACCCCTTCACCGGGTCGTACCACTTCACCATTGCCACGACCGAAGCGCCGGGCGCCGATCCTAAGCCGACTTCCGCCATATCGAGCGACCTGCCTTCCATGGACTGCCGGGGCGCGCCCGCCATCGATCCGTCAGCCCGACCACTGCGGCCGCGCTATCCGCCGCACGGCCGCAATCATATCCGCGGCCGGAGAGAGGCGACAGATCCACGCTGGCGCCTTGTCCTGCCTCGGCGTCCGCGGACGACGACGCGCCGGCGCCCGCCAGCCGCACGCTTCCCGTCCGCCTCTCTCGCCGTCCCCTACCCCCGCCGGCACGGCGGCGAGAGCCTGAGTTCGGCCGTGACGCGGGCGGCGGGGCGGCCTCTCCGAGGATGGGCGCCGGCCGCCGCTGTTTCGCACGGACGAGGGGGAGAGCGGCCATGCAGACCGGCCGGGTGTTCCATCGCGACGCACAGACGTTTCTCGTGCATCTGTTCGGCAGAGGCCTCGACGACGAGCGCTACGTGGTCGAGAGATATCGCTCCAGGCCGGATGGAGAGATCCGTTCCGTCGAGGCCGAGCGGCCCGGGACCAGGGGCCGGCGCAAGCCGAGGCGCACCATCGTGAGCGTGAGCGCGGTCAAGAAGTTGCGGCCCGAACGCGACGAGATCATCGTCTGCACGGGGGTCAACCTGGCCCGCTCCGGGGTGCAACTCTGGGGTCTCGCGGCGACGGGCTTGCGCGCTGCCTGCAACGCGCGCTGACCGGGTGCTCCCGCGATGTCCTTCCAGGACGCGGCCAGGAAGGAGGCGCATGATCGCCTCCTGCGCCAACGTCATGCCGACCGCGCCGCCCAGGGCTTGTGCACACGGTGCGGCAAGGCGCAGCCGGAACCGGGCCTCAAGATGTGCCGGCGCTGCGGCGAGAAGAGGCGCGCGGCCGAGAAGGCCCGCCGCGCCAAAGCCAGGGCACAGGGCCAGCTCTATGGCGGGCGCGACCCCGATCAGTGCCGGCGCGCCGACCGCGCGGGCGACAGGCGCCGCCGCCGGGCGCGGCAAGACGCGGGACTGTGCACATCCTGCGGCCGTCGCCGGCCGGAAGACGATCGCTCCGTCTGCGAGCCATGCCGCGAGGCAAGGCGTGCACTCGACCGTCGGCGCTATGTCGCCCGCCGCGCCGCCGGCCGCTGTGTGCGCTGCACGCAGCCCACGGTCGGAGGCCTGTCACGCTGCGGCCGGTGCCTCGCGCTGGAAAAGGAGCGCGTCTCCCCTGAGCGGGAGAGCGCCGTCAGCAAGAGGCGCTACCTGATGCGGCGCGCTCAAGGCGTCTGTGTCGATTGCAAAGCGCCTGCCGGTGGCGCCGCGCGCTGTCCGCGTTGCGCGTATCGTTCCAACTCCCGCGCGCCCGAGCGCCACCTGGCGGTGCTCTGGCCGCCGCAGATCACCGTGATCGAGTTGCAGACCTCGCGGGAGCTGGGGACCTTCGAGACTGAAGCCGAGGCCGCCGCCTGCATCGTCTTCGAAGGACTGCGGCCCGATCAGGTGGAGATCCTCTCAAACGTCCCGCTCATGGCGCTGAGCCCGCCATGAGCGGCGCATCGCCGCAAGCAGACAGTGCGCGGCCGAGGCTGCATTCCACCCTCGCGATCCTCCCGTGGCCGTGCCCTGCGTCGCCATCGGCATGTCCGGGAGTGCCGGCCGCATGTCCTCGAGAACCCGGCGGGCGCCGGGGCGGACGGCAGGCCGGAGGTAGGGAGGAGATTCGAGGAGGGTGAACGGAGAAGGATCGAGAGAGATCGGCCCGATCCGTTCGGCAACCTTCGTCATCAACTCGAATCGCAAGGAGACACGACCATGGCTTTCGGATTGAACCAGGCGCAGATCATCGGCCGGCTGGGCGCCGATGCAACCATCAGCAACCTCGCTTCCGGCGGGCGCGTCGCCAACATGTCGGTGGCGACCGATGAGTCGTATATCGACAAGCAGACCGGCGAGCGGGTGGACCGGACGGAGTGGCACCGCTGCGTCAGCTTCCAGAGCGGCCTGATCGACATGCTGGAGAAGCACGCGAAGAAGGGCCGGTTGGTCTACGTCGAGGGCAAGCTGCAAACCAGGAAGTGGCGCAAGGACGGCGAGGACAGCGACCGGTTCTCGACGGAGATCCTGCTCGTGCCCGGTGGGCGCGTTCAGTTCCTCGATCGCCCCGCCGGCAACAAGGGCAATGGCGCTCCGGCGTCCGATGGTGGGGCGACTGAGCCCGCCGCCACCGGCACGACCGACCCGGATTCGACGATTCCCTTCTAAGGAGAAGTTATCCGGAAGTGTAAAGCCCGCAGGGGTAATACCCTGC
>JAPPNV010000212.1 GCA_028818565.1 Rhodospirillales bacterium | reverse complement strand
CCCTCTGCCCGGTCAGCGAGAAGCTCGACCCGAGCAGCGCGTCGCGCGCGGTCATCGTGCGCGATTGGCCGAGCCCGTGGCCGGCGCCGAAGCGGTCGCCGAACGAATCGGTTGCGCTGACCGGCCCCGCCGAAGCGGAGACCGGAGCGGAAACGTCCGCACCGAGGCCGCTTGCGATGCCGGCCATCGCCCGCGCCGCCTCGCGGTTCGCCGAGGTCGCGCCGGGCGTCGCGCTCGCTGCCGCTGCTTGACTGGTCGCCGCCGGGTCGAAGCTCAGTGCCTGTCCGGCCAGCGTGCCTTGCATCCCCGGTGCGCGGTCCGCCGCCATGCGCGCCGCGATGCCGTCGAGCGCCTGCTCCGCCACCGTGCGGCCGAACCGCGCCAGATACGCCGCCGGAAGCGGGTCGTCGTTCCGGATCGTGCCGACCGCAACCCGGTCGGCAATCGCCGCGCCCTCCGCATTCGACAGCACAAGCTCGAACGTCTCCTTGCCCTCGTCATGGCCGTCGTCGAACAGCGCGACCCGCACATGCTTCTTCGTCTCCCCGGGACGGAACCGCAGATCGACCCCGGTCCGCTCGTAGTCCCGCCCCGCCCGCGCCGAGGCCGGGCGCGCATCGCGGGTCCGCGCCCGCACCCGCACGACCTCCGCCGCCGGCGCGGTCAGACGGACAGCGAACCGCATCGCGCCCGCGCTCTCCCGGGCGCGAGCATCCTCCACGAACAGCGCCGGAGCCCCCGCCGCGTCGTCGTCCAGGATCGCCACCTCGATGGCGCCGCCCGCCGGCGCGAGGCCGCCCGCCACGCCCGTCGCGCGCGGCGCATGCTCGCCCGTGCCGAAGGCGACCCGGATCGTGCGCTGCTCCGTATCGAGATTGGGACGCGCGACCAGCACCAGGGTCGCCACCCGGCCGCCCTCGGTGAAGGTCACCGCCGTGTCGCGTTCCACCGCCGTGCGTTTGACTCCCGGCCCGTTGTCCTTGGGACGGAAGCGGATGTTCCAGTGGCGATGCGCCCTGCCGCCCGTCACCGTGAACGGCACCACCGCCGTCTCCCCGGCCTCCAGCGCCCGGCTCAGGGTGACGGTGAACTTCACCTCGCCATTGTCTTCCGCCACCGACGCCCCTTCCGCCGCCAGCGCGACCGTGACCGCCGGCTCCGCCGCCGGCGCATCGTCGTCGGCGATGGCCACCGTCCCGGAGGATGCGGAGCCGACCGTGTAGCCTGCGCCGGCGTCCACGGTTGCGGTCACCGACCCGTCCGCCTCGTCCGCGTCGTCATCGTCCGTCGTCAATGTCAGCGTGGCGCTGCCGGTCGTCGGGATCGTCACCGTCTGCGCGCCGGCCGCAATGCCGAACTCGCCCTCGACGGCGACCGTCACCGCCACATCCAGCGCCGCCGCCGGCGCGGGATCGGCCGTCAGCGTGAAGACCGCGTTGCCGCCTTCCGTAATGCCGTCGCCCGCCGCGATCGTCACCTCCGGGTCGGCGGCCGGCGCCGGGTCCGTCACGCGGCCCCCGATGACCTCCGCAATCTCCGCCCACAGCGCCGCCAGCTCGATGTCGCTGCCGAGGTGGGCGGTCACCTGCGCCTGCGCATCGGCCTGCGTCAGCCGCGCAAGCCCGCTCGGCGGCGCCTCGCCCCGCACCGCCGCCAGCGCCCGGCGCCACAGGTTCGCCGACGCGCCGCCGCCATCGGCCACCGCCGCATCGAGCCGCGCCTGCACCTCTCCTTCAAGGTCGTTCGCCTCGTGGTTGTTGATAATCAGAAGGGCATGAAATTCACCGTACCATCTGCGTCCCGTCCGGTAGTGCGGGCTGCCTGTCAGATTCAGTTTCAAAGTCTCGCCATTGTCTTCCACGCTGTCGTCGATGAGCGTCACCGGGATGTAAGTCTTCGCCGTGCCCGCCGACACCGACAGCGTGCCGGTCCGCGCACCAGCGTCCAAACCCGGTATCGTATAGTCCAAACCCGGCGTCGCGGTGCCGCTCACCGTGTAGTCGAGCGTGATGGTCTCTCCTGGCGGCGGCGAGAGACGCACCGGTATCCGGTATTTGCCCCGACTCTCGGGTCTGCGCGCCGCCGGGGTGGGAAACGTCACCTTCGGTATCGGCTCGTTATCCACAATGGTCAGCGGGAGCGTGGTGGCCCTCTGGTCCAACCGATAGCCACTGCCGTCGGTGAGCGTCAGCACTATCGTCTCGTCGCCCTCCCGATCGCTGTCGTCGATGAACGTCACCGGAATGTAGGCCCACCTCGCGCCCGCGGGTACCGTCACCATGCCGTCCAGCGGCTGATAGTCCGAACCCGAGGTCGCGGTGCCGCCCACATCGTAGTTGAGCGTGAATTCGGAAAGCGGCCGTGGGTTCAGGGACACCGCCACATTCCACGAGGGCGTTCCCTCGGGTATGGTCATCTCCCGGAAGATGAAGGCGGCCGTTGACTCATCCTGCGCGGCGGCGGGACCCGCGAGGACGGTGAGAAGCGACAGGCCCGTCAGGGCGAGGAGGAGGCCGCGCCGCAGCGCACCGCCGCAACGGGAAGATCGGGCCGGCAGGAAGGAAGCCGAAGGCGGCGGAACCATGCGGACGGACTCATCGCCGGCGGCTCGGCTCGACAAGAGTGTAACGACACCTTGCGATGCGAAAGTCAAGCGCCGCGGCGAACGTTCCGCGGCGTCATCGTCCCCGACCAGACGACGAACCGCAGCGGCGATGCAACCCATCGCCGAATGCGCCCGGCCGGCCGTCGCACGGCTCTCGCTCCACATCGTCGTCATGACGCTCTCCTTAAACTCACTCGCCCGGCGATCCCTCGGGCATCGCATGCCGTCCCGCGGATGGTCGCACGTCCCGCCTGCGAAAACCCTAACCCGACACGCGTCGGCGTGGGAAGACATAACGCGCGGCGCCGCACCGCCGGGGCGGTGCGACCGCTGCCCGTTTCATCGTGCGCGGCAACCGTTCCTCTCATCCTGTCGGGTCGCCGCGGGCGTTTCTCGACCGGACGGCGCGAGCGGCCGATTGCCGGTCTCTCGCACCGCGATTCGCCGAACCCGACACTTTCGGGGCATCGGGCGGATCGAGATGGGAGCGTTTGAATCGCAGTCCTGCGCAGCTTAGCGCACGCCAGCGCATGTATGTCGTCAACGTATTGAATACGCTACACATTCCGGGTTGCGAAGCGCATCCGTTCGACTTACGTTCACCGCGAATACCGATACCGTGCCGGCCGTTTTCCCGGCAATGGGTGCAGCGAGGAGACCGCGCAATTGGGCAGCCGCGCACATCGCCGAGGGCGCGCCGGATGGCGGGCCGCGTTCGATCCCGGGCTCTGGCGGCAGGGGCTCGCCGCCGGGACGGCGGGCGCGGTCTCGATGGCGGTCCTCGGCTGCGCGCTCGCGCTGGCGCGCGACACGACCGGGCATGACTGGTACGCCGCGGCCAGGATCACGGTCGCGGATGTGCTGATCGGCGCCGGCTTCGACGGGGGCACGCCGGTCGCCTACCGCAACGCGGACGGCGCGGTCGAGACGGTCAGCCGTTCCGCTCTGACGCATCGCTTCGAGGCGCGGTGGGCGCGGCTGGACATGCTGGAGGCGGCGTGGGAGGGGGCGACGCTGGGGGCGCTTTGCGGGCTCGGCGGCGCGCTGCTGTGCCTCGTGCTGGTCCGGCGGCCGGAGTAAGAGCGCCGGGCCCGGCGCCCCGCATGCGAGCCGGCGTCCGTGGCTCGGCCCGAGGCGCGCGAGCGGTTCTCGCCGCCGGCGAGGCCGGTGGCCGCGTCGCGGTCCCCGCCGGCATCGCCCGCGACCGCCGTGCCGGTTCCCGCGGCACCGGCCCGAGCGGCGGTCTCCGAACCTCCCCGCCGCGCGAAACCGGCGCCCGCGGTCGCGCGGCAGGTCCGGCCCGATACCGGCGGAGACGACAAATCGGCGCCCGACCGCCGGGAGGACGAAGAGGGCGACTACGGGCGCTGGGTCTGATGGTGGCCTCGATCGGCGCTGTCGCGAGCCCGTCCCAGGGCGCCAGCTACTACGAGAGGGACGGCTACTACGCGAAGGATTCCCCCGAGCACCGCTCAGCGAGCGCCTGGGCGGGCCGGGGCGCGGCCGAGCTCGGTCTCGAAGGCCCGGTCGATCCCGATACCTTCAAGGCGGTGCTGGAGGGCGAGGTTCCCGACGGCTCGGGGCGGCGGCTCGGCCGCCGGATGGGCGATGGCGAGATCCATCACCGTCCCGGCCGCGACCTGACCTTCAGCGCGCCGAAGAGCGTATCCCTCGCCGCGCTGGTCGGCGGCGACGGGCGCGTCGTGGAGGCCCACGACCGGGCGGTCGGGCGCGCGCTCGACTGGTTCGAGCGGAACGCCGCCGAGACCCGGGTGCGGGACAAGTCGACCGGCCGCATGGTCCGGGCCGGAGACCAGAAGACGGTGATCGCCCGGTTCAGGCACGAGACCAGCCGCAACCTCGACCCCGCGCTGCATACCCACTCGGTGATCGCCAACATGCTGCTCGGCCCGGACGGCAAGTGGCGCACCATGGCGAACGAGAGCCTGTACGGCTCGAAGATGCTGCTGGGCGCGCTCTACCGCAGCGAGCTCGCGGGCGAACTGGCGAAGCTGGGATACGGGATCGAGAGGACCCACGCCGACGGGCGCTTCGAGATCGCGGGCGTGTCGCGACACCTTATAGATGCGTACTCCACGCGGCGGGCCGAGATCGAGGCGGCGATGGAGGGCCGGGGCCTCGGGTCCACGGCGGACAACCAGCATCTCGCCAGGCGCGCGGCGCTGATGACGCGGGCGGCCAAGCGCGACGTCGACCGCGAGGCGCTGCGCGAAGTCTGGGAGAAGCAGGCCGCCGCGCTCGGCTTCGACGCGAACGCGCTGGTGGCGGCGGCCATGGAACGCAGCCTCGACGGTGCGGACAAGGCGCGCGACGGGACGAGGGACGCCGGCAAGGCCGGTTCTCCCCTGGCGGAGCGGCAGGCGGATTTGTTCGAACACGCCGCGCGCGCCGAGCCCGCGCGCGAGGCGGTGGACTGGGCGCTCGCCCATCTGTCGGAGCGCGACGCGGTTTTCGCCCGGACCGACCTGCTCGCGGCCGCGCTGGCCTACAATCCCGGCGCCGCGTCCATCGGCGAGATCGAGCGGGCCGTGGCCGGCCTCCGGCGCGAGGGCCGGCTGCACGATGCGCCGGCATTCGAGAACGGCGGCGGGCTCACCACCGACAGGGCGGTGGCCGACGAGCGCGAGACGGTCGCGCTGATGCGCGGCGGCGCGGGCCGGGGCAAGGCGCCGATGCGCGGCTGGACGGTCGACCGGCACCTGCGCAAGGGACCGCTCACGGCCGGGCAAAGAGAGGCGGTAAAGCTGATCCTGAGCGAGCGCGATCGCACCGTCGGGGTGCAGGGATACGCGGGCACCGGGAAGACGAAGATGCTGAACCGCGCGCGGTCGCTGGCGGAGAAGAAGGGCTGGCGCATGGTGGGGCTCGCGCCCTCGGCCTCGGCGGTGCAGACACTGGCGGCGGAATCGGGAATCCAGAGCGAGACCCTGCAACGGTTCCTCGCCCGCAACGCCGGCGTCGCCGAGGGCCGGCTGACGAGGAAAGGGGCGAGGGAGATGCGCGCCGCGTTCGCGAAGACCGTGCTGGTGGTCGACGAAGGCTCCCTCGCCTCCACCGTACAGGCGCGCGACCTGCTCCGGATCGCGGGCGAACTCCGCATTCCGAAGCTGGTGCTGGTGGGCGACGCGAAGCAGCTCGACGCGGTGGATGCCGGCAAACCGTTCGCGCAATTGCAGCAGGCGGGCATGAAGACCGCGGTGATGGACGAGATCCTGCGCCAGCGCGACGCGGACCTGAAGGCCGCCGTCGAGGCGAGCCTCGCGGGCGAGATCGGCAGGGCGTTCGAGAAGCTCGGCGCCAACGTGGCCGAGGTGAAGGCCGACAACATCGCGGGCGCGGTCGCCGCGCGCTGGCTCAAGCTCTCGCCGGAGGAGCGCGAGCGCACCGGGGTGATGGCCCCGAGCCACGAGCTTCGCGAGGGCATCAACGCCCATATCCGCGAGCGCCTTGCGCGCGAGGGCCGCATCGCCGGGCCGGTCCTGCAAACGCAACGCCTGGTCTCGAAGGGCTACACCGATGCGGAGAAGTCGCTCGCGTCGAACTACACGGCCGGTGACGTGGTGGCGTTCCATCGTCCCTACAAGCGCCTCGGGGTCGAAAAGGGCGACGAGCGGCGCGTTGAGAGCGTCGACCGCAAGAATAGAACGGTGCTGCTCGAAGGCCGGAGTGGCGATACCGTCGCGTGGAAGCCGTCGGAAATCGGCGGGCGGCGGGGCGGCGCCGAGGTCTACCGCGCCGAGACCGTCGAGCTTCGCGCGGGCGACCGCATCCGCTGGACCCGCAACGACAAGGGATTGGGGCTGGTCAACAGCGGCACGGCCGAGGTCATGGGCGTCCGCAACGGGCGGGTGACGTTCGTTCTGGAGGACGGACGCAGGCTCACGCTCACCCCGGGCGATCCGCAACTGCGCCATCTCGACCATGCCTGGGCCTCGACCGTGCACGCCTTTCAGGGGCGCACCATGGATAACGTGATCGCCGCGATGCAGGCCAATCACCCGCAACTGACCACCGCCAAGGCGTTCTACGTCGAGATTTCCCGCGCCCGCGACCGGGCGGAGCTGGTGACCGACGACGCGCAGGCGCTCAAGGAACGGCTCGAAGCGGTCACCGGCGAGCGTATCTCGGCGCTCGAAGGGATCGGCGAATCGGCCGCGCCGGAGCGCGAGGCGGGTCGGGGAGCCGGGCCGGAAGGGAGGGAACGCGAACGCGACCGGCACGAAGACTCCGCCCTCCGGAGGGTCGAAGCCGCGCGCGAGCGCGACGAAAGGGCTGCCCGCGAGAAGGCGGCGCCGGCCGGGGACAGGGGCGCACCTTCGGCGCCGGACCGGGAGGTCGGTCGAGAGGCGCCGCAGCGCAAGGCGCCCGAGCCCGAGCCGCCGGCACGCGGGAAGCGCGTCGAGATGGATTTGGGCCTCTGAGCGCCCGCCCGACCGGGCCGATCCTCCGGCGGCCGTCGCCCCGTTCCCCGGCGAAGCCGCCGCGCGAGGCGACGGCAAAGCTCAGTGAACCGTCTCCTTGCCGGTGCGCTCGGCGAGAAGAGCGGGAAGAACCTGGGTCAGAAAACAGTGGGACAGCGCGAACACGTCGATCAGCGCCGTCTCGCCCCCGTCGGATCGCACGCGCAGATACAGCACGGTAAACCCGGGCTCGTCCAGCACGCTCTCGCTCTCGGGCAGCGTCGGGCACTGCACTTCTATCCGCGCGGCATCCAGAATCCGGTCAAGGACCTCGCGAAAATCCTTCGGTAGCGCATGCTTTCGTCTGCCCCTCCGCTTCCATCGCCACCGCGTGCGGCGAAGCGTGAACGCCCGATCCGGCGGCAGGGACTCGAGACAGCGCCGCGCATCGACCGCAAGGCCGCCCACGGCGCCGCTCACCAGCTCCTGAACCCGTCGCGTCATCGGCTTGTGGTCGAGCGGATACTCTCCGCTCGCCAGCGCCCACAGCCTGATGGCGTCGTCGGTCGCCCGCGTGATCGTCTGCTTTGCAACCGGCTTCATCGTTCCTCCCGGCAATTCTGCGATGCGGCGCGGTCGAGTTCCGGGCACGGCCGCAGTCTCGCCCTGAACCCAAGCGTTCCGCAAACGCGCCGCTCGATCGCGCCCGCACCGACCGGGCGCGCTCGCCGAGGGGCGCACCATGGATGCGGCGAGGACGGCGAACCGCCCTCCGCGGCGGCGGAAATGCCGTGCGATGTGGAGCGCTCGCGTGTCGGCGGGCGGGCGGAGCCGGCCGCCGACGGCGCGGCCACGAGCGGGAAACGCCTCGAAACCGGCCCGTGGCTATCCGTCCAACACCAATTCCCGTCACGCCGGTCCCTCGTCCATCGTCTGCGCCATCGTCCTGCGGGCGGCGGCGACGATGGCGTCGAGCTTCGCGCCGCGCTCTTCCCCGAGCAACCGGTCCCGTTCGAACGTGCCCATCACGTAGACGATGCGGTAGATCTCCTCGATGAGCGCGGCGTGTCCCTTCGACAAGGTGACCGGGGGAGGCTCGCCGAGGCGGTCCTCGGCGGCGGCCACCGCGCTCGATCGCACCAGCTCGCCGACGGCAATGCCGTGCCGGCCGGCGGCCCGTTCGATGAGCGACCACTCGGAATCGGAGAAGCGGATCGAGTGCGGCCGGCGCCTGTCGCTCCGCTTTGCGTCCGGTTCGCTTCGGGTTCCGGGACCGTTCCGGTCGCTGCGCGGCATTGTTCTGTCTTCTCCGGATCGATCTGGAGTGGGCTCCGGCGAAATTGCAGCCCCGGGAGCGAGCGCCGGCGTTCCGTTTTCGGCCGAAACCGGGACACCGGAGGAGGTCGTCGAGACCCTTCCCGCCTCCCCGCCGGGGCTCCCGCCGGGCGTCGCGACGGATGCCGCCGGACCCCCCATGCGGGCCTCGACGGGGTGTGTTCAGGCCGTGTTCGGGCGACTACATTCCGCCTACCCAGCGTAACACCCGGTAACACGCGCTGTCACGAATCGCAACCAGCCCGGTCGTTCCATCCGCCATGCGACGCCAGGGCCGCGCGCAGCTACGGCAATCCCGCGGTTCTCCGCGGAACCGACTCGCTCCGCGTTGCCCGCGAAGCTCCTGGGCCCCATTTTGGCGTCTCCTGTCTGCGCCTGGCGACGCCAGGGTACGCCTGTCCACGATTGCCGCAGCCCTGCACCGCCGGTGCGTTCCGGTGTGAAGACCACAGCCGGCCCCGGCCGGTTCAAGGCGCTATTCGTGCTGCATTTTCCAAGGGGGAATCGACGCCGGAGAGCCCGGCAGGGTGGAGCCGTCGCGGCGCGTGAGCATCCGTGTTTGGAGTCAATCCGGATTCGGGCGGCGACGGCTGGGTTTCGCAATTCTGCCGACAATCATGTCCGAAGGTATCCACAGGGTTTTTCGACGGCCTGAACACTTCACGGGCTCACCGGACGGGGTAGCGGAGGAGGCGATGCCGTCCAGGTTCGATTCGCGCGCAAAAGCGCATCGGCCAGGACCACCAGTTTCCGCATGACGGCGACGAGCGCCACCTTGTGCTCCTTCCCCTTCGCGATGAGGAGCTCATAGGTTCGTCTCATGTCAGGGTTGCGCTGGATCGCTGTCGTCGCAGCCATGTACAGGATCCGCCTGGGGGCGAATCGTCCGCCCTTGATATGGCGTGGTCCGGAGCGCTTCCCACTGTCGTCGTTGAACGGTGCCAGGCCGCAGAGAGAGGCAGCCTTCCTGGGGCCGATCGCGCCGAGCTCGGGCATGGTGGCACACAGCGTCGCAGATGTGATGGGACCGATGCCGGGGATCGACCGGAGTATCCGATCCCGTCGTACAAGCTCGGCGGAGGTCCTGATGTAAGCTTGGATTGCGGTGTCCAGTTCAACTATCCGCCGATCGAGGTCGGCGATCGTGCTGTCGAGCAGCCGCGCGGCCTCCGCATGACGGCAATCATGGGCCATGATTTTCAGAGCAGCCTTGTGTTCGGTAATTTTGCTCCGGACCATGAGCAGATCCTTCAGGTCCAGTTGCTCCGGTGCCGATGGATCGACGACCTCCGGCGGCAGCACCTGGCCCAGCTCGGCGAGCAGCCGGGCGTCGACGGAATCGGTCTTGGCGAGTTGGCCAGTCGCCTTTGCGAACTGGCGGGACCGGTCGGGATTAACGAGCGTCACCGCGAGTCCGTCGGCGATCAGGCGGTTGTGCGCGAGCCTGTGGTGGCGCCCGGTGGGCTCCAACACGACAAGGTCGACTTTGTGACAGCGGAGCCAGTCCGACAGTTGCTTGACGCCGTCCTCGTCGTTGACGAAGGCCTGCGCCTCGTCGACCGGAAGAATATGCACGTGCAGTTGCCATTTCCCCACGTCGATCGTAAGCGGTGCGAGTGCACCACCTACCATATAGTTAAGGAGTGCGGTTTTCTGA
>JAPPNV010000192.1 GCA_028818565.1 Rhodospirillales bacterium | reverse complement strand
ACGGCGCCTCCCTTCAGCTCTTCAACAAGGGTTACCGCTATCTCTTCGCGGTGCTGTCCACCACCGAGCAGTATCTGGCGAGCGCGGTTGCGCTCGCGGCCGAGCTCGCCGAGCGCGAGGGGCGCGACCCGGCGACGCTCAAGCTGGCCGGGGCCTTCGAGAACGACCCGTTCAGCCAGGATATCCGCGCGGGCGTGCTCGCCGACGCGGCGGCTCTCGGCATCCAGGTCGTGATCGACGACCAGCTGCCGCCCGAGCTCAACGACATGGCAGCGACACTCGCCAAGACGAAGGCACTGAAGCCCGACATCCTCGTGGTCTCGGGCCATTCCAAGGGCGCGGCGCTCGCCATCCGGCAGGTCGAGGAGATGCGGGTCGATGTGCCGATGCTGGCGATCACCCACTGCGACAGCGCCGACGTGATCGGCAAGTTCGGCGTCGCGTCCGAATACACGCTTTGCGCGAGCCAGTGGGCGCCGACACTCTCCTATCGCGACGACGTGTTTGGCTCGGCGGCCGATTTCGCTGCGACTTTTGAAGCGGAATATGGCTACGCGCCGCCCTATCAGGCCGCGGAATCCTCCGCCGCGGTGATCGTCTTCGCAGATGCCTTCGAGCGCGCGGGCGGCTTCGGCAAGGACGCAGTGCGCGATGCCCTCGCTGCCACGGAGATGCAGACCTTCTACGGCAACATCAAGTTCGACGAGACCGGGAAGAACATCGCGAAGCCCATGGTGCTCTATCAGATCCAGGACGGCGCCTATGTCGTGGTCGCGCCGACCAAGTGGGCAGCCTCGGAGGTCCGCCACCCGACCCCGCCCTGGTCCGAGCGGTGAGCGCGGCCCACGCGCATCTCTGGTGCGCGGAGACCTGATCCGCTAGCTCTAACGGCCGTGAGACCCACCCCGGCCGAATAGGCATGGCAGCAAACGTCGCGCTCCTAGGGGAGGCGCCGTTCCTCATCCTCCAGCTGCTGCTGGATGGCGTGATGATCGGCGCCATCTTCGCCGTCGCGGCCTACGGCATGGCGCTGGTCTGGGGCGTGATGAACGTCATCAACGTCGTCCAGGGCGAACTCGTCATGCTGGGCGGCTTCATCGCCTACCAGCTCACGCTTTGGGGCGTGAGCCCGCTCTGGGGCATCCCCGTTGCGGCGATCGTGCTCTACGTCATCGGCACCGGCCTCTACTACGGCGTAATCCGGAGGGTGGCGGATCGCGACATGTTCATCTCGCTGCTCGCCACCTTCGGGCTCTCCATTCTCTTGCAGCAGCTGATGAACCAGATCTGGGGCGGCGACGTGAGGACGGCCCAGTCGGGCCTCGGCACGTGGTTCCTGCTCGACTACACGGTGACGGTCTCGCAGATGAAGGCCGCAGCCTGCGGCGGCGCCATTGCCATCGGGGCCGTGCTGATCCTCTTTCTCAAGAAGAGCAGGATCGGCCAGGCGATCCGCGCGACCGCCCAGAACCCGCGCGCTGCCCGCATTCTCGGCATCGACACCAACCGCGTCTTCGCCGCCACCTACGGCATCAACGCCGCTCTCTGCGGCGCAGCCGGTGCGCTGGTGGTGATGGCCTACTCGGTCCACCCCTACATCGGGCTGCCCTACACCGTGCGCTCCTTCATGATCGTGATCGTGGCGGGGCTCGGCAATCTGCCGGGCGTGATCGTGGCGGGCCTCGGCCTCGGCGCGGCGGAGAACTTCGCCGGCTTCATCCTGGGCGTGCAGTACCAGGTGGCCTTCGTCTTCATCCTCCTGGTGGTGATCCTCGTGATCCGCAGCTCCCTGCTGCAGCGGCGCCGGCAGTTCCTCAAGTGACGCTCCGCCGCCAGCCGCTGCTCATGCTGGGCGTCGCCGCTCTGGGCGTTGCGCTCCCCTTGGTGGTGCCCGATTACCGCGCGCAGATCGCGATGCTTTGGGCGCTGATCATCATGGCGCAGACCTGGGACATCACCGGCGGACAGACTGGCTACAACAGTTTTGGCAACATCCTCTTCTTCGGCGTCGGCATGTACGCCTCGGTCGTCGTGCAGCGGGACGTGGGGCTCGACTACTTCCCCGGTCTCGTGCTCGGCATGGCGGTGGGGGCGGGAATCGCCGCGGCGCTCGCCGTGCTGCTGGGCTCGATGATCCTGCGTATGCGGGGCCACTATTTCGCCATCGCCACGCTCGGCCTCGGCATCGCCGCCGGGGAGATCGCCGGCGGGTGGGACTACGTGGGCGCAGGCTCCGGCCTTTCTCCACCCTTGTTCCCGGCTCCACCTGCGACAGCCAACCTGTTCTTCGCTTACCTCTTCTTCGGGCTTGCCGCGCTCGTCTTCGCGGCTCTCGCCCTGCTTTATCGGACCCGCTTCGCCCTCGCGCTCAACGCCATCCGCGACAACGAAGACAAGGCCGAGGCGATGGGCCTCCACACCAACCTCTACAAGATCACGGCGTGGGCCGTGGCCGCCTTTTTTCTCGGTCTCGTCGGCGGGGCCATGGGCAACATGCTGGGCTTCGTCGACCCGCGCGATACCGCCTTCGCCGGCGCCACCTTCGGCGTCTGGATGGTGCTCATGGCCATCCTGGGCGGCAAGGGAACGCTCTGGGGGCCCGTGCTCGGCGCCACCATCTTCCACATCACCCAGGAGCTGCTCTGGACCCACCTGCTCGGCTGGCAGCGCGTGGCCCTCGGCGTGATTATCGTCGGCATCGTGGTGTTCTTCCCCCAGGGCATCCTGGGTTGGGCGCGGACCCGCTGGCCTGCGCGCCACGGGACTAACGAGCGCGGGAGCGAGCGGGCATGAGCGCGCAGCTCACAGTCCAGGGTGCTACCAAGCGCTTCGGCGGGGTCACCGCCAACGAGGACGTCTCGCTGGAGGTGCCGGAGGGCAAGGTGGTGGGCCTGATCGGACCGAACGGCTCGGGCAAGTCGACGCTCTTCAACTCCATCGTCGGCTATCACCCGGTGGACGGCGGCTCGATCCGCTTCGAGGGGCGCGAGATCACGCGCCTGCGCACGGCCCAGATCGCGCGCCTCGGGCTGATCCGCACCTTTCAGCAGACCCATGTCTTCGTGCAGATGACCGGCCTGCAAAACATGGCGATCAGCGATGCCGAGGCGGGACACGGGCTGTTCCGGCTCATGCGGCCGGTCTCGGCCGAGACGCGGGAGCGCGCGGAGGCGCTGCTCGCCTTCTGCGGCCTCTTCGGCAAGCGCCACCTGATGGCGGGCGAGCTCTCCTTTGGCCAGCGCAAGCTGCTGGAGCTCGCGATGGCGCTGATGGTGCGCCCGCGCATGCTGTTGCTGGACGAGCCGACGGCGGGCATCAACCCGACCCTCATCAACGGCGTAATCGAGCGGCTGCAGCGCGCCAATCGGGAGTTCGGCGTCACGCTCTTCGTCATCGAGCACAACATGCGCGTCATCATGAGCCTGGCGGAGCACATCCATTGCCTCGCCCACGGCCAACTGCTCGCCAGCGGCCCACCCGAGGCGCTGCGCAACGATCAGCGCGTGATCGACGCCTACCTGGGCGCGCGCTGATGGCTGCGACGCCACCCGGACCCGGTGCCGAGGTGCCGATGGATTTCGAGACCGCGCTCTCGGTGGATGCGGTGGAAGAAGCCGCGCGGGAGCTTGCCGGCGAAGGGCCCGCGCGGCATGACCTGGAGGCGCTCGTAGTGGGCGAGCCCGCCATCGACATCCGGGGCTTGCGTGCGGGCTACGGCCGCATGGAGATCCTCCACGGCATCGACCTCGTGGCAGGAAAGGGCCAGTCGCTCTGCCTCATCGGCCCCAACGGCGCCGGCAAGTCCACCGTGCTCCACGCCGTCTTCGGGTTCGCCGACGTGATGGCCGGCAGCATCCACGTGGGCGGGCACGACGTCACCCGCCTCGCCTCCAGCCGCCGCCTCGCCGACGCGGGCGTGGCCTACGTGCTGCAGGACAACTCCGTCTTCCCCGAGATGACGGTGGAGGAGAACCTGCTCATGGGGGGCTTCCTGCTCGACCGGCAGGCAGCCGCGAAGCAGGCGGCCGAGCGCGTGTTCGACCGCTACGAGAGGCTCGCCCAGCGCCGTCACCGCAGGGCCGGCGTGCTCTCCGGCGGCGAGCGCCGGCTGCTCGAAATCTCGCGCGCGCTCATCATGGAGCCCAAGGTGCTACTGGTGGACGAGCCCTCCATCGGGCTCGAGCCCCGCTTCATCGACATGGTATTGGAGATCCTGGCCGACCTGCAGCGCCGCGACGGCAAGACCATCGTGATGGTAGAGCAGAACGCCAAGAAAGGGCTGGAGTTCGCCGATATCGGCTACGTCCTTGTCTCCGGCCGGATTGCCATGGCCGGTCCCGGCGACGCCTTGCTCGAAGACCCGGAGGTCGGTCGCCTCTTCCTGGGCGCGTGAGGTGAGGAATACCCCTCTCCAGCCCGACACACGGTCCCGTACGTCACCCTCGTTGTCGTCGCATGGCTAAGCTTCGCCACGTAAGCTAAGGTTCCGCCGGCCAACCTCGTCGCCGAGGAAGGCACGTCCGCCGCCCGCGTCGAGCACGATGCGGTTTCCACACCCCAAGAAGCAGGACAGCCATGGCCGCTCTCGACGATCTGATCGCGGCCTGGCCGGTGTGGCCCACAATTCTCGGTGTGCACATGCTGCTCATCGTCGTTCCGGCGAGTGTCGCGTTTCTCGCTCTCTATGTTTGGAAGGGCAATCCTCTCCGCGAGCGCAAAATCCAGCCTGGTTTCGCGCCCTCCCACGCGATCCGGCGCGAGGTGTTCTATTCGCTTCTCACAGCGTTCATCTTCGCGCTCAACGGCGTCTTCATCTACGTCTCGATGGCGAACGGCTGGACGCTGATTTACACGGATTTCGCCGATTACGGCTGGCTCTACGGCGCCTTCAGCCTGGCGGTCACCATCGTGCTTCACGATGCCTATTTCTATTGGACTCATCGTCTGATGCACCATCCGCTCCTGTTCGATCGGTTTCACCGGCTGCATCACGAATCGCACAGCCCGTCGCCCTGGGCGGCTTATGCCTTCGCGCCCGTGGAGGCCGTGGTCCAGGCGCTGTTCCTGACAATCCTCATCTTTGTCCTGCCGCTGCACGTCACGGTCATTTACCTGTTCATGATTCACATGATCGTCCGGAACGTCATCGGCCACAGCGGCTTCGAGCTGTTTCCGCGCGGCATGCCGGCGCATGCGGTGCTCGGTGTCTTGACCACGAACACACATCACGACCTTCATCACAGCTCCAGAGGATCGAATTACGGCCTCTATTTCACCTGGTGGGATCGCCTGGCAGGCACGGAGCATCCGAATTACCGCGAAGCCTTCGATCGCGTGACGCGCGGGCAAGAGGGGCCGGCCGTCTTGTCATCGGAGGCACCGGAGACACGGAGTCCGACCGCGACCGACAATGCGGGCGCTGACCATGGCCCGGCGTGGAACGTTGACCCGCGTGGTGCGTGCGGGATCGACAAACTGGAGACGCCGATCGGCGCGCCGGCCGACACGCTGGCCGATGCTACCGAAACGCGCGCCGCCGGCTGATCACACTATCGCCCGAATCGCGCATAACGCCTGTCCGGTCTTTGGGTCTACCCCAGTTTCCCGTCCAATCAGGCGCTAACATGGGGCCGCACCTCCTGTCCGGTTGCTTCCGGCGCCCGAACAGCGTATGAGCGGTGCAGTTTACGAGGTCGTCGATACTCTCGCGATTAGCCGTTCCGACGGTTGGCCAAGACACTTCCACGACATTGTGAACATGCATCAGGAGCGCTCGCACGAAGCGGCGCTCCACCCACACGTCGTGAAAGGACGAATTTATGGCTACAGGTACCGTCAAGTGGTTCAACCCCGTCAAGGGCTTCGGGTTCATCACACCGGAGGACGGCTCACAGGACGCATTCGTGCACATCAGTGCCGTTGAGCGTGCCGGTCTTACCGGGCTCAACGAGGGACAACGCGTTTCCTACGAACTGGTTCCGGGGCGAGGCGGCAAGAAGTCTGCGGAAAACCTGACCGTCACCGACTAGGTGTCGCGGCAAGGGGGCGGCGGATGACCGCCCCCTTGCATCCAGAGGCGCTCAGGAGCACGTCGCCGTCGGTTCAGCAGGCGGGCTCCGGGCCAACAACATTCGATCATCCTGTCGAGCACGCACCTTGACCCCATGAGGCAGCGGGCTTAGGGTCCGCGCGCTTCGAGAGTTTGTAACAGGCCACCCTTCGAGGAGGGACGCCGGTCCGCGAGTGTCGCGTGCCGGCGCGCCGACCGTTTGGGCAGGAGACGCGGGTGTTCGACAGTCTGTCCGGCAGACTGAACGGGGTCTTCGAGACGCTGACGCGCCGCGGCGCGCTGAGCGAGGCGGACGTGAACGCCGCACTGCGCGACGTGCGGATCGCCCTGCTCGAAGCGGACGTGGCGCTCCCGGTCGTCAAGGATTTCATCGCAGGCGTGAGCGCGAAGGCCATCGGCGCCGACGTGCTGAAGAGCGTGGCACCTGGCCAGCAGGTGATCAAGATCGTGAACGATCACCTGATCGAGATGTTGGGCGGCGAGACCGCCGAGATCGGCATCGCCGCGGCCACCCCGCCGGCCGCCGTCCTCATGGTGGGTCTGCAGGGCTCGGGCAAGACCACCACCACTGCGAAGCTCGGCCGCTTCCTGCGCGTGAGCCACAAGAAGCGCGTGCTGATGGCCTCGCTCGACACCAGCCGGCCTGCGGCCATGGAGCAGCTGGCGACGCTGGGCGTCCAGGCCGAGGTGGACGTGCTGCCAGTCATCCCCGGCGAGCGCGCGGTCGCGATTGCCAGGCGAGCCATGAAGTCCGGCGCGCAAGAGGGCCACGACGTGGTTCTGCTGGATACCGCCGGCCGGCTCCACGTGGACGAGGAGCTGATGGCCGAGTGCGCGGCGGTGCGCGACGCAGCCGTGCCGGCCGAGACGTTGCTGGTCGCCGATGCGTTGACCGGCCAGGACGCGGTCAATGTCGCCAGCGCCTTCCACGAGCGGATCGGCCTCACCGGCATCGCGCTGACCCGTGTGGATGGCGACGGACGCGGCGGGGCCGCGCTCAGCATGCGCGCGGTCACCGGATGTCCGATCAAGCTGATCGGCGTCGGCGAGAAGCTCGACGCCATCGAGCCCTTCCACCCGGACCGGATCGCATCCCGCATCCTCGGCATGGGCGACGTGGTCTCCCTGGTCGAAAGGGCGCAGGAAACGATCGAGCAGGACGAGGCCGAACGCCTCGTCCGCAAGGCCAAGAAGGGCGGCTTCGACCTCAACGACCTGTCCAAGCAGATTCAGCAGGTCCGCAAGATGGGCGGCATGGAGGGTCTGCTCGGCATGCTGCCGGGGGTGGGCAAGGTCAAGCGCCAGCTCGCCGAAGCCAATGTCGACATCAAGATGCTCGACCGCCAGCAGGCAATCATCGATTCGATGACGCCGACCGAGCGGAGCAATCCCAAGCTGCTCAACAGCTCGCGCAAGCGGCGTATCGCGGGCGGCTCGGGCACCACCGTTCAGGACATCAACCGCCTGCTCAAGCAGGTCAAGCAGATGAACGTCATGATGAAACGGGCCGGCAAGCTGGGCGAGAAGGGCCTCATGCGGGCCGGGATGCCCGGCATCATGCCGCCCCGCTGACCACACGAAGCCCATAAGGAGAATGGAGCAAGCATGTCACTGAAAATTCGCCTGTCCCGCGCCGGCGCCAAGAAGCGCCCGTTCTACCGCGTGGTCGTGGCCGACACCCGCAGCCCGCGCGACGGCCGCTTCCTGGAGCGGCTCGGGACCTACGACCCGATGCTGCCCAAGGACCATCCTGAGCGCGTGCGCCTCAACGAGGAGCGCATTCGCCACTGGCTCGGCGTCGGCGCTCTGCCCTCGGATCGCGTGGCACGCTTCCTCGGCGCCGCCGAGATCATCCCGATGCCGGCACAGCGCAACAATCCCCAGAAGAGCCAGCCCAAGGCCAAGGCCCTGGAGCGCGAGGCGGCGCGCGCCGAAAAGGCTGCGGCAGCGGCCGAGGCTCAGGCGGCCGAGGCCGAGGCGGAGACTCCCCCGGAGCCAGCCGCTGAAGAGGCTGCTCCTGAAGAGGCTCCCTCCGAAGAGGCTGCCCCTGAGGAGGCCGCTGCCGAAGACGCACCTGCGGAGGAGGCCGCGCCTGAGGAGGCGCCTGCCGAGGACGCTGCCGCCGAAGAGACTCCCTCCGAGGAGGCCGCCTCGGAAGAGGCCGGCACAGACGATGGCGAGGGCGAAGAGAAAGCCGAGAGCTGAGGCCGCCGCTCCCGCATCGGCCGCAGGTACTGCGTCGGCACAGCCGGCGGAGGCTGCGGCGCGGCGGGCTGAGACGGTGTGCCTCGGGCGGTTCGTGGGCGCCCACGGGGTGCGCGGCATCGTGCGCATCAAGAGCCACACGGCGAACCCCGACGACCTCGCCGCCTACGGCCCGCTGAGCGACGAGACCGGCACCCGGCGCTTCTCGGTCACGGTCACCGGGCACGTCAAGGGTCTCGTGCTTGCCCGCATCGAAGGCATCGACGACCGCGACGCGGCGGAGGCGTTGCGCGGCACGGATCTCCACGTTCCGCGTGCGGCGCTGCCGCCGACCGAAGGCGAGGAGTACTACCACGTCGACCTCCTCGGCCTCCGGGCGGAAAGCGAGGATGGCACGGCCTTGGGTCGGGTCAGCGCCGTTCACGACCACGGCGCCGGGCCCATCGTCGAGATTCAGCCGCCGGAAGGCCCCTCCACCCTCGTCCCCTTCACGCGGGAGCACGTGCCGGCCGTCGACATCGAGGGTGGCCGCATGGTCGTTGCCGCCCAAAAGGAAGACTCGTGACGGCAGGCAAGCGTGTCGAGGAGCAGGCGAACGCCGGGCCCTGGTGCGCTCATGTGCTCACGCTCTACCCGAAAATCTTTCCCGGGCCGCTCGGCGCCGCGCTCGCCGGCCGTAGTCTCGAATCGGGCCTATGGCGGCTGGAAACGGTGGACATCCGCCGCTTTGCGCGCGATAAACACGGCACCGTCGACGATCATCCGTTCGGCGGAGGGGCGGGTATGGTCATGCGCCCCGATGTCCTGGCAGCGGCCATCGATTCGGTTGGGCCGGCAGAGGGTGGCGCGCCGCGCTTCCTGCTCTCGCCGCGCGGTGCCCCGCTGACCCAGGAGCAGGCGAAGGGTTTGGCGGACGGCCCAGGCATCATGCTGATTTGCGGCCGTTTCGAAGGAGTCGACGAGCGTGTGTTGGAAGGCCGAGGCGTTGCCGAGCTCAGCGTCGGCGACTATGTCCTCTCGGGCGGGGAGATCGCGGCCATGGCGGTGATCGACGCCTGCGTGCGCCTGCTGCCCGGCGTGGTGGGCCGGCCCTCCTCGCTGGTCGAGGAGAGCTTCGAGGACGATCTGCTGGAGTATCCGCAGTACACCCGCCCCCGCCTCTTCGAAGGCCGCGCGGTGCCGGATGTTCTTCTCTCCGGCGATCACGCCGCCATCGACGCCTGGCGCCGTGAGCAGGCGGAACATGTGACCAGAACGCGGCGCGCCGATATGTGGGCGCGCCACCAGGCGCGTCGATAGCGCGCCCGAGACAGTGAGGATAGTGCCGTGAATACGATCGAGCAGTTGAATGCCGAAGCCGTGGAAAAGCTCTTGGAAGAGCGGGAGGTTCCGACGTTTGGCCCCGGCGACACCCTCCGCGTGCACGTCAAGGTGCTGGAAGGCTCGCGCGAGCGGGTGCAGGTGTTCGAGGGCGTCTGCATCGCCCGGCGCAATCGCAGCCTCAACTCTTCCTTCACGGTCCGCAAGATTTCCTATGGCGAGGGGGTGGAGCGGGTCTTCCCGCTGCATTCGCCGCGCATCGCGAAGATTGAGGTGGTAAAGCGGGGCGCGGTGCGCCGCGCCAAGCTCTATTTCCTGCGCGGCCGGCGCGGCAAGTCGGCGCGTATCCGGGAGAAACGCGACGACCGCGGCGCGAAGAAGGCCGCCGTCAAGGCGGAGAAGACCGCAACGTCCGCCGAGTGAGCACGCCGGCCTTCGCCGCGGGAGGACACCGATGAGCGGCCCCAAGACCCTGTTCGACAAGATCTGGGAGAGCCACGTGGTGGCCGAGAACG
>JAPPNV010000222.1 GCA_028818565.1 Rhodospirillales bacterium | reverse complement strand
CGTGGGAGTGATAGCCCGCGCGGCTCGCCTCCAGCAGGGTCTCGGTCAGCACCGCACGCTCCCGAGCGTTAAAGCCCAGAGCCCCGAAAATGTCCTCGATCAGGGCGCAGACGGTCGCTTCCGGCGCGCTGACCCCCGTCTGGGCCATGGCCTCAGCGCTCCACCACCTTGACCACGAGCTTGCCGAAGTTGCGCCCCTCGAACAGCATCCCGAGCCCCTCGGGCGCGTTCTCCAGCCCCTCGATCACGTGCTCCTTGTAGGTCATCGAGCCCGCGTCGAGCCACGCGGTGAGCCGCGCGAACGCCTCCGGGTAGCGCTCCAGCCAGTCGAGCACGAGGAAGCCTTCCACCTGCGCCCGGTTGACGAGGATCGAGCGCAGGTGACTCGGCCCCACATAGGCCTCGGTCAGCGTGTAGTGGTGGATGTTGCCGCAGACCACCACGCGCGCCTTGAAGGCGAGGCGGTTCATCACCCGATCGGTCACCGGCCCGCCCACGTTGTCGAAGTAGACGTCGATGCCGTCGGGGCAGGCTTCGTCGAGCGCGGCGCCGAGGTCGTTCGCTGTGCGGTAGTTGATCGCGGCGTCGAAGCCGAGCTGCTCGGTTATGTAGGCCGCCTTCTCGTCGCTGCCGACCGTGCCGACCACGCGGCAGCCGCTGATCTTGGCGATCTGCCCCACCACCGCGCCCACTGCGCCGGAGGCTGCCGAGACCACCACCGTGTCACCGGGGCGCGGGCGGCCCACCTCCAGCAGGCCGAAGTAGGCGGTGGCGCCGGGCATGCCGAGGATGCCGAGCGCGTAGGAGGGCGGATAGGGAGAGGGCGGCAGCACCCGTGCCGTGCCGCGCGTGCAAAGCGCGTATTCCTGCCAGCCGAACATGCCCTCGACCAGGTCGCCTGCCTTGAGGCCGGGGGTCTCAGAGCGCACGACCTCGCCCACGGCGCCCCCGGTCATCACGTCGCCGATGCCGACCGGCGCCGCGTAGGATTTCGCATCGCTCATGCGCCCGCGCATGTAGGGGTCGAGAGAGAGCGAGAGCACACGCACCAGTGCCTGGCCGTGGCGGGGCTCCGGCGTAGGCTCTTCGGCCAGCGAGAAGTCGCTTGCCTTCGGCATGCCCACCGGCCGCGCCGCGAGCCTGACCTGGCGATTGATGGCCGCGTTCATGTGATCTCCTTCGCTTGCTTCAGTTTGCCCCCCCCTCCTCACCCCGGCCCTCTCCTCCCAGGGGGAGGAGAGGGGGAGTAGGTTGACGCCGATTGCGTTCCCCCTCCGCCCTTCGGGGGGAGGGGGACAGGGGGAGGTGGGGTGTTTCTGTTCGATCTCCCTAACGGGTGACGACGGAGGCTGTCGCCGGTGCCGCCGCGCTGCTCCGCCTACGGATGGACGTCGTAGCCGCCCACCGCCAGGTAGCCGCCGTCGATCACCAGCTCCGTGCCGGTGATGAAGCTCGATTCCTCGGACGCGAGGAAGATCGCCCCGTTGGCGATGTCCTCCGGCTTGCCCACACGGCCGATGGGGTGCTGCTTGGCGAGCGCCTCCAGCCCCGCTTCCAGGCTGCCGTAGTCGCGATAGCAGGTGGCCTCCATCATCTCGGTATGGATGTAGCCGGGGTGGATCGAGTTCACCCGGATGCGGCGCTCGTCCTTGGCGCCGTCCAGCGCCGCCGCCTTGGTGAACAACCTGACTGCCCCCTTGCTCGCGCAATAGGCGGTGAGCTCCGGAGTGGCCGTGAAGCCCATGATCGAGGAGATGTTGATGATCGAGCCGCCCGCGCGCATCGCGGCCATGCCGTGCTTGGTGCCGAGGAAGACGCCGTCGAGGTTGACCGACATGGTCTTGTGCCAGCTCTCCAGCGTGACCACGTCGAGCGGCTCGACGATGCCGACGCCCGCGTTGTTGACGAGAATGTCGAGCCCGCCGAAGCGATCGATCACCGCCGGGATCGCGACCTCCCAATCGGCCTCCCTGGTCGTGTCGAGGGTAATGAACATGGTCTCGGCGCCGCCTGCCTCGAGCTCCGCCGCGAGCGCCTTGCCGCCCTCCTCCTCGATATCGCTGAGCGCGACCGGCGCGCCCTCCGCCGCCATCCCGCGCGCCATTGCAGCACCCAGGCCCCTCCCGGCGCCGGTGATGAGCGCGACACGGCCTTCCAGTCGTCCTGCCATTCTCTGGTTCTCCTCCCGTCAGTCGTCGGCGCCGTCGTGTGCCCGCCTACGGATGGACGTCGTAGCCGCCCACCGCCAGGTAGCCGCCGTCGATCACGAGCTCCGTGCCGGTGATGAAGCTTGATTCCTCGGATGCAAGGAAGATTGCGCCGTTGGCGATGTCCTCCGGCTTGCCCACGCGCCCGATGGGGTGCCGCTTGGCGAGTGCCTCGATGCCCGCTTCCAGGCTGCCGTACTCGCTGTAGCAGGTGGCCTCCATCATCTCGGTATGGATGTAGCCGGGGTGGATCGAGTTCACCCGGATGCGGCGCTCGTCCTTGGCGCCGTCCAGCGCCGCCGCCTTGGTGAACAACCTGACTGCCCCCTTGCTCGCGCAATAGGCGGTGAGCTCCGGAGTGGCCGTGAAGCCCATGATCGAGGAGATGTTGATGATCGAGCCGCCCGCGCGCATCGCGGCCATGCCGTGCTTGGTGCCGAGGAAGACGCCGTCGAGGTTGACCGACATGGTCTTGTGCCAGCTCTCCAGCGTGACCACGTCGAGCGGCTCGACGATGCCGACGCCCGCGTTGTTGACGAGAATGTCGAGCCCGCCGAAGCGATCGATCACCGCCGGGATCGCGACCTCCCAATCGGCCTCCCTGGTCGTGTCGAGGGTAATGAACATGGTCTCGGCGCCGCCTGCCTCGAGCTCCGCCGCGAGCGCCTTGCCGCCCTCCTCCTCGATATCGCTGAGCGCGACCGGCGCGCCCTCCGCCGCCATCCCGCGCGCCATTGCAGCACCCAGGCCCCTCCCGGCGCCGGTGATGAGCGCGACGCGGCCTTCCAGCCGTCCTGCCATCCTCCGCTTTTCCTCTCGTCAGTCGCCGACCGAAGCGGCGCCATCCATCATTGCGTGGACCATGGCGGGCTTGGGCACGCTCGGCTTCGGATAAGCCTTGCGGCTGTGGGTGAGGCCCAGACCCAGCACGCATTCGGCGAGCTTGTAGGTGAGCGGGCCGGGGTTGATGACCGGCACCGGCAGGTTCTCGGCCATGTGGCCGTGCGCCTGGTGCATGGTGGTGGAGCCGAGCAGGATCACCTCGGCGCCGTCTTCTTCGATGCAGCGCGTGGCGCAGTCCACCAGCTTGGGGAAGACCACCTCCTCCTTGCCGCCCAGCAGGTTCTCCACGTCCGGCATCACGTTGATGGAGCGGATCGAGGCGAGCCTGTCGGCGACGCCGTATTCCTGCGTGCCCTTCTTGTAAAGCGGGATCCAGCCGTCCCACTGGGTCACCACGGAGAAGCGGTTGCCCAGCATCAGCGCCGTCATGTAGGAGGCCCGTCCCGGCCCGATCACCGGTATGTCGAGCACCGAGCGCAGCGCGTTCATGCCCGAATCGCTCATGGTGTCGATGCAGACCGCGTCGTAGCCGTCATCCTGGGCGCTCAAGCCTGCTTCGAACAGCGAGATGTCGGCCATGCTGTAGTCGTGATAGCAGTCGAGCAGCGCCGGCCCCGCCTTGACGCCCCGGAAGTCGAATTCGATGTCCGGGCCGAACGAGACCGATTCCAGCTGCGAGCGCCGGTTCGCGAGCCCCTTCTCGTCGAAGGCGAAGGGAACGATTACGAGTATCCTGGCCATGACCCTCTCCCCATCCGTGCCGCGTGTGCGCGGGATCATGGCGCAGAAGGGCTAAGGCCGAAAGGGCGGGCGCAGGGCGCGCAGCGTGAAAGTCCGGCGCGCCTGGGCCCGTGGCGCGGCGCGCGTCAGTCGAGCGTTACCACCGCGCCGCTGGTCGACGATTCATACGCGGCGAGCACGGTCCGCACCGCCTCCATCCCGTCCTCCGGCGTGATCACCTCGGGCCGCGTCCCTTCGCGGACGCAGTGCGCGAAGTAGGACCACTCGTCGCGCAGCGTGCCGCCCGTGATGCCGTGCAGCTCCGGCCAGTAGGTCGTGTCCGGGCTGTGGAAGCCGTCCCTGGTGCAGATGCCGATGTTGGGGAAGGTGTCCTGGATATGGATGAAGCCCTCGGTGCCGATCACCGACATGCGCTCGTCGAGATCGAAGGGCGTCTTGTCCGGCATGTTCCAGGCGCCTTCGTAGATCGCGCTCGCGCCGCTGTCGAAGCGGTACATCACGTGCGCGATGTCGTCATGCGGGAGACCCAGCGTGTTGACGGTCTGCGCATAGACGCGCTCGACCCTGGCGCCAGTCAGCCAGAGCATCATGTCGGTGTCGTGGGAGCAGGTGTGCAGGACCGGGCCGATGGTCTCAAGCTGACCGGTGACCCACTGCGCCGGCACGTTGCGCCGGGCGTTGATCGCGACCACCTTGCCGATCCGGCCCGCGTCGATCTCCCGCTTGGCGGAGACGTAGCGCGGGTTGAAGCGGCAGATGTGGCCCACCATCAGGATGGGGCCGCCGTCGCGCGCGGCATCGCACATGCGCCGGCAATCCTCCAGCGTCGATGCCATCGGCTTTTCGACGAGGACGTGCTTGCCGGCCGCGAGCCCGGCGAGCACGGGCGCGGCGTGGTGGTCCCAGGGTGTCACGACCGCGAGCGCATCGATCTCCGGGTCCTCCGCGAGCTCCCGATAGTCCGTGCAGATGCGCCCGACGCCGTGCTCGCGCGCCATCTCCGCGAGGCGCTCTTCCGACGCGTCGCAAAGAGCGGCGAGCTCAAGCTCCGGGTGGCCGGCGATGACCCGGCAATGCACCGTCCCGAACCAGCCGACCCCGATCACGCCGACACGTAGCTTCTCCATCGATCCCGCTCCGTCCTCTGTCCCTCGATCCACGCGCGCCAAAGCCTAACCCGCGCCTCTCGCCGGGGTCACGGCCTGCGTCACGCCATCCGCACCGCCAGGCAGCGGGAGAGACGCAAGTGGGATGCCCGGGCACAAGACTGAAGCGGGATTCACCGGGATTAAGTGGGATAAGCGAGATTAAGTGGGATTCGGTGGGATAAGTGGGATAGGCGGGATTAAGTGGGATTCGGTGGGATAAGTGGGATGTCGCGCGTGTCGTGCACGCCCGAAGGGTCGTGCGCACGGCGGACAAGGTCGCGGGCGCGGCAAATAGGCTCATGCGCGCGGCACACGGATTCGCGGGCGCGGTAGATAGGGTTGTTGCAGCGAGAGCAGGATCGCCTCCGCCCGCCCCGGCCTGTTCGATCTCGTACGTCATGGCGGAATTCTGCCGCGCCCACCCCACCCTGTGCACCGCACCATGGTCCGGGGACTCTGGAGGGAAGCGGACCCCTCGGGGGCTGGGTAGGGGCCCTTAGGCTGCTTCAGGACTGCGAGGAAATGCGCGGTTCATAGTCTAGCTTGGGCACATCGCCGACTTCCAAGCGCGAATCCGTGTTGAAGAGCGGTGACTCTGCATCCCATTCGATTCTGGGCGTAACCTTGCGTCTGGCAAAGATTGGAGCTGCAAACACGAACCGCTCGTCATAGCGACCGTAAATCTGATTGAAAAAATGTTGAGACCGCAACGGACTGTCCTTCGGAGGGAAGGTATCGACTAGCTCACCGGCATTAGGCCCTCTCGACTCCAGCAAGGAGAGACTCACAGCTTCATACTTGCTGATCGTATCTCGGAGGTCCAGGCGTCCCTCGAGTTGTCGAAACGCTTCGTGGTAGCGGATGATTCCGTCTACCGGACTGCCGTCGGTTTGAAGAGCCACGTCGTTGTCGGCCAAATCGGGATCGCTGCCCGCACGATGCGCACGAAACACCGAATAGTATCCAATCACAAGCGCTGAATAAGTCATGTGCAAATTTGTGCATTCGCCAACCGCCTCTTCCATTCGATTGGTAAGGTTACGAAATGCGTTGCCAGTGCTCTTGCAAGAGATTGCGATAACTGGACCGATTCCAGGTTTCTCCACGACGATATCTACGTCCTTCGTCTTGAGACCGCCGAGGACGGTAGCCTCCTCGCCGCTGGCCTCTGTATGATCAAAACTCAGCAACCAACGGCTGCCGCTCTTGACTGCGCTGAACGGAGGATGCGGCCGAATATTGCCGGGTAGAAATCCCCCTTCTATGACCAGGCGGCAGGCAATGTACCAATGCAAAGGCTTGACCACCTTCTGACTTTGCGTCCGCTCTCGCGATGTAGCCAAATGACGGAACGTCTCTTCCGTGCCAAGCCAATGGCAGAACTTCCAATCATCTTCAGTGAAATCTTCAAGCCGAACCATAATGTCTCCAAGCCTGGAGAGCGGTGATTCCGTCCTCTACTATGTTCGAATCTGCTTCAGCAAGCGTCGTCAATCCTGGCACCAAAATCTTACACGCTTCGCGCGGCTCCAGTTTTAGCATGCCACCACCCAAGGGGTGTCCCTCGATTTCACAACTCAACTGAAACAATTGCGAGTTCTGCATTGCCTGGATTCGGGGCAGGGCCGCCTTATCCTTGAGTCGAACTGTATGCAGTGAATTCGTACAGGAACAACGTGCTGCATTCTCGACTAGTAACACTTGCCGCCCCGACATGTAGCTCAGAAAATAGTCGGGGATTTTTACATCCGGAACAACATACCAGGGATGGCGCGTACGGCACTTGTACCCACCAGATACCTGTTTCGCTCGCGCGGTTTCAAGGTATGATCGAACCGGAACGGGAAGCTCTTGGTTCTTTTGCAGACGAAGTAGCAATGTCTGACGATCCTCGCGCAGCCATCGCTCCACTACTGTTGGATCGAGCCGACTCGATGGAAGGGCGCGGCCGTTGCGAACTGTCACTTGTAGGCAAGCACTTGGAATGCCCATGTCTTGAGCCTCTGAAAGGCGCAAATGAAAAAAGTCGTTAGCACCCGAGATGTACCCGATATTGACTTGTGCCAGTGTACCCAGTCGCAAGCAGCCATCATCATGCGTCACGCGCTCGTAAAGGTCACGAACAGCCTTCGGCATCAGAAACGGACGCAACCGTCGGTTCCAAGTTGAGCGCCACGTGCTCAATGCCACACGCACATCTACCGGGGGCGGCGTGACAGAGTGATGAAAGCTATCCAAGACGCTGAGGCAAATCTCTTGGGTCGTGCCGCCTTTGCTGTGCGCATAAAGTAGCCAACAGTCTTCAGATAGATGAGGGAAGAGTTTGGACCTGACCGCAACAATTTGCAGGAAGCCAAAATTCTTGGTCAGATACTCGATTAGAGGCGCGCTATATGGCGCGTGGCCAACCTCAGCCGGTACGACAAAGGCCATACGCCCGCCGGGACGCAAGAGGTGGCCAGTTGCGACTAGGAATAACGGCCAAGATGACGACAGGGCAGAAAAGCGGACTCCGAGCGTGTCACAAAGGTCGATCGCGCGCGCGCGAGTGGCGCCCCTGAAGCGTTGATAGCGAATAAAGGGTGGGTTTCCAGCGGCACACTCAAAGCGTTCCTCGGTGCTACCCGCCCAGGTGAAGAAATCGCCTTCATAGATGAGAGCGCCCGGCGCGCGTTGCATTGCAGCCGCGCTAGCATTCGGATCCTGCTCGATCCCGACGCTCCTGAGATGACCGGCGACGAAGCGTCCGTCACCGCAAGACGGATCAAGAAGGCTATCTTCCGTGCTGCGGACGGCCCAGCTGAGAAGACTGCGCACAACGTGTTCGGGTGTGTAGTACGCGCCCTTCTCCTTAGCACCTTCAATGGTGTTTGGGGAGTATCCGCTATTGGGTTGTGCGTTGATCACGCCATACCTTGTGCTCAAATAAGCCATTTATACTAGATGTGGGGGTTGCCGTCTAGAAGTTTAGGTGAGCATGCGCGTCAAGCCGGGGCGACAGCCTGTAGCAGCCTAACAAATATCACGTCCTAACTGTAGGTCACGCCGGAACTAGGCATAGGCGTTGCAATTCGCCTTCCCCTCCACCTCAACTCCTAACCGCGCCAGCCGGCGTTCCATGATCCGTATCGCCTCGGGGTTGTTGTCGACCAGGAAGCAGGAGCGGCCGTGCTTGGCGGCGGCTTCGCCGAAGGTGCCGGAGCCGGCAAAGAAATCCAGCAGCCTGTCGCCCGGCGATGAGTGCACCTTGACGATGCGCTCCAAGAGCCCGAGCGGCTTCTGGGTGGCGTAACCGGTCTTCTCCTTGCCCGTGGTGGGCACGATCGTGTGCCACCAGACGTCCGTCGGGGTCTTTCCGCGCGCGGCCTTCTCGGCCCCCACCAGCGCCGGCGCCATGTAGGGGATGCGGTCCGCGGCGTCGAGGTGGAAGGTGTAGTGCGCCGGGTCCTTCGCGTACCAGAGGATGGTGTCGTGCTTGGCCGGCCAGCGCCGCTTGGGCCGCCCGCCGTAGTCGTAGGCCCAGACGATCTCGTTGATGAAGCTCGCCCGCCCGAAGATGCCGTCGAGCAGCACCTTGCAGTAGTGGACCTCGCGGCAATCGCCGTGAAAGAAGAGCGAGCCGCTCGCGGCCAGCACCCGGCGGGCCTCGATCAGGCGCGGCTCGAGGAAGGCCAGGTAGTCGTCGAAGCTGTCCGCATAGCCGGTGGCGCCGAGCGTCGTCGTCCGGTAGCGCTGGCCCTGAAAGCCGGTCCGATCGCCAGCCTCATCCCGTTCCGTCCGGAGTGCGACCCGCGTCTGGGCGCGCCCGGTGTTGAAGGGCGGGTCGATATAGATCAGGTCGATGCTGCCGGCGTCGAGCGTCCGCAGCACCTCCAGATTGTCCGCGAGCACGATGCGAAGCATGGCGCGGCCGACTCCCGCACGATTCGGGGCAGCCTCACGGTGGCGCAGGGGCGCGCTCGGCGCAACGCCGCGGCGATTAATGGAAGCGTTTCGGATGCGCCGGGGCGGCGCCCGGCTCAGGCGGTCAGCGCCTTCAGGCCTTCCTCGAAGAAGAAGGACTCCTCGCCGAAAGCGGGTTCGAGCTGGTCGAGCCAGGTCGCCTTCGGGTCGTAGCGCGCAAAGAAGGGCCGGCCGACCCAGTCGGGATCGCGCCCTTGCAGGAAGCGCAGCACGAAGATCTTCTCGCCCGCGACCTCCTGCACGCCCAGAACCTCGACCTTGCCCGGCGTCGCGCTCATGCTCGGCCCCCGCACCGTCCGCGCCAGGCCTGAGACCTGCTCGATCGCGCCCCGGAAGACCTCCCAGCAGCGCTCCAGCGGCACCTCGAAGTAGTGCCTGGGGCCGGTGTCCCGCTCCACGAACATGTAGTAGGGGATGACGCCGAGGCGCACCTGCTCGCGCCACATCTGCGCCCAGATGTCGGAGTCGTTGTTGATGTTGGCGAGCAGCGGAGCCTGGGCGCGGATCACCGCGCCGGTATCGCGGATGCGGCGGATCGCATCCTGCACCACGTCGGTCCTGAGCTCCTGCCAGTGATTGAAGTGGGCCATGATCGCGATGTGCCGGCCCGCGTTGACGAGGTCTTCGAAGAGCCGCAGCAGATCGTCCGCATCCTCGTCGTGGACGAAGCGATGCGGCCAGAAGGTGAGCGCCTTGGTGCCGATCCGGATGTTCTGCACATGGGCCAGCGCCGGATCGTCGATGAAGGCCCTGAGATAGCCCTCCATCACTCGGGTCTTCATGATCATCGGGTCGCCGCCGGTGAAAAGAACATCCGAGATGTTGGGATGGTCGGCGAGATAACGGTGCATGTTGACCGCATCCTTTGACGCGATCTTCAGCTCCTTGTCGCCCACGAATTGCGCCCAGCGGAAGCAGAAGGTGCAGTAGGCGTGGCAGGTCTGACCCTGGCTCGGGAAGAACAGCATTGTCTCGCGATACTTGTGCTGGAGCCCCTCTAATGTCTCGCCTTCTTCCTGCGGAATGTTGAGCTCGCGTTGCCCCGCCGGATGCGGATTGAGTCGCGTGCGAATGTCGGTGGCCGCGCTATCGACTTCCTGCGGCGTGGCCTCGCGGGTCATGAGATCGGCGATCCGGCTGAAGTCGCCGGCTTCCAGCATTCCCCGCTGCGGGAACACCAGCCGGTAGACGGGATCGTCCGGGATCCGGTCCCAGTCGATCAGGTGCTCGATCACATAGCGGTTGGTGCGGAACGGCA